>JAFUPR010000029.1 GCA_017481145.1 Alistipes sp. | reverse complement strand
CGTGGAATGATGGAAACATCAAACTGCAATAGCACTGAAAAGAGAAGGTATACCCTTTATTGATACGCTTTGAGCGTTAAGAAACAATAAAAACGTTAAATCTTCACCTTTTAGAATGCACCCTTAAAGGTTATGGCCATATTTCTGACTTATTACTCGCAAAATATTGAGTAATAACTGGTTGTAAATACGCAGGTTGTAACAGCCTCACAAGTGTCACTATTCCTGATAGCGTAACTAATATTGGAGAGGGTGCATTCTTTTATTGCGATAGCCTAACAGAATTTAAGGGTAAGTTTGCATCGGAGGGTGGTAGATGCCTGATTGTTGATGGCAATCTTTATGCTTTTGCAATTGGTTGTGGCGCAACCGAATACACTATCCCCGATAATGTGACTTCAATTGGGAACCACGCATTCCGAGGTTGCAGTAGCCTAACAAGTGTAACAATTCCCAATAGCGTAACAACGGTTGGAAATAATGTATTCCATGACTGCTACAACCTAACAAATGTATATTGCAAGCCTACAACACCGCCAATGGGAGGAAACGATATGTTTTCAAACAACAACCCAAATCGAAGAATTTGCGTACACACTGATTCTGTGAATGCGTATAAGGAGGCGGAGTATTGGAGCGACTATGCAGACTATATTGTTGATGAATTGAACCCCGAAATCTTCATAAACAAATGGAAGAATGCCTACATATATAGCCAATTCAATCAGTACTCTAAGTATGATTCATCTTTGATTATTATGAACTCTAAAAGCGGAATTAAGTACGAATTGTATGTTCGTAATAGTGATAATCCTATTGAGAAGGGGATTGCTACTGATACATATCCAGTTGATGTATGGAACACAAGATTTGGAGTATTAGAAGATTCAAAGATTAATGGTATTAATATTGCAAGTGGTGAGATGGTAGTTGAAAAGGATGGTGATGTTTATAAAATTATCTTTGACTTTGTTGATGCTAATGGCTATAGATATGAGGGTATTTACGAAGGTGAGCTTCCATATACAAACTATGGACATTTGTGACATTTGTTCTAATTTATCGTTAATTCGTTAATCTTAAGTCATGTTAACCCACGGGCACATTTGCTCGTGGGTGTTTTTTTTATCAAAAGGGTGTCGGAGATTTTCCAACACCCTTTGCGCTCCGATAGACGGGAGCTAACACCCAATAAAAACTAAAAAGATTCTCTCCTTAAAGGGCTCTAACAGCGCTATCTCAGCGTCACTTGCGAAGCCCAACTTTCATGGTGCAAAGATGGAGGTTATTTTTCTACTACACAATCGCATAATTTTGGTAATTTTTGGATATCGGCATCCCACAATATAGGGATTTGAGATTAGAAAAATTATTCCTATATTTGCATAAAAATCATGGTATAGATATAGATATAAGTCTTGGTAAGAATATAACACATTGATATATAATGAATAAGATTATAATAACAGGCTCTACACATTCGCTCTCTAAGGAGATGAACATCTTTGAGCTCATCGACCAAGAGCCATCGCTCTTGTCGGTATTCTCGCGTCTCAACATACGCCTACCCTTTGGCGACATGTCGATAGCGGATATGTGTCAGAGGGATGGCTACTCGGCCGATCTATTTCTAATACTATGCTCGATGCACATAAATCCGAGCTACCGTCCCGCCACAAGCGATCTGAGGGCTGAGATGCTGCCCGAGGTCATAGGCTACCTACGCGCCTCGCATCACTACTATGCCTCGCACATGTTACCCCACGCCTCAGCTCACTTAGAGGAGATCTTGGAGCATGCCGACAACCGCTCGCGCAATGTGCTACGTCGTTTCTACGACGACTATACACACTATATCGTCGACCACTTCCAAGAGGAGGAGGAGCACATATTCGCCGTGGTGGATAGTGCTGCCAACAGGCACGATGCCAACTTCAGCATCATAGACGCGCCCCACACCGACATTGATGACCGCACCAACGACATCGCCTCGTTGGTGATTAAGAGCCTTCCCGAGGCTGTGCCTACAGCACTACGCTGCGCCATGCTACGACACGTATATGCTCTACGCGATGACCTACGTCGCCATAGCAACATAGAGACATATCTACTTAGGCCGCTGGTCGAGTTATACCTTAAATCGCGAGAGATATGAGACGTTACAAGGTTGCCATAGTTGAGCCTGCGACACTCGTTGCCGAGGGCATAGCCACCATCGTAGGTGGCAGTCATGAGGGAGAGATTGTCGGTCTCGTGCGTAACACAACAGAGTTGGAGCAGCTGCTACGTAATACGGAGGTGGATGTCATCATTGCGGCCGCAGCCCTACATCGCGACCTCAAAGCATGCGCAGCAATAGAGGAGATACCCGTGGTGGGGGTACTCTCATCGCTCATTGATGATGAGGCTACGCGTAAGTTTGCATCCACAGCATCGATATATACCTCGGCCGAGGAGCTACTGCGCATTGTGCGCCGTGCAGTTGATGCCCCTACGGAGCATAACTATGCCGAGAGCCATGAGCTTTCGGAGCGTGAGCGCGACGTGCTCATCCTCGTGGCTAAGGGCTACACCAACAAGGAGATAGCCTCGGAGCTCAACATATCGCCACATACCGTCATATCGCACCGTAAGAATATAGTTCATAAGACAGGCATACGCTCCGTCGCAGGCCTTACGGTATATGCCGTACTCAACAACCTCATAGATAGCGAACAACTATAACAAACCAAAGAATGAAGACAGAACTTTGTGCATATAGCGTGGAGGCATGCCGCGTAGCCGAGCGCCTTGGCGTCAACCGTGTGGAGCTGTGCGCCTCGCCCGCAGAGGGTGGTGTGACGCCCTCATTGGCAACCATCGAGCGTGTTGCCGACATCGAAAATCTCGACCTCAGCGTCATGATACGCCCACGTGGTGGCGACTTCCTATACTCCGACGACGAGTTCGCGACGATGCTCCTCGACATTGAGCGTGCCCGCACAGCAGGTGCTACGGGCGTGGTATTCGGCATCCTCACCTCGGATGGCCACGTGGATGTGGAGCGCACACGACAGCTTGTCGAGGCCTCTAAGGGCATGGAGACCACCTTCCACCGTGCTGTAGACATGACCGAGGATTATGCTCAGGCGGTGGAGGATATCATCACGACGGGATGCACGCGCATACTCACCTCGGGAGGCTACGACAAGGCGATAGATGGCATCGAGAATATACGCCGCGCTGTGGAGATTGCGCACGGTCGCATAGAGATAATGGCTGGCAGTGGTGTCGTTGCTGCCAATGCTCGCGAGCTTATGGATGCGGGCGTCGACGCCCTACATTTTAGTGCCAAGCGTATGGTTGCGGGTGGCATGGAGTACCGCAACCCTCGCATATCGATGGGAGGCTCGGCGGCGGTAGATGAATTTGCACTGAGGGTTGTCGACGAGAAGGAGGTTAATGAGATACTTAGATTAATCCAATAAAACTATGAAACTTAGACTTATACTCTGTTTTTTGGCGGGTGTGGCAGCAGGGCTTGCCATCATCCTATGGCCTGGCGAGCGAGCATCGCAGCGCGAGGCTAAGAACACACCATCGTACGCCGTAGAGCTTGAGAATGTTATCGCCGCGTCGGAGCGTGCAGAGGCTCTGCGCAGCCTTATGGCCGAGACACCCGAGGCCGAGAGAGAGGCTATGGCCTACCTGCTTATCAACATGCCCGACTTCGACCGCGAGGCTATGGACCTGGCTCTTCTGAAAGAGAATGTCAAGTATGCCACCCTTGCACGCGCGAAGTATAGCTGGGCAAAGGCACTTCCCGAGGATGTATATCTCAACGATGTGCTCCCCTACTATGTCGTTGACGAGGTGCGCGACCCATGGCGTAAGGAGCTCTACGAACTCTTCGTTCCCGCGGTAGATACGTGCAAGACGATGTACGAGGCGATATGTGCCGTAAATGGAAACATACCTCGTCTCACAGGCGTGGACTATAATACCAAGCGCGAGAAAACCAACCAAAGCCCACGCGAGTCTATGCGCCAGGGCATGGCCTCATGCACAGGATTATCAATATTGCTTGTCGACGCCTACCGCGCTGTGGGCATCCCCGCACGTTTCGTGGGCACAGCCTCATGGCACGACAACCGCGGTAACCACAGCTGGACAGAGGTATGGTTGGATGGCGCATGGCGCGTGACGGAGTACTACTTCCCATCAAAGCTCGACCACCTATGGTTCATGCCCGACGCCTCGAAGGCTACGGCCGACGACCGCAACTATGCCATCTACGCCACTCGCTTCGGCAAGGCCGATGATTGGTTCCCCATGGTGTGGGCTGACGGCACAGGCGAGGGTCCCGTGGAGGCTCTACCTAAGTGGGTGGGAGCCGAGAATGTCACAGCACACTACCAGGAGCTCGCCTACGAGCAGTACACACGCCACATGGAGGCAGGCACTCATACATTCATTCGCATCGCGGGATATAAGGATGCTGCACATACGGAGCACTCGGATGACCGCGTGGCCATGGGTGTCGACATATTCCACGGCACGGAGCAGATGGGCGGAGGTCTCACGGCTGGACCTCTACGCGACATGAACGACATGTTCTCGGTACTCGTAGAGAAGAACCGCGACTATGAGCTTCGCTACTACGATGATGCTGGCAACCTTAAGCGCCAGAGCGTGACCCTCAACGAGGAGCCTATCACCGTAAATATCTTCCTCAACGAGTAGCTTCCATCCATACTATATATAATACATGAGGCTGAATAAAAAGATGTAGTTTTAGGCCTACGAAGCCCGAAAAAGCGGAGTTTACTTAGCGTAAATGAGCATTTTGAGGGCGAGTATAACGACAAAATACACTTTTTATTCAGCCTCATCATTTATACCCTTATGCATACGAGTGCATACCTCCAAGGAATAGGTTAACACCGAAATAGGTTATAAGCACTGAAAGGAAGGCCACAACCATATATATGTTGAATATCAGGGGGCGGCGGAAGAGCGAGAGGCTGCGGCTATGCAACGGCAAAGCGTAGACGAGCATGGTGATAAGTGCCCACACCTCCTTTGGATCCCAACCCCAATAACGACCCCACGATATGTTTGCCCACACAGCTCCGATAAAGATACCTATAATCAGGAGGAAGATAGCTGGATAGAGCATTATGCGACTGATAACCGTATGATACTCACACTGCTCGGCATCACGATAGCGTATAAGAGCAACGAGGCTATTGAGCATAATGAAGGCAAGCAGTGCGTACGACAACATGATAACAACTACATGGAGGCTTAGCAGCGGTGAGTGTAGCACAGGCATTAGTTGTGTGATACGCGGCGAGGCCTCGCCCATCATCGCAACCATCATCGCAGCACCCGAGATAAGAGCCCCGAATGCTGGTATCATCGTCACCTTGCGAGAGAGCAATAACGAGAGTAGTAGCGTTCCCCACGCCATAAACTGCATGGTCTCGAAACCATTACTCAGTGGCACGTAGCCCGTGATATACCAACGTAGCGCTATACGATAGCTAAGGTAGGCAAAGAGCGCCACAAGCCACAACATAAGCATCCAACCGACATAGCGGCGCCAATGCCCTTTTGTGAACATGAAGAGTATAAGGCAGATAAAGCCTATGGTGATAGATGCCATGGCAATGGGGCGATTATAATTGGTGCTATTATACGTTATCTCCGCCTCGAAGCGCGCCTCGGCGGGCATAATATTGCCAGCCTTAGTACGTTGATAGCGGGCAATCTTCGCAAAAAGTTCCTCAACGCGCTCATGGTCACGACGCGCAACACTCTCGCCCACAAAGTTAAGACTCTGATTGATAAATAGCCACTCGTCGTACTCCACATTCGCTAAGGGCACATCTCCAGGTGCATACCATGCAAATTGTCCTTCGTCATCCACCACAGGGAATATCCTAAAGAGTTCACCATTGGCAAGATGGTAGATTAGCTCGAGTTTGTCGTTCGCATCTACGGCATCGCCACGGAGCTTTCTATTGGTGGAGGTGAGCGCCTCAGTTAGCTTATTACCCCGCAATGGTGTCTGGAAGTCGCGAAGCGAGGCATACTTATCGTCAACGCCAATAACACTCCTCACCCCCTCCTTTATCTTTATCATAGGCTCATGCGACCAGTCGTCGTAGTAGAAGTACCAGCCAGCGACCACCTGCTCAGCCGTAAGCCCTCTATACGATGGCTTGCCATAGAGCTTCGTGGTAAACTCAATGGCAAAGGTCTGCATCGGGCATATACGATCGTTATGGTAGACGGCCATACGCCCCATAGCCTCAGCAGCCTCTGTCGATATTGTGCGCGGCATATCGGCAGCCGACGCTCTTAAGCCCACAACGGTAAAGAGTATAACAAGAGCTCCACGCTTAAGTGCTGGATGGCGCAGAAGCTCGCGTAGGTGTGTGGCACGACTTACCATAAAGGCTATAATGGATAGAAATAATGCAACATAGGCTGAATAGGTTACGCCTATACCCCAGGCATCATAGGCGACAGCCAGGGTTACACCATCTGTGTCGACATGCGACATATAGAGACGATAGCCTCGATAGCGATATATGTTGTTCATCGACACTCGTCCCTCGATAATATCCCCATCATGAGCTATACTAAACGTCGCAACATAGTCCATCGCCGCCTTAGAGCCACGGTGATTTATCTGCTCGAAGGAGGTGAGCTTCAGGCTGAAGGGAAGAGGCTCATCGCCCCCTTCATTTAGCACAAAATGATCTGAGGCACACTCCTCGCGGAGTGTCACATAACCGTGACGTGCTGTGGTGTGCGTGACAAACGCACCCACAAGGATAAGCACCAACGAGGCGTGCAACGCAAAGACAACAAAACGGCGATATAGCTTCGTAGCAACGGCATAAGCCATAGCCGTAAGCGCAGAGAGGCCCCACAAGGAGACCATCCACCATGCCGTATATATATTGCTCTGGGCATACTCCGTGCCGTAGAGCTTCTCAACGATGGTTGCTGTGGCAAGTATTAAGATAATAATACCCTGAAGCGCAAAGCTTAAGCGCTTCAGGGTGTTAAGAGTAGGTTTCATCGTTAGATAGCGTCGATAAAGGCTATGATAGCATCACGATCGGGCTTGCTCAGCTCGCGGAAATTCTCGACCGAGTAGCGAGCATCACTCTCAGCGCTACCATGCCACATGATTGCCTCCATAGTGTTACGCGCGCGGCAGTCGTGCAAGCGGTCAGCGGTGGGCGAACCCGTAGCCTTCTGGTGTAGACCGCGACCCCAAAGTGGCGTCGTACGGCACCAGCCCGTACGAATATCGTTGACCATACATAGCTTATGCTGTACCATATCCGTATAGGGCCATATCTTCTGGTTGGGGAAGCGAGGCAACTCCGTGCCATCGAAGAAGCGAGCAGGGTCGCGCACTGCATCGTCACCCGTAGTCCACGAGGGGCGGTGACAGTAGGCGCATCCTATCTCCTCGAACAACTCCTTACCACGAACAACATCCTCATCCGTCACATTGCGTGCTGCGGGTACAGCCAAGCCACGATGCCATACCATAAGGTCTGTATACTCCTGGTCGCTAACCTCCACAGGGAGATTCTTCGACGTAAGGTATGCTAAGATACGCTCACTCATGCTACCCTCCCAGAACTCGGGATACTCACGGTTAGGGTCTATCTCCGAGATATACTCCTCAAAGCCCGCCTGGACATCGGGGTCAGCGGCCGAAGCCTGAGCCCACGAACCTGCGGCATCGAGATAGTGGAATCTACGGTCGCTACGCGTAGCATTCGTAATATTCCAGAAGGCGTTAGCACCAGCACCATCCTGCAATGGGCCACGGCTCATAGCGTAGGTATAACGACGTACATAGGGGGTACCATCGCCACCCTGCGCCGTGTTCTTATAGTAGCTCTTCCACTCTCCATTCTCAAAATAGGCGGTATTGAGGCCATTAACCATAAAGCCATCAGCCTCCTGCTTTACCCACTCAGCAATGATATCCTCGTCGGTGATGGCATCCAATAGACCTGTACCATAAACGCCAATAGTAGACTCGAGCTTCACGCCATAGTTACCCATATCCTCGGCTGTGAGCACACCCTCATTGTAGGCATATACAGCATCCATGGGCATAGTAACCTCGGGATAGATAAGCTCATAGCTCTCACCATCGGGGAATGTGTTACCCCACTCGTCGGTATGCTGAAGCCACTGTATGTTAATCTTCGACTCGTCAACGGGTGCCTTGAAGGGGGCTACGGCATGGCTCTGAGGCATACCCGAAAGCCAGGGCACATAGGCCTCCGTATCCTTATTATACACTACCAGCAGGTAACCATTACCTACCTCCTCGGTCTGGAACGAGCCAGCCTCCATACGCTTGCCATGTCCATAGCCAGGATGACAGTGGAGGCACGATGTACGAATATAGGCAGGACCAAGACCACCACGAACACCTCCGACATTCGACATGAAGGGGTTCTCGAAGAGCGCCTCACCATTCTTGAACGACTGGTACATGCCAGCATTGATGACAGCCGTAGCAGGCTGCTCAAAGGCATGCGACGTATGCACATAGGCCGTACCTAACTCACCACCCGTATAGTACCACTCGGGAAGATCGACGATAGGCTCCGTCGTAGGCTTATCGTTACCATCGGTTGCATCTGGCGTACATGCAGCCAACGCAACAAATGAAAGTGCCAATAATATACTCTTTTTCATACTTTTACGATGTTAGTTTTTTGACAACTCCGAATATACACTCTCGAGTGCTGCAACAAGCTCGTTTACCTTATCGATGGCATCCGTGGCCTCCTTATCCGAGAGGTGCTGCGCAAAGGGCTCCTGGATACGACCAATATAGTCGTACGACTCCTCAATAAGCGTCATAACCTCGGTGTCGAGCTCAGCATTTACACTCTTGATATAGTCCGAAATAGAGGCGTCGCCCTCATTTGAGCCAGCATAGGCATTCTTGATAGATATGATATTACCCTGGAAGTCGACGATAGAGTTGAGCGAATAGGGGCTCTCGATATAGTTGCGGTCGCCAGCAGCGTCGCCCTGTGCTCCCTTAACGGGAGTACCCATCTTAGTGTTAGCCACCTCGTCAGCTATAGTGATGCAACCATCAACGAGCTCCTCAGCAGCCTCCTGATAGGTCTTATAGAGGCTACCACCCTGGCCAGCCGTCTTCATGCTCTCACCGTAGTTAATCGATGGTTCCAACTCTGCCTCCTCCAACAGCTCGCGCTTCTCTGTAGTGACGTTGTCAATACCAGCCCATGCAGCCTCAAGACGTACACACTGCTGTGCAAGATCATCAGCAACAGCAACCAAATATACCAACTCTGCATCTGTATAGTTCACATTGTGAGTCAACGACTTAGCACCATCCTCCGAGAGCTCGAAGAGCATATACTCCACAGCATGGAAGCCCAACAAGCCGTAGTTGATATTGTTGTCGATAGACCACGACTTACCAGCGTTGATATCCTCGAGGAGGTCATCCATGGCGTTCTTATCCAAGGGCCAAGAGTCGATATGTGGGTCGATGCTATAATCGGCAGCAGCACCATAAAGGAAGGCCTCGCTCTCCTCCCAGTAGCGGCGACTCTCCTTCCAATAGTTGCCAGCCTCGGCAATAAGCTCTGTGCTAAGCGTACCCTCGGCATGAGCACTCTGGATATTAACACACGCCTCGGCAAGTAGCAGGGCATTGTCGGCCATGCCTCGGTAGGTAGGCACTACCGTACGATCAATATAGGGGATGATGGCTGCCTCGAAAGCCTCCTCCTTTGTGTCTACACCATCATTAATGTTGGTGTCGGTCTCGCATGCAGCGGTGGCTAAAGCCACGACCGAGAGTAGAAGTGTAAATTTAGTCTTCATAATAGATAATGTTTAATATAAATTATTTATGTCGCTTGAAATAGTTGTTGAATAATCCCGCATAGGCGATACCTATGCTAACGAAGGGTTCGTTGTTATACTGCGCATCGAGGATGCTTATACCGTACTCCGCCTTGACAACGATATCGCGTATGGGGCGATAGTTCACGCCCACAACGAGACGCTGACGCGCACACCACTTAGTATCCTGTATCGTACCCTCGGTATTAAACATCGAATCGTAGAACTCATAACGACCAAAGAGCCATAACTGCTGATTGTCGTTCGAAAGCTTGGGGCTCAGACCAAAGAAGTTGTAGCCGAGTTCCACACCTGCAGCCAAGGCATCCGATGCAACAGACTGCTTGGGCGATACGGAGTCATTACGCATCGACATGTTAAACTTCGTGATAAGCTCTGAGTCGCTCAGATGACCATAGTCGAAGTTACCACGCAAAATGAAGTTGGAGGTGTTGTATGCAAAGTCGAAGGCGCCAATAAGAACCGTCCCCTTAACATTGCGATAGCGCTCCGAATCGGTGGCACTCAACGTATTCTTAAACGAGTTGCCGACATAACCGCTAAGCGACAGACGTAGACCCTTAACAGAGGTGTTATCGAGACGAAAAGCACCTGCAAGAGTGTTAGCAATCTTAAACTCGTATGGCGAGCCAGCACCACCACCTATCCAATTCTGGCGATTGAAACGGTCTGAGTCGAGACCTGGAAGCAGCTGTAACTCATAGCGCCAGTCGTCCTTGGCGCCCCACAACGCAACACCTGTCTGATGCCACGTACAAGGCATGATGGTGTTCTCGCCCTCGGGACGCATATTGGTAAAGAATTCCGTAGGCATGTGATACATGTTAGTAGCGCCCACAGGTACGATTATATGACCCATCTTGAGGTTCAGAGCTCCATCTAACCACGCCTTATTAAGCCAAAACTGTTCAAGGACAACCTCGCCGCCCTGCTCAACCTCCGACTCATACTCGCCACCCTCTTCGGCCTCAATCTCCACAGCACTGCCCGTGCCACCATGTTCGAACTCTATCTCCGTACCCAACGACCAGCCCTTGCCAAAGTCGTAACCCAACCACAACACTAAGTGTGGAATATCGATACGTCCATGCCCCTTATCCTTGGCATAGTTCTCCGAATCGGTATAACGTAGGTACTTGTCGCTAAAGAAGTTGTACGTGTAAACCACCTCGCCATAACCACCAATCTGTAGGCGCGATGGACGCTCCTTAACACGTATGGTATCGCTCTGCTGTGCCACTGCGACCATGGGCACAACAAACATACAGGCCATCAACAAGAAGAGTAATCTTTTCATATTTGCACAATTTATCTATGCAAAAGTAGCTTAGATTACCCCCAAAAACAATCCCCATTTTTGGGTATTTATGCACTAATTGCGCAACAAGGATAACCAATTAAGGGGATATGTTCGTTCAAAGACAAACAGTAATATTTAATAATATGGGGTATAGAAAGAGTGTTACGACATGCTTCTATGGCACAGGGTCGTAGCCCGAGCCACCCCAAGGGTGACAACGTAATAGGCGTCGTATGGTGAGGTATAGCCCCTTCACGGGACCATGTTTTTTAAGAGCCTCAATAGCATATTGCGAACATGTAGGGGTGAAGCGACATGAGGGTGGTTTCAAGGGCGATATGCACAGCTGATAGAAGCGCACAAGGATGATAAACGGTAGCGACAATAGGCGCTTAACAACGCTCTGCAACCTCCGAAATGATGCGTCGAACGGCATTCTCGATAGTTTTATATGGTAACACATCCTTCGAGGAGTAGACCAGCGCCATGTCAATGCTCTTATGTTGCTCCGCAACGACAGAGCTAAGCGCCCCCTTATTCAGGCGGTAGGCCTCTTTAGTACGACGGCGCAGAAGGTTGCGCCTATTAGCACGCTTATGGTTACGCTTAGGAACAGAGAAGAGCACCTCGACCGTAGGCGAGGCACTCTCTTCTATTAATATGGTATAGCGGAAAGGGTAGACAAAGCCCGACGTACCATCCTCGAAGAGGCGGCGCACAGAGGTAAGCGAGCTAAGACGCTCATACTTACCCAAACCGTTGGGCTTCAACTCCATAGTCTATACGCTCTTCTTGGGCGTGCGTGTACGTGTCTTCTTCTGGAGCTTCGACTGCTGCGCGCGGATGAACTCCTCCTTAGCCGAGTCATCCTTGACCTCAGCATCAGCAACCTCCACACCCTCAGAGAGCTTCGTGCAGTATATATCCAAGGCCTTAACCATAGAGGGAGCCTCGGGCGAAGGAGCCGAAGCCTTAACCTTGAGGCCTGCATCTTTGGCTGCGCGCAACGTAGCCTCGCCAAAAGTGGCTACTACAGGCAACGTGGCAACATCGAAGTTCTCGATAAGAGCCTTGACATCGTTAGGCGAGTAGAGAGCAATGATATCGTAGTCCGCAGGCTTCATGTCTGACATATCGGCCGACACCGTACGAGCAAAGACTACGGGCGAAACCTTCAGCTTGAGCTTCATGAGCGTATCGGGCAACTCAGGCTTGAAGGGCTCGGTGAGCGCCAGCATGAACTTCTCGTCCTTATGCTTGACGATAAGCTCCAGCAACGAGTTGAACGTACCATCGGCAAACGATATCTTGCGCTTACGGTAGACGATATACTTCTGTAGGTAGAGCGCCACGGCCTCAGTGTTGCATATATACTTCATCGTCTCGGGGACGGTGATACGCGCCTCCTCGCAGATGCGGAAGAAGCTATCGATGGTCGTGCGCGACGAGAAGATCATCGTCGTGTGGTCGAGAATCTCGGTACGCTGTGCGCGGAACTCCTTGAGCGTGACGCCTACAACACGAATCAATGGCTTATAGTCGATGCTAAGGCCATTCTTCTCCGAGAACTCGTAAAAGGGGGACTTCTCGATTACAGCCGGGCGGGGCTGCGATACCAAAATCTTACTTACTTTCAACTTAGAACGAAATATTTTATATTCAATAACGATTCTTTTTTATCTGCACGTGCAATGTAAAATGCAACAACCTTAACGCACAATAGCACTGAGCATCAACATATTACCCCTGCACAGCTACCCTATATGTTCTGGCAGCAGACGCGCCAAAAAACTTAAAGGCAGCAAAATTGCGGTGCAAAGGTACAAAATCCAATACAAAATCGAAATTTTTTTTCCAACAAAGAGCAAAAAAGTATCTTTAACATATAAAAGTGCCACCAACGTGACACCCACGACAACAGCCGAGGAGCTCCAATTGTCAACTGCCACGTCTGACAGCAACCACACCGCAACCAGGGGGTATAGTAGCACCACAGCACGGACAAAGTCTATATAGCCTATGGCCGAGAGTTGTGCGGCGACATCCGAGCGAGTGACCCACTCGACAACCTTATGCAGCGAGTAGAACCATGCAACGATGACAACAACAAAGAGCATTGCCACAAGTGGAGCATACTGCGATATACCCTCCGTATATATGGGCGAGTTAGCCTCCACATAGCCATCCGATAGGCGTACAAACGTGAGCGACAGCACAATACCGCCGATAAGGGCAGCAAAGAGTTTGAAGCGCTGCAATGGTAGCTCGCCACCCATATATGCCATAACGCGCTCGCTACTACCACTAAAGACACCACCCCAGATAGAGCCAATAAAGTGCCAAGAGCGGAGTAACATATATAGATAGGCTACAAGTGTTGCAACGACCAACAGCTGGAACAATGGCGCCGATATAAGCGATGGATCGTAGAGCTCGGCAGTGCCCCCCTGTACAAGCTCCGAGCAGCTACCAAACATGTCGTCAGCCGTAACAGAGCGATAGCCACCCTCATAGTGCGCCATACCATCACCCAGCACCGACTCGTGACCATAGAGCCCTACAGGAGAGACCTCACGGTAGCCCTCAGCAACATATTGCATCAACTCCCTATTCATCGTCCGAACCACGTTTGAGCGTTACACGAATAGTGGTACCGCGCCCAGGCTCCGAGCGCAGCACGGCAATCTTACCGCGGTGATACTCTTCAATAACACGGCGCGAGAGCGATAGCCCCAAGCCCCAACCACGCGTCTTGGTGGTAAAGCCAGGCTCGAAGATGCGTGTCCAGTTGCTCTTGGCGATACCCTTACCCGTATCGCTAACCTCAACATAGACACTACGTTCATCCTCGCCAACGACAACCTCTATAGAGCCCTGACCCTGAAGTGCATCGAGCGAGTTCTTCATCAGATTCTCGATGACCCACTCGAAGAGTGCAGCGTTAATCTTGGCACGTATGGGAGCCATAGCTAAGCCGTTATACGTAAGTGTCACGTTGCGCGGTATGCGGCGACGGAAGTAGAGCACCGTGTCGCCCACAACCTCATTGATGTTCATCATCGTAAGTTGCGTCTCGGAGCCTATCTTCGAGAAGCGGTCGACAATCTTCATCAAGTGCGCCAGATCTTTCGACATCTCATCGACAGCCATCTGGTCGACAGGCTGCTCCCTAAGATACTCGATCCAGCCGAGGAGCGACGATGTGGGTGTGCCAAGCTGGTGCGCTGTCTCCTTTGCCAGACCTACCCATACACGATTCTGCTCGTTCTGCTTCGACGAGGAGAAAGCTATATATGCGAAGATGGCAAAGATGATGATGATGATGAGCTGCACGTAGGGGAAGAACACCAGTGCATGGCTATGAGCACTCGACACAAGATTCTCATAATCCGTCGTGCCGAAGTATATGGTGAAGGTCGTACGGCGCATCATGCCATACGAGACCGATATAGGCTTATTCGTGTTACTCATGCGCATAATCTCCTCGCGCAGACGCTCGGGGCTGCTCACAATATCCTCTGGCAGATTAGTAACCAAGACATTGAGGCGCTCGTCGGCGATGATAAGTGGCACGTTGGTATGCTCTGCTAACTCGTTTAGTAGCTCGTGGTTATAGACCATCTGTCCGCCGATATTTGTCGAGCGAAGTATATCCTCCCACATCTCTACGGCATTGCGCTCAGCCTCCTTAAGCTGGTAGATGGCACGCTCGTCCTCGTGCTTCATATCCACCGACACGCGCCACGTGTAGAATACCGAGAGCGCGGCAAGTGCCAAGCCCACGACGATAACTATGGTACGGCGACGCATAGATAGGATGTTGTGCGAGATATGTATGTGAGGTAACTTCATTGACTCCATGCCGAGATTAGTGCATCGACAGATTCTGTTGGCTGAGTATGCGCGAGTACTCATCACCATCCAAGAGTAGCTCTATGGCGCGCTGCACCGCCTCATCATCTACAGCAGCACGCTCCGTGACACCCTCGCTATAGGCGTAGCGCAGGACTATATGTGAGTTGAGCGCATCGATAATCTCCGAGCGGTAGGTCTCCATATTCGATAATTTGTCATCCTTAATCTTAGCCTTAAGCTCCGCGATGATAGGCTGCAACTCCTCGTCGTAGAGGTCGTTCTCCACAGCCTTCTCCAGCGCCTTCAGTGCATGGCGTGTCTCCGACTCGTAGGGCACATCGCACTCACCTATATACTCCACAAAGTCGGCATAGTCCTCATCCGTGATGCAGAACGTACGCACATCGATGCTCCTATCGTGATGGCTACGCATATATTTATCTGCCCAGTCATCCATATATCCCATGGCATAGAGCGTAATGGCAAAGCGGCTGACATACTCAGGCTCGACCTTCACATCGGGAACAATGCCACCGCCATCGTAGACCTTACGACCACCGAGCGTAGAAAACTCCGAGATAAGCGAGTCGGGCACCTCCGCACTGGCGCCATCCCTACGCATAGCTGCATAGTTTCGCGACTGTATACAGCGACCCGAGGGTATATAATAGTGCGATGTCGTGAGCTTAAGATAGGTGTGATAGCCGAGGTAGGTGGTGCTCTGCACAAGGCCCTTGCCGTATGTACGCGAGCCCATAATAACGGCACGATCCATATCCTGAAGGGCACCTGCAAGAATCTCCGAGGCCGAGGCCGAAGTGCCATTGACGAGTACGACGATAGGCAGATGCTCGGCAATAGGGGCATGACGCGTGTCGTAGTGTACGAGCGACGCCGAGTCGCGACCCATAATCGAGACCACCCTACTGCCACGTGGCACAAACAGCGAGGCTATATCGACAGCCTCCTTCATCACACCGCCACCATTAGAGCGGTAGTCGAGGATGATGCCACGGAGCGTATCCGTAGCCATAAGCGCCTCGATAGCACGGCGCATCTCGCCATAGCTATCCTCAATAAAGTCGTTATGCGCCACATATCCAATACCATCACGTAGGATGCCCGCGTAGGTAACACTCGGGATAGATATACGGCGGCGCTGCAACCTAACCGTATCGACCACAGCACCGATATTATGTTCCACGACCACCGTAACGCCACTCTCAGGCTCACCCTTAAGGCGCGTGCTCACATCCTCTGTCGTACATCCGCGCATATCCTCACCGTCGATGGCAAGAATCTTATCGCCTATCTTTATGCCCGCCAGATCCGAGGGCGAGCCCTTGTAGGGCTGTGCAAAGATGACATAGTCGCCACGCTTACGTATCAGCGAGCCAACACCGCCATAGCGTCCTGTGGTCATCAGCTCAAAGTCGTCGAGCGCCGACTCCGACAGATACTCCGTATAGGGGTCGGTGGCTGCAATCATACCCTTGGCCGCAGCATCCAGAAGCTCATCAGCCGTGATATCCTCGACATACGACACATCGAACTCACGCATCATATTGGCCAATATCTCCGTTGCACGACCGAGGTCGAAGTCGCGAGCGGCACGCTCGACATCCTGAGCCTTCGCCCCCACGACGGCAAGACACAGCGCCACAACAACTATTACACTACGCACCATAAATCCCATTTTACTCTTTATCCTCATAGCGACGTCTATCCATGTAGCACTCAAGCTGGTAGGCCACACGCGCCACCGAGCGACGCAGTCCCACGAGCTCCACACCACCATCGACGCTACGCACGACAATCTCGTCCTCGAACATAAGCATCATACGTCCCACAAAGCCCTCCTTGCGGAAGCTGAGCTCTCCAACACTACGCTCCGCAAGTTTGAAGCCATAGGTCAGCATGGCGTTCATTATGCGTAACTCGTCAGCGACGACATCACACCCCTCGATGCGACGACGCATAAAGCCAAAGAGCGGATAGAAGGCCGCCAGCGCCACAAAGGCCACAACGAGCCATGGACCACTCTCCGAGCCAAGCTGCAGGCGTACAAGCGTCAACAGGTCGACATCCGCGACTGCCTTATCAAATGACATAAGCCACACGAGCGCCACATCTAAAACGCAGAGAAAGAGCAGATATTTTACAGAACGAACAAAGTATCTCATAAGGAATATTATTTGTTATACATCGTATCAACCGCATCTGCCACCTCCTCCATCAGCCAACGCGGCGTGGATGTAGCACCACAAATGCCTATACTCTCGACACCCTCGATCCACCTAAAATCGATCTCCGAGGCATCCTCTATGTTATACGTACGAGGGTTAGCCCTACGACACACCTCCGATAAGACCCTTCCGTTAGAGGACTTACGCCCCGCAACGAAGAGCACAACATCGACACTCGAAGAGAATGTATCAAGTAACGCCTCGCGCCCCGCAACACGACGGCAGATGGTATCGTCGATGGTGACCTGCACATCTACACCTGCACGACGGCGTATCTCCGCAGCCAAGCTATTGAAGAGCTCGATGCTCTGTGTCGTCTGCGAGAGGAAGTATATCGGCTTATCAAAATCCACGATATCGAGGTCATCAATGCCCTCAACAACCCTCACATCATCGCCCACCTGTCCAGTGAGACCTATAACCTCAGCATGACCGCGCTTACCCAGGAGCACCACGCTACCACCCACCGCCTGCATACTCTCGTAGGCCTCTCTAACGCGACGCTGTAGGCGCGCAACCACGGGACACGTAGCATCTATAACCCTAATACCGAGAACCGCGGCACGATGGTATGTCGCAGGTGGCTCGCCATGGGCGCGGATAAGAAGAGTACGGCCGCCAAGCCCCTCCATATCCTCATGTGTGACAGTATGCAGACCTAACCGCTCGAGGCGCTGCACCTCAACGCGGTTATGTACTATATCGCCGAGCGAGTAGACATCACCACACTCACCAAGAGCGCGCTCAGCCTCACCAATAGCTCGCACAACACCGAAGCAGAAGCCCGAATCTTTATCTATGAGCACCCTCATGCTACTGGCCAACAACGCGATTATACTGCTCCAAGAACCACTCCATCTGCTCCTCGACACTCATTGCTGAGTTGTCCAGCACGATGGCATCGTCGGCCTTACGCAGCGGCGATATTTTACGCGTCATGTCGGCCTCGTCGCGCGACACAACATTCTCGTATATCTCCTCCAGCGTGACGCTATCACCCTTAGCCGTAAGCTCCTTATATCGGCGCTCGGCACGCACCATGGCATCTGCCGTCATATATATCTTAAGCTCCGCCTCGGGGAAGACAACAGTACCTATATCACGGCCATCCATCACAACACCTCGCTTATGTCCCATCTGCTGCTGCATGGCTACGAGCTTCTCCCTAACAGCAGCAATAGAGCTCACAGCACTAACACAATTGCTCACCTCGATGGTGCGAATCTTGCCCTCCACCAGATCGCCATTGACATATATGTCGCTGGCACCACGCGCAGGGTTAAAGCGGAAGTCTATGTTTATATCATCGAGCATAGCCTCAACCTCGGCCTCCTCGACGATGCCCGAGTGTATCGCTCCATGCTCCAAGGCGTAGAGCGTGACAGCACGGTACATAGCGCCCGTGTCGATAAATATATAACCAAGGCGCGCAGCTATGGCCTTGGCAAAGGTACTCTTACCGCACGACGAATGACCGTCGATGGCGATGATAATCCTCTTATTATCCATTATCGTTTAACTTATTAATACCGAAAGAAGGGTGTAGAGACCCAAGACGCTGATGACGATACCCGCAATGTGGTTAATCGTGAGCATGTGTCGTGGACGGAAGCCGCGACGGAAGATGTTGATGAGCGAGGTGAGTGCAAACCACCATAGCACAGCACCGAGGAGGAAGCCTCCGAGCACCAACGTATTACGCATCATGCGACTGAGCGCTACAACATCCCCCGCGGCTGTATCGGCCGAGAGGTCAACATTGAACATCGTGAAGAATGCCAAGATGTAGGGGATGACAACAACGAAGTTGGCCAGCGTGAAGCCGAACATAGAGACAAAATCCTGCCACAAGGCACTATGCCCTGCACGGTTTTTACGTATCTGTGGCACGGGATTCTTGAAGAAGATGAAGATGCCGACAACGACAACAAAGATACCACCGCATATCTGTATGATGGTGTTGTACTCGTCGATATAACTCTTCAGCAGTGCGTAGACTGTGAATGCCAAGATGGCCATTATGGTGTCAGCACAAGCTATACCCAAGCCCGAGAGCAGACCCGAGAGATGCCCCTTGCTCAACGTGCGCTGGATGCACAGCACCGCCACGGGCCCTACCGTTACCGACGAGGCTAAACCTACACAGAAGCCACCAAAGAGTATCTCTAATATCTCGACAATCATAATCTTACCAAACTTCACGACCTACATCACGCACCATCGTACGCGCGTAGGCGAACATAACGGCGCAAAGATACAACTTTTTTAGCATACAACACCCTTTTCGTCTAAATAAAAAATTGCTCAAATAGTGCATTTATAACTCTCCTTCAATTGTCTTAGCCACAACATTTGGCAATTTGCGAAATTATCCGTACCTTTACGTGGTTAAACGTAATAAAAATTCATTATGAGCGAAAATAAGAAATCGGGCATCGAGATCCAGCTCGACGAGCAGGTAGCCCAGGGCAACTACTGCAACTTAGCCATCATAGCACACTCAACATCGGAGTTTATCCTCGACTTTGCGACGATGCTCCCAGGCCTACCTAAGGCTCGCGTTAAGAGCCGCGTGGTGCTCACCCCCGAGCACGCCAAGCGTCTGCTACTCTCACTTCAGGAGAACATCACACGCTACGAGAGCAGCTTCGGCAAGATCAACATCCCCACAAAGCAGCCCCTTATCGACCCATTCGGACATAAGGGACAAGCCTAAATAAGTGAGTAATTAGCAATTAGTAATCGTTGAAGCACCACTATCACAATAAATCGGTGATGGCGTGAAGTTCCGATATAGGCCTCTTAGTATAGGCCGTGGGCTGAACATGTAGACGGGCGATGTGACCCATCTTACCATTATTGTTGGTGGCATAGGCGAGAGCTGTATAGACATCGTTCCAGCCAGCAGTAAAGAACATGTAGGGTTCAGCAATCTTGCAGGTACTCCAGTAGCCCTCGGTGATGCGCATAATCTCGGCATCGGAGTAGGCATAGCTATTGGTGCAGTCACCCTCGACATAGGCGGTATAGAGCGTGCGCACATCGTCGAGATTATTGAACTTGACAGCGATGATGGCCTTGCCTACCGTTGCCTCGGGCTTACCGAAGATGGAGCCAGCCTCGTCGTCGCCAGAGAAGTAGCCTACAAGCTCTATACCTGGAACGACATCGCTAAGGGGCTCGGTATGAGCTATATCATCGAAGGTTACACATCGAACAATCTTACCCGTATGGGTATCGAAGATATACACATAGCCCATATATTCGGTGTCTGGCACAAGCCCCGAGGCTGAGATATTACAATCGCCAATATAGTAGTACTGGTCCAAGAGCTCGGCGTAGGTAATACTCGGATTAAAACCCTGATACTCGGTATAGTAATAGTTGAATATCTCCTCCTCCATGGCTACGACCTCAGCCTCGTCATACTCATCAGCGACACAGACACCAGGGATGTAGTACATCGTAGGGTCAGACGAGGTGACTGCGAGTTTGAGAGTATAGTGCGAGACGCGCGAACACTGCATCGTAAAGACAACATCCTCAACCCTACCGCCAGGGAGTGTACGGAAGGTGACCATAGCCGCATCGGTGGTGATACCGCCATCGTATCCAAAGGCGATAATCGAGTAGAGTGTATCGGCTGCGGGGAGCTTGAACTTATTAGTGCCCGAGTGCTCCACATGGCCACGGTCATTAGCCATAGTCGCCATCCAGTTATCCCACTGGGTGACAATCTGGTGCATAACCTCTTCTGCCGTGCTCACACCATCCCAGGGTTGCACCAGAGCGCAGTATTTGTCGTTATCATTCGACGGGGTAATGGAGAATGAGCAGGCGAGCTGTTCGATATCCCACACCTTGATATCGAAGGTCATCGACGACTTCACGACATCGCCCGCAGTATAGCGACCAACGCTAATGGGGGTATTTACCGCAAGCCCCTCGTCGTCAAGGAGGATGCCAGCGACGAGATAACAGTACTCGGTATTAGCCTTCAGACCCTTAGCCTCAAGCCTGAGAGCACCATCGAAGATGAGTGCCGAGATTATCTCCTCGTCGCGCAGGTTATTACCACGCATATTGTCTATATCGCGCTGAAGATGAAACTCATAGAAGGCTCTATCGCTGAGGCCATAGCCCTCGGCCGAGGTGTAGTGCTCATACTCCTCGAGGGTGAGCGTAAAGAGGTGCCAGCGCTGGCTGTCGAGGCTGGGCGTGACGTCAAATACCACGTTGTTGTTAGTGGTCGAGGTCGTCACCTCAAACTCACACTCCGACATAGGCACTGTAGCAGTAGTAAAGAGGCTCTTAGAGAACATCTGCGTGGCGGCATATTCGCGCGAGGCATCAACACCAAAAGCTACGACATAATACTCCGTGGCGGGATTAAGACCCGAAAAGCGGATATCAGTGACACTACCTCGGTCGGTAGCTTCGGCCATATACTCCTCAAGCGTCAAACCTCTATCCGAGGCCTCATCACCTACAACTTGCAGAATATGAGATGCAAGGTATATGTCACGTGCAAAATCGTCAGCCACAGTGCGCTCTACGACATAGCAGAAGTACTCCGCAGAGGTGTCTGCTGGGGTGACATCGAAGGTGGCGGTCGTGCGCGTAGTCTCGACAATGCGTATGTCGAAGGCGGTATCTATCGATGGCGACGGCGTGGTATCCACCTCGCAACTAGTGACAAAAAGGGTCGCAATAAGCGAGCATAGTAGCAGTATTCTCTTCATATCTAAACCATTATATTCATGCGACAAAGGTAATAAATAATACTATAACAGACAAAAAAATAGAGCGTACATGGACCTGTTGGCGAAAATTTAGTCTAAAAAATTTCGTGGTATGGAAAATTGTTCGTATCTTTGAAGATGCGTAATTGCGCATATAAATAAGGAAGTGAACAGAACAAACCTAAAACAATAAACGATATGAAAAGATTACTTCTCGGTGACGAGGCTATTGCTCAGGCCGCTATCGACGCAGGTCTGTCGGGTGTTTATGCTTATCCCGGTACGCCGTCAACCGAAATTACAGAGTTCATTCAGCTACGCGAGGAGAAGCGTGGCGAGGCTGCAGATAAGATCTTCTGCCGCTGGGCTACTAACGAGAAGACCGCCATGGAGGGTGCTCTCGGTATGTCGTATATGGGCAAGCGCGCCCTCGTGTGCATGAAGCACGTCGGCATGAATGTGGCTGCCGACCCCTTCGTTAACTCGGCAATGACGGGTGTGAATGGAGGCTTGGTGGTTGTCGCTGCTGACGACCCCTCGATGCACTCATCGCAGAACGAGCAGGATTCACGCTTCTACGGCAAGTTCGCCCTTATGCCCATATTTGAGCCCTCATCACAGCAGGAGGCCTACGATATGACACGCGCAGCATTCGAGCTCTCGGAGGCTGTCAAGCTACCCGTACTCATGCGCGTAACTACACGCATGGCACACTCGCGTGCTGTGGTAAACCTCACCGACGAGCCACGCAAGCAGAATGAGATTAACCGTCCCGAGGATGTGCGTCGGTGGATTTTGTTGCCCGCCTTTGCTAAGAGACGTTATGTTGAGCTCCTTGCTCAGCAGGATGATCTGATGAAGGCCTCGGTAGAGTCTAAGTTCAACATCTATCGCAAGGGTACGCAGCCCGAGCGCGGTGTTATCTGCACAGGTATCGCCTACAACTACTATATGGAGAACGCTGCAAACTGCACAGAGCGTAGCGTCTTGAAGGTGTCGCAGTATCCTCTGCCCGCAGCTCTTATCGAGAAGATGGTCGAGGATGGCGCTAAGGAGATTCTCGTCATGGAGGAGGGACAGCCCGTTGTTGAGGAGATGGTTCGCGCCATCGTGCCCTCGACCGTGGAGGTTAAGGGTCGTCTTACGGGTGACCTGCCCCGCGTAGGTGAGCTCAACCCCGACTCTGTACGTAAGTCGCTCGGCATGGCAGCCCTCGAGAACCTCGAGGCTGACGACATCGTCGTAGCACGCCCACCCGCCTTGTGCCAGGGCTGTGGCCACAGAGATATGTATAAGGCGTTGAACGAGGTGGCTGCCGAGTATGAGAATCCCCGCATCTTCGGTGATATCGGCTGTTACACCCTCGGAGCATTGCCTCCCTTCCAGGCATTGCACGCTTGCGTAGAGATGGGTGCCTCTATCACGATGGCCAAGGGTGCCTCAGATGCTGGTCAGTTCCCTGCATTTGCTGTTATCGGTGACTCTACATTCACACACTCGGGCATGACGGGTCTTTTGGACTGCGTAAACTCTAACGCCAACGTCGTTATCATCATCTCGGACAACCTAACCACGGGTATGACGGGTGGTCAGAACTCGGCAGGTACGGGTAAGCTCGAGGATATATGCCGTGGTGTGGGTGTTCATCCCGACCATGTGCGCGTAGTAGTGCCCCTGCCCAAGAACATGGAGGAGATCAAGAATATCCTTCGTGAGGAGATCGAGTACAAGGGTGTATCTGTAGTGATACCTCGCAGAGAGTGTATCCAGACTGCCAAGCGTCACGCCAAGGCTAAGGCTGCTGCAAAGAAGGAGTAAGTAGGCTAACAACAAAAAAGAAACTAAAATGAAAAAAGATATCATATTAGCAGGCGTCGGCGGACAGGGTATTCTGTCGATTGCAACGGTCATCGGCGAGGCTGCCATGGCCGAGGGTTGGAACATCAAGCAGGCCGAGGTTCACGGCATGAGCCAGCGTGGTGGCGACGTGCAGAGTAACCTGCGCCTCTCTACCGAGCCTATAGCCTCGGACCTTATAGCTAAGGGTGGCGCCGACATCATCATCTCGTTGGAGCCTATGGAGGCGTTGCGCTACTTGGAGTATTTGAAGAAGGATGGCTGGGTGGTAACCTCTAACGTGCCCTTCATCAACATCCCCAACTACCCCAATGAGGAGGAGCTGAACAAGCACCTTGCAGCACTGCCCAACTGCGTGTCGCTCAATGTTGAGGAGCTCGCCAAGGAGGCAGGTGCTCCACAGCAGGCTGCAAACATGGTGCTCTTAGGCGCTGCCATACCTATGCTCGACATCGAGTTTGCGAAGATCGAGGCTGGCATACGCCGTATCTTCGCACGCAAGGGCGAGGAGGTCATCGAGAAGAACCTCGCAGCCGTACGTGCTGGTTACGATAACTCTATAAAGAAGTAGACTATGGAGCGTCCATTAGATAAGCAGACCGTAGATAACATCTGCATTGCCAACGGCTTACGTAATGCCAAGGAGTTAGGCGCAGCATCTATCCGTCAGTTTGTTAGCGTCGTAAAGGATATCGAGGCTAAGACGGGCGTGGAGTATATTCGCATGGAGATTGGCGAGCCTGGCCTTCCTGCTGAGCAGATAGGCATTGAGGCCGAGCATGAGGCGTTGCTTGCGGGCGTGGGCTCGAAGTACCCCCTAATTACAGGTATTGAGCCTCTGACGAAGGAGGCATCGCGCTTTGTGAAGGCCTTCATCAACCTCGACATTCCTCCCATGTGCTTTGTGCCCACGGTGGGCTCTATGCAGGGTGCTTTTGCCACCTTCATGGCACTCACACAGATGCGCGAGGATCGTGACACTATACTCTTCATCGACCCTGGCTTCCCCGTGCAGAAGTCGCAGTGCAAGGTGCAGGGCGTACGTTACGAGTCGTTCGACGTTATCGACTATCGTGGCAAGGCTCTTGAGGCTAAGCTCGAGGAGATATTGTCGGAGGGTCGTATCAGCGGTATCGTCTACTCGAGCCCCAACAACCCAACGTGGATGTGTCTCACGGAGGAGGAGCTCGAGATTATTGGCCGCATGGCTACCAAGTACGACGTCATCATCGTCGAGGACCTCGCATACCTCAACATGGACTTCCGTGAGGATAGGTCTAAGCCCTTCGAGCCACCCTATCAGCCCTCTGTTGCCCGCTACACGAACAACTGCCTACACCTCTTGTCGGGTTCGAAGATGTTCTCGTATGCTGGCCAGCGTATCGCCGTTGTGGCACTTAACCCCATGCTTGCAGAGCGTTGCTACGAGGGTTTTGCGAAGAAGTATGGCAACGATGGACAGTTCCGTCGTAACTTCATCTTCAACATCCTCTACGTTCTCTCGTCGGGCGTACCCCACTCGGCGCAGTATGCCCTTGCGGCGATGTTCCGCGCAGCCTCTGACGGCAAGCTCAACTACGTGGAGCACACGCGCGAGTATGCACGTCGCGCCGAGCGCGTAAAGGAGATAATGAAGAAGAACGGATTCCACATTGTATACGACAAGGACTGTGATAAGGAGGTGTCGGACGGCTTCTTCTTCACCTTCGGCTATAAGGATATGACGGGTGAACAGCTTATCAACAAGCTCATCTACTACGGCATCTCGGCCATCACACTCGCACCCACGGGTAGTACGCGCGAGGGTCTGCGCGGCTGTGTGTCGATGATCTCGGACTATCAGTACGACGAGCTGGATAAGCGTCTACGTCTATTCAGCCAGGATTATTAATAATGTTGAAGGGGCTGCCCATTTGAGGACAGCCCCATAACTTCGAGGTGGCGCAACCTTGCCATCTTATTTTAATTATTAGGTAACTTATGAGACTTGTTTCTGCGGCAGAGGCCGTAAAACTTATCAAGTCGGGCGACTCGGTATTTATCCAGGGCTCGACGTCTATACCCGAGGTGTTGGTGCAGGCGATGACCGACCGTGCCCCCGAGCTTCGCAATGTGAAGGTCTACTCGGCATTTGCCATCGGTCGCTTCGACGCACCCTACGCCAAGGCTGAGCTGCGCGACTCGTTCGAGCCGCTGAGTTTCTTCGTCGCCAACAACCTCCGTAACGCCATCAAGGAGGGTGTGGCACAGACCATCCCCGCCTTCCTCGGCGAGATTCCCTTCCTCTTCCGTTCGGGACAGGTGCCCCTCGACGTGACACTCCTCAACGTGTCGGAGCCCGACGAGGAGGGATACTGCTCGTATGGTATCTCTGCCGACCTCGCCTTCTCGGCTGCAGAGTGCTCGAAGGTCATCATCGCGCAGGTAAACAAGTATATGCCTCGCACCTTCGGTGACCCCGTTATTCATGTGTCGAAGATTGACGCCATGGTGCGTGGCGACGACCCCCTCGTGGAGATACCCACCGTCATCCCTAACGACGTGGAGCGTGCCATAGGTAACTATATCGCTCAGGAGATTCCCGATGGCGCCACACTGCAGATTGGCGTGGGTGGCATACCCAACGCTGTGCTCGACGCACTGCACGACCACAAGCACCTCGGACTTCATACCGAGGCTATGACCGACGGCGTTGTGCCCCTTATCCAGAAGGGCATCATCGACAACTCACTCAAGAAGATATACCCAGGACAGTCTGTAGCATGCTTGTGCTTGGGTAGCCAGCGTCTATACGACTACCTCGATGGCAACCGCGATGTTGTCATCCGCGATGTGGCATGGACAAACGACCCACAGAACATACGTCAGAATCCGCGCGTGATGGCCGTAAACTCGGCTATCGAGGTGGACCTCACGGGTCAGATATGTGCCGATAGTATCGGTGAGCGTATCTTCTCGGGCGTAGGTGGCCAGCACGACTTCATGTATGGTGGCGCACTCTCTGAAGGGGGTAAATGTTTCATCGCCCTGCCCTCGATAACAACCAAGGGTATATCGAAGATTGTGCCCACACTCACGAAGGGCGCAGGTGTTGTAACTACACGCTTCCAGGCGCAGTATATCGCCACGGAGCACGGTATTGTCTACCTGCGCAATAAGTCGTTAGCCGAGCGCGCTAAACTCCTTATCTCTATCGCAGACCCCTCGGTGCGCGAGGATCTGGAGAGGGCTGCTGTCGAGCGCTTCGGCATAGGCTTCCTCAGAGCATAGCTCGCTATGAGCTTCGCTCAATTAGTAGTGAGCAGTTAGTAATTGTTGTACTCCATTGGAGCGCCAGCCAATGGCGGCGAGGGGTGGCAATGAAGGGGTGGCAATGATAAGTTAATATAAGCTACTATGGGTCACTATGCGATTGACTGTCAAGAGACTCATAGTAACCCATAGAAACCTATCTCGCTAAAAGAAAATGCCAATGGGTAATTACCCATTGGCATTTTCTTTAGTATGGGAAATAGATACCCTCAATCGCGCCAAATTCAATTATTTTCGAGCATTCTTCGCCTCGATACACTCTGTAGCGTGAGGCACACGCAACAGGCGTTCACGCGGTATGAGCTTACCTGTGGTCTTGCAGATACCATAGGTCTTATTCTTGATGCGCACGAGTGCCATCTCAAGGTTGCGAATAAACTTAGCCTGACGCTGAGCCAAGGAGCCATACTCCTCGCGCGAGAGCGTTGTGGCGCCCTCCTCCATGACCTTGAACGTAGGCGACGAGTCCTCGGTGTCGTTCTCGTTGCTCGTTGCTGTGCGCAACATATCATAGTCGGCACGCGCCGAAGCCAACTTCTGCTCTATCAAGATGCGAAACTCCTCCAGTTCAGCATCATTGTAACGTGTCTTCTCCTCTGCCATAATCGTATAATTTACACGGTTATACATTTATAATAAGCGAAGATACGCAAAAATTATGAAACAAACAAATATAATCAAAAAAAAGTGTAGCGCCAACGTAGCGCTACACTCTTTCGTAAGAGCCTAAATAGCCCACCTACGCTCGTGTGACTGCGATTTTGAGCGACACCTCGTCAAGTTCGCTATCAACAACAAATGTTCCCGCGGGAGCTGCCACAGCCTTAACCTCGACGGCCAAGGTCTGCTGAGCAATATAGTCAGCAAAGGTCTCTATCGCGGGGGTCGTAGCGTCAGTAGCCTCGATCTCCACACGTATCTTATCCGTAACCTCGAAGCCCGAATCCTTACGTATATTCTGGATGCGGTTGACGAGCTCGCGAGCAATACCCTCACGACGCAACTCGTCCGTGATGGTGATGTCGAGAGCAACGGTAAGCTTACCCTCAGATGCTACAAGCCAGCCAGGCATATCCTCCGACGTAATGTCGAAGTCGGCAGCGGTGACCGTCACCTGCTGGCCACCAACCTCGAGTGTCGTCTCGGCGTTAGCCTCGATGGCGGCAATCTGCTCCTGCGTAAACGTAGCAACGAGTGCCGACATAGGCTTAGCAAGCTGTGCATAGCGCTGACAGAAGGTCTTGAAGTTGAGCTTAATACGCTTGGTGATAATGCCCGTGGTATCGGCAATAAGCTCTATATCCTTGACATTCACCTCGTTCATAATAAGTGGGCGGACAGCCTCGATATGCTTAGCCATATCCTTATCCAAGACGGGGATGATAATCTTCTGTAGTGGCTGGCGCACCTTGATGTTGACCTTACGACGTAGTGCCAACACCATAGATGATGTACGCTGTGCCAACGACATCATAGCCTCCAACTCAGCATCTATGAGTGCCTCGTTGCACTTGGGATACTCGGCAAGGTGTACGCTCGACTCTGCATGGCGGCCACTAATAGCATTAAGGTCGGTGAAGATGCGGTCGGTGAGGAACGGAGCGATGGGCGCAGCGGCCATAGCTACGGTCTCCAAGCATGTGTACAACGTCTGGTAAGCAGCGAGCTTATCATCTGTCATAGAGCCTTCCCAGAAGCGCTTACGATTCAAGCGCACATACCAGTTAGAGAGCAACTCGCCAACGAAGGCATCGATGCGGCGCGCTGCGGGTGTGGGGTCGTAGTCCTCGAGGTATGCGGTGACATCGCGAACCATAGAGTTCAACTCCGAGAGTATCCAGCGGTCGATCTCGGGGCGCTTCTCCACAGCAATCTCCGCCTCCTTACCCGTGAAACCGTCGATGTTGGCATAGAGGGCAAAGAACGAGTAGGTGTTGTAGAGCGTGCCGAAGAACTTGCGGCGGCACTCGTCGACACCGTCAACGTCAAACTTGAGGTTATCCCACGGCTGCGAGTTAGAGATCATATACCAGCGCGTAGCATCAGCACCATACTTCTTCAATACATCGAAGGGGTCTACGGCATTACCCAGGCGCTTCGACATCTTATTACCGTTCTTATCCAAGACGAGACCGTTAGAGATGATATTCTTGAAGGCCACAGAGTCGAACAACATCGTTGCTATGGCGTGCAACGTATAGAACCAGCCACGTGTCTGATCAACACCCTCGGCGATGAAGTCGGCAGGATATATCTGGTCGAAGCCCTCCTTATTCTCGAAGGGGTAGTGTACCTGTGCGTATGGCATAGCACCTGAGTCGAACCATACGTCGATAAGGTCTGGCTCGCGACGCATAGGCTCGCCCTTAGACGACACCAACACGATGTTATCAACGTAGGGACGGTGAAGGTCGATATTCGCGGTCGAGTAGTTCTCCTTAGACATGTCGCCCACCTTGAAGTTCTTGTATGGATTCTCAGCCATAACACCAGCAGCTACAGAGCGCTCAATCTCCGAGATAAGCTCCTCAACAGAGCCTATGCACTTCAACTCCGAGCGATCCTCCGTAGCCCAGATGGGTAGCGGTGTGCCCCAGAAGCGTGAACGCGAGAGGTTCCAGTCGTTGATGTTCTCAAGCCACTTGCCAAAACGACCTGTACCTGTCGACTCGGGCTTCCAGTAGATGGTCTTGTTGAGCTCCATCATACGCTCACGAAGAGCCGTAGTGCGGATAAACCAAGAGTCAAGCGGATAATACAAGACGGGCTTGTCGGTACGCCAGCAGTGGGGATAGTTGTGCGTATGCTTCTCTATCTTGAATACCTTGTTGGCCTCCTTAAGCTTGATAGATATGTAGATGTCGAGATTCTCGGCTGCCTGTGCCGCCTTCTCGTCGTAGCGTCCGTCGACCGTAAACTGGGGGTCGTAGGCATTCTTCACAAAACGACCCTCATACTCGTCGTATGCGGCAGCAACACACTCGTTAAGGAAGCGCTCGTCGAGCTCCTCCTTGAGGTAGAACTTACCAGCAAAGTCGACCATGGGGCGTGTCTCGCCACGCTTGTTGATCATAAAGAGCGATGGTATGCCCGCCTGACGTGCCACGAAGGCATCATCAGCACCAAACGTAGGTGCGATATGCACGATACCCGTACCATCCTCCGTCGTCACATAGTCGCCCAATATTACGCGGAAGGCCTTAGCCGAGGCCTCCACCCAGTTGCCATTCTCGTCAGCCTCCACGGGCTTAACCCATGGCAACAGCTGCTCGTAGTGCATGCCCTCAAGCTCGGTACCCTTCCACTTGCCTACAACCTTGAAGGGGATGACCTTATCGCCAGCCTTGTAGCTATCAAGCTCGAGCTCCTCGCCCTTCTTATTGAAGATAGAGTACAACAGAGGCTCAGCAACAACGGCCGTAATCTTCTCCGCCGTATAGGGGTTATACGAGCGCACAGCCACATAGTCAATCTTGGGGCCTACGCAGAGCGCCGTATTTGATGGCAGCGTCCACGGTGTCGTCGTCCAGGCGAGGAATACAGGAGTACCCCAGCCCTCCATCACCTCCTTAGGGTCAAGGATGCGGAACTGTGCTGTGCAGGTGGTGTCCTTAACATCGCGGTAGCAGCCAGGCTGGTTAAGCTCGTGGGTTGAAAGACCCGTGCCCGCCGCAGGCGAGTAGGGCTGTATGGTATAACCCTTATAGAGGAGATTCTTCTCGTAGAGCTGCTTCAGCAACCACCACAAGGTCTCGATAAACTTATTGTCGTAGGTGATATATGGATCGTCCATGTTCACCCAGTAGCCCATCTTACGTGTGAGGTCCTCCCAGATGTCGGTGAACTCCATCACGGCCTCGCGGCACTCTTGGTTATACTGCTCGATAGTAATCTTTCGGCCAATGTCCTCCTTCGTGATGCCGAGCTTCTTCTCCACGCCGAGCTCCACGGGAAGGCCGTGTGTATCCCATCCCGCCTTGCGGTGTACGAGATAGCCCTGCTGCGTCTTAAAGCGGCAGAATACATCCTTGATGGTACGCGCCATGACGTGGTGGATGCCTGGTGTACCATTAGCTGAGGGGGGACCCTCATAAAATACGAAGGTGGGATGACCCTCGCGTGTCGTTATGCTCTTGTGAAAGGTGTCGTCCTCTGTCCAGCGCGCCAACACCTCGTCAGCAACACCCGCAAGGTCAAGACCCTTATACTCATTAAACTTTGCCATATCTTCTCATTACTTATTACTAACTGCTAATTGCTCACTGCCAACTACTCCTCATCTTCGTCGTCAGACTCCGCCATCGTAGTATATACGTTCGTCACGTCGTCATCCTCCTCAAGGTGCTCAATGAGCTTGTTTACCGCCTCACGCTCCTCGGCCGTGAGCTCCTTGGTGTCGGTAGGTATGCGTACAGCCTCACCCGAGACAAGCTCGTAGCCCTTAGCCTCGATCCATGTCTGTATCTGACCAAACGACTCGTAAGCAGCGTATACCGTAACCTCACCCTCCTCAGCATAGAACTCGTCGACACCGAAGTCGATCATCTCAAGCTCCATCTCCTCAAGGTCAGCACCAGCCGTGGGCTTGAACTTAAATACGCACTTATGCTCGAACATGAAGCCTACCGAGCCCGACGTGCCAAGCGTACCACCATACTTGTTGAAGTACATACGTACAGATGCCACAGTACGGTTGGTGTTGTCGGTGGCAGTCTCTACCAGCACGGCGATACCATGAGGACCATAACCCTCGTATATCATCTCCTTGTAGTCTGCCGAGTCCTTGTCGGTAGCACGCTTGATGGCGCGCTCAACATTCTCCTTGGGCATATTCTCAGCCTTGGCATTCTGCATCAACAGACGCAAGCGTAGGTTCGATGCAGGATCGGGACCCGATGCCTTCACGGCCATCTCAATCTCCTTTCCAATCTTCGTAAATACGCGCGCCATGTGTCCCCAGCGCTTCATCTTTCTCGCCTTGCGATACTCAAAAGCTCTTCCCATAGTTGTAGTTTTTTATGTTTTTTTAGTTACTTATACCTCTTATATATATACAATGGCGCAAATATAGTAATATTTTTGCGGAACACAAAACTAAATTAGTAATTGATTAGTTAGTAATTAGTAACAATCGCTCTTTATGAGAGACACCCATCTATCGACTTATTGGGCATTAATGGGTCTTAACAATCCCTATGAGCAACATATTTATCGCCATACATCACCAACATATATTTATGCTCCTCATACATTTTAAGACTAGGTACGACAACCTGGCATCTTGGGATAAAGAATAGGGGAATGGCTAAGATTACCATTCCCCAAGCCCCAGAGAGCTAGTCACTCTCCAGTCCAACCTAAAACTACTAACCTAATTGAACCTTAAAACTTCGCTGCAAAGGTAATAGGTATTTTTTAAATAAACAAATAATTTACTAAAAAGTTTTAAAAAGTTTTAAAAGTTTTTTATAAAAGGGGCGTAGACCGATAGACGTAAAGGGCGAACTGCGCCCTTGGAGGGGCGAAAGCAAGTAAGGTTTGCCAACTGACACTCTAACAGAGCGCAATGATTAGTAATTACTGTTAGTGTGATAAATTCGCAGAGCCGTGATTAAATAATTATCTCAGCAACACTAATTATCATTTATTTTTGCGTTCCGCAAAATTATTACTACCTTTGTGGCAATGCGCGCATACGCGTGCGCATACATACGTATAATTATGAAGCGAACATGCACCATAGGTTTTGACGCTCGGTACGCTATCGAGGGGGATACGGCGCTATCATCATACGCGCGCTATCTCATAGACGCCATGTCCAGAGCATGCCCACGTCGCGGCTACTTCCGTCTCTACGGCGACAGAGAGTCCAAACGCGAGGATTACCGCGAGCTCGCATCGCGCCACAATGTCGAGGCCATGCTACCAGACGGACGCCTATGGCGCAAGATGCCATGGCTATGGCGACAGCACGCCATAGGCCGCGACCTCCAGCGTGGCGACGTGGAGCTCTTCCACAGCTTAGACGAGAGACTACCCCTCGGACTCGGACGTCGTAACATACGCTCGGTGGTGACAGTACACTCGCTCGACTTCCTCAGCACCTCGACATTTCAGAATCCCGTAGAGAGCACCTATCGCCGAGTAGTCATGCTCTCGTCGCTACGCCGTGCCGACCGCATCATAGCCCTCAGCGAGGGGCTCAAGCACGACATAGTATCGAAGCTCGGCATTGACAGCGACAAAGTGGACGTCATCTACCGCGGCTGCGACTCACGATATAACATTGAGCCTACCACCGAGGAGCTTACCCGCGTAAGAGAGTGCTACTCTCTACCCGAGCACTACGTGCTCACCTGTGGCACACAGCTACAACGCAAGAACACGGCCATCATCCTCGAGGCTCTCACGCTCACCAACAACGACCTACATCTCGTAGTAGCATCTCGACCTACACCCTACGCTACAACGCTCACCGAACGAGCTGCGGAGCTCGGCATCAGTGACCGTCTGCACATCATCAACCCCACAACTACAGCCGACCGCGTAGCACTCTACCACATGGCCGAGGTCTATGTGCTCATGTCGCTATACGAAGGATTTGCCACCAGCATCGTCGAGGCCCTATTAACGCGCACGCCCGTAATTGCAGCACGCGGCACCACGCATGAGGAGGCTGGAGGCTCAAACTCACTATACGTAGCAAACGACGACGCCAACGCACTCGCCGAGGGTATAGAGAGGATAATGGCTGACGAGACCCTACGCAACGAGATGACAACACGCGGCCTTAGTTACGCTGCGCGCTTCCGTCCCGAGGTGGCTGCCTACAATATACTTAACTGCTATCGTAGGATAAATGTAGACATCGACGAATAGCAAAAAGGATGAAAATAAGCGACAACACAACACTCTGTTATTCCGCTTGTTACGTGATAGTGGTGTAAAATAAAAGAAAAAAGTTATGGCGTTTTAGGCAAAAGTGAGTATATTTGACGCGCTTAAATGCCACGAAGATATCAGAGTAAGATTAGACAACATAATAAACAACATTATGGAAAAAGTTACGAAAATCGTAGTCATGGCCAAGCAGGTGCCCGATACACGCAATGTGGGCAAGGATGCCATGACGGCCGAGGGAACGGTAAATCGCGCCGCCCTCGCCGCAATCTTCAACCCAGAAGATTTGAACGCCTTAGAGATGGCTCTTCAAATGAAGGACACCCTTGGCAATGCCACTGTTCATGTGCTCACCATGGGTCCACAGCGTGCTGCTGACATCATCCGCGAGGCGATGTTCCGCGGTGCTGATGGCGGCTATCTGCTCTCAGGCAAGGAGTTCGCAGGCTCGGATACGTTGGCTACATCGTATGCCCTATCATGCGCACTACGCAAGATAAACCCCGACATCATCGTTGCAGGCCGCCAGGCTATCGATGGCGATACCGCTCAGGTAGGCCCACAGGTGGCCGAGAAGCTCGACCTTCCACAGGTGACCTACGCCGAGGAGCTCGTTGCCATCAACGATAGGGAGATAACCATCAAGCGCCGCTTGGAGCGTGGCTCGGAGGTTGTCGTAGCACCACTCCCCGCAGTTATCACAGTGAATGCCTCAGCTAAGGAGTGCCGTCCGCGTAACGCTAAGCGCGTGATGAAGTTCAAATACGCTCTTGCCACCTCGGAGTTGGCTGCGGCCGACGATAAGCGTCGTGCCTTTATCGACGAGCGTTCATGCCTCCACATCGTGGAGTTCGCCGCAGCAGATGTTGACCCCGATCCTACGCAGCTTGGCCTAAGTGGCTCACCCACGAAGGTTAAGAAGATCGAGAACGTCGTATTCCAGGCTAAGGAGGCTAAGACACTCACGGCTGACGACAAGGACATCGAGGCGCTCATGCAGGAACTTATTGCGAGCCACACGCTCGGTTAACCCCTCAAATAATTAGAAACATGAATAACGTATTTGTATATATCGAGATTGAGGATAGGGAGATTGCCGACGTGTCGTTGGAGCTCCTTACCAAGGGCCGCGAGTTAGCCAACACCCTCGGTGTTAAGCTCGAAGCCGTAGTTATAGGCAAGGATGTCGAGGGCTTGGCTCCCGAGTTGGCAAAGTATGGTGCCGACACCGTATGGGTTGCCGACAACGAGATATTCGCGCCCTTCCGCACGCTACCACATACTGCCGTGATGGTGGGTCTCATCCAGCAGGAGAAGCCACAAATCGCCCTCTTCGGCGCTACGCCTGTGGGTCGTGACTTCGCCCCACGTGTATCATCGGCACTGCATAGTGGTCTTACGGCCGACTGTACGGAGCTTGTCATTGGCGAGCATAAGGATGCTAAGACAGGCAAGGAGTACGACTCGCTCCTCTACCAGATACGCCCCGCCTTCGGTGGTAACATCATCGCCACCATCGTCAACCCCGAGTGCCGCCCACAGATGGCAACAGTACGCGAGGGTGTGATGCGCAAGGAGGCACTCACAACGCCTGCTGCTGGCGAGGTTAAGAACATCGACTGGAAACCTATGGTCAAGGATACTGACCTTGCTGTGCGCATCGTCGAGCGCCACATCGAGGAGCGCAAGATAAACATCAAGGGCGCCTCAATCATCGTTGCTGGTGGCTATGGTGTAGGCTCAAAGGAGGGTTTCCAGTTAGTTCACGAGTTGGCTGACGTCCTCGGTGGTGAGGTGGGTGCTTCGCGTGCTGCCGTAGATGCTGGCTTCACGGAGCATGAGCGTCAGATTGGCCAGACAGGTATCACGGTACGCCCCAAGTTATATATCGCCTGCGGTATCTCGGGACAGATACAGCACACGGCGGGTATGGATGGCTCGGCGATGATCGTCTCGATCAACACCGACCCTGCAGCGCCCATCACTAAGATTGCCGACTACGCCATCACTGGTAGCGTAGAGGAGGTAATCCCCAAGATGATAAAGTATTACAAACAGAACTCAAAGTAAGGAAGCTATGGCAAACTTTTTTTCAGATAACAAAGACTTGCAGTATCACCTCTCTCATCCACTGATGAAGAGAATCATCGAGCTCAAGGAGCGTAACTTTGCCGATGCTGCACTCTACGACTATGCCCCGCAGGATGCGGACGACGCCCTCGACTCATACCATCGCGTGTTGGATATCGTGGGTGAGGTGTGTGGTGAGGTTCTCGCCCCCAATGCTGAGGGTATAGACCATGAGGGTCCCCGCGTGGTTAACGACCATGTGGAGTATGCCTCAGGCACAGTGCGTAACCTCGAGGCTCTCAATGCTGCAGGCCTCGGAGGTATGACTCTCCCCCGCCGCTTCGATGGTCTTAATATGCCCGTTACATGCTTTGCCATGGCTAACGAGATGGTAGCACGCGCCGATGCAGGCTTCGAGAACATCTGGGGCTTGCAGGACTGCGCCGAGACCATCAACGAGTTCGCCACAGAGGAGATTAAGGCTAAGTTCCTGCCCCGCGTGTCGGCTGGCGAGACCTGCGCCATGGACCTCACCGAGCCCGATGCAGGCTCAGACCTCGGCGCCGTGATGCTCAAAGCTACATGGGACGAGGAGGCTGGCGTTTGGCGTCTTAATGGCTGTAAGCGCTTCATTACCAATGGTGATGGCGACATATCGCTTGTGTTGGCACGTACTGAGGAGGGCACTAAGGATGCTCGTGGTCTGTCGATGCTCATCTACGACAAGCGCGACGGTGGCGTTAAGGTACGCCGCATAGAGAACAAGTTGGGCATCAAGGGCTCACCCACATGCGAGCTCGTATTCAACAATGCCCCCGCAGTGCTCGTTGGCGACCGCAAGATGGGTCTTATCAAGTACGTGATGTCGCTGATGAACGCCGCACGTCTGGGTATCGCAGCACAGTCGACAGGCTTGTGCGAGGCTGCCTACCGCGAGGCATTGAAGTATGCCGCTGAGCGCGAGCAGTTTGGCAAGGCCATCAACGAGTTCGCAGCCGTACGCGAGATGCTCAAGAATATGGAGGCTAAGACCCTCGCATCACGTGCCATGCTCTACGAGACAGCACGCTTTGTGGACATCTACAAGCAGCTCACACATATCTCTCACGACCGCTCACTCGAGGCCGAGGAGCGCCAGGAGATGAAGTTCTACAACCGCCTGGCTGACGGCTTCACGCCTCTGGCTAAGATGTTTGCGTCGGAGTATGCCAACGAGGTGGCCTACGACTCAATACAGATACATGGTGGTTCGGGCTACATGAAGGACTATGCTTGCGAGCGTCTCTACCGTGATGCACGCATCATGAACATCTATGAGGGTACGACACAGCTTCAGGTTGTCGCCGCCATCAACCACGTGACTAAGGGCACATACCTCGAGCAGATGCTCCGCTACGAGCAGGAGCCCCGCACGGAGGCTACGGCAGCTATGGGCGCACAGCTCCAGGAGTTGCGCAAGGTTTACGAGCAGGTTGTCGAGCGCGTGGAGACCTTGGATAAGGAGTGCAACGGCTATAAGGAGCTTCACTCACGCCGCCTTGTTGAGATTGCAGGATATATCATCATCTCGCATCTCATGGTACGCCAGGCTACGGAGGTCGAGGGCGACTATCTCAACCCCGCGAAGATATTTGTTAAGTATGCAGCGAAGAAGATTGCGGAGGCTGCATCGTACATCAACGCTTCGGAGACGAGCGATGTTGAGCTCTTCGGCTAAAGATTAATTTCGTGATAGTAAAGAGGGCACCATTATATTTATGGTGCTCTTTTTGTGCAAAATATTTGTCTTAAAGAATTTTATTCTCTATCTTTGCAGCCCGTATCAACCTCTTATATAGGGTGTGGGTGCAAAATAGAGGGGGGGGTGAGTGTATTGCCCTAATAACTCTAAGGATTATTGTCGAGGGAGACAATATGGTAGCATCGGCACAGCGATAATGTTGAGCGATAAACATTTAATATTTGTTGCAACAATGAACAAAGATGCATTGATCAGACTCGTGAACGAGCAGATGTGGGAGAAGGGCGAGCAGGATGTGCCCAAGTTTGGTGCTGGTGATACTATCACCGTAACGTACCGTATTATCGAGGGTAACAAGGAGCGCTTGCAGAGCTTCCGTGGTGTTGTAATCCAGATTAAGGGTACAGGCCGCACGAAGATGTTTACCATCCGTAAGGTATCTAACGGTGTAGGTGTAGAGCGTATCTTCCCTCTTTACTCACCCCACATTGACAAGATCGAGGTGAACAAGTATGGTGTAGTACGGCGTGCACGTATCTACTACCTCCGTGACCTTACAGGTAAGAAGGCACGCATCAAGGAGCGCCGCATGAAGAAGGTAGAGGAGTAGTCCTTAACCGCGACGCCAAAGAACGAGAGGGTTTTCTTAAAAAAGAGAACCCTCTTTTTTGATGGTGATGGGTCACTATGTGTTACGATGAGTTTCTATGCGATTGTCACGGACAACTAAAAACAAAGTAACTATTAGAAACTATTGGTGTCCGATAAAGTTTGAAAAGCATATGAAAAGAGGTCTCAATTGCAGAATTTACGCGGTTGAGATTTCTTTTTTTTTAATACAAGCCCCCTAAT
>JAFUPR010000028.1 GCA_017481145.1 Alistipes sp. | reverse complement strand
TCCCGTCTTGGTGGGTACTACCTCTGTCGAGATATCGGAGCTCCTCAGCCGTATGCTTAAGCTCCGCGGCATCAAGCATAATGTGCTTAATGCCAAGCAGCATCAGCTCGAGGCACAGATTGTTGCCGAGGCGGGACGCAGTGGCCAGGTGACCATCGCCACCAACATGGCGGGTCGTGGTACCGATATTAAACTTACGCCCGAGGTTAAGGAGCGTGGAGGTCTTGCTATCATTGGCACTGAGCGCCATGAGAGCCGACGTGTAGACCGTCAGTTGCGTGGTCGTGCAGGACGTCAGGGTGACCCTGGCTCGTCGCAGTTCTTCGTGTCGTTGGAGGATAAGTTGATGCGTCTCTTCGGCTCTGACCGTATCGCTAAGTTGATGGACAAGATGGGCATCCAGGAGGGTGAGGTTATCCAGGCTGGCATAATGACGAGTGCTATTGAGCGTGCGCAGAAGAAGGTCGAGGAGAATCACTTCGGTGTGCGTAAGCGTCTGTTGGAGTATGACGATGTGATGAACTCGCAGCGTGAGGTTATCTACACACGTCGTCGCCATGCTCTCTATGGTGAGCGTATCGACATCGATCTTAACAACCTACGCTACGATTACGCCATCAAGTTTGTAGAGGCACATGAGGGTTGCTCGTTCGAGGAGTTTAAGTTCGACCTTTTGCGTGAGGTAGCTCTTGACACTACGCTTATCGAGGAGCAGTATGCAGCGATGAAGCCCAAGGAGCTCGTTGAGGTCATTGCACGTGACCTTACAGACCTCTATGAGCGTAAATCTAAGGCCTTTGCCGATATTGTGCGTCCTACGATGACCAAGATTTACGAGGCTCACAAGGATAATATGAATGTGCGTATGGCCTTCCCATTCACCGATGGGCGCCTACGTTATACCATCCCCGTGGAGTTGCAGAAGTGCAAGGATACGGATTGTGCCGAGATATATCGTGTCTTTGCTAAGGTGGCGTTGTTCACGACCATTGACGACGCATGGCGTGAGCATCTACGCGAGATGGACGACCTACGTCAGAGTGTGCAGAATGCTACCTATGAGCAGAAGGATCCACTCCTTATCTATAAGCTCGAGTCGTTCCAGCTCTTCTCAAAGATGTTGGAGGATATCAACCGCGATGTTCTTGCACTCCTGAATAAGGCATACCTCCCCGTCAAGGAGAACAATCCCGATAGCATGCAGCAGGCACGTGAGCAGAAGTCGAAGATCGATGTCAACAAACTCCAGGCATCGCGTATGGCTGCCGCAGCTGCCGCAGGCCAGGGTGAGCGTGGCAAGACAGCGCCTATCAAGGTGGATAAGTCGGTAGGTCGCAATGACCCATGTCCTTGTGGCTCGGGTAAGAAGTATAAACATTGCCACGGCAAGATGGCATAACCTCTAAACGACTACTATCGTGGGATATAAAGAGCAGAAACAGCGTCAGTTCGACATGCGCTACCTTCAGATGGCACGCGTATGGGCCGAGAACTCATATTGTGTACGTCGCAAGGTGGGGGCTTTGCTTGTTAAGGATAAGATGATTATCTCCGATGGCTACAATGGCACTCCCGCAGGCTTCGAGAATATATGCGAGGACGATATGGGTAAGACCAAGCCATACGTTCTGCATGCCGAGGCCAATGCTATCACTAAGGTGGCTAAGAGCGCTAACAACTGTGATGGCTCGACACTATATGTCACCGCCTCACCATGTATAGAGTGTGCCAAGCTTATCATTCAGGCGGGCATCCGTCGCGTAGTATATGCTGACCCATACCGCAACGATGATGGTATAGAGTTGTTGCGTAGGGTGGGTATTGAGTGTGTACAAATTTCTTGTGATAAGTAGCCTACTTCAGCACATCCCCAAAAGTTCTACCCCTCGGGCTGTACGAAAGAGTACTATCCCGAGGGGTAGTCTTTTGTGATGCACCAAATTAGACTCCGTTTGACTTTCAAATTTGTCTCGCGTTCCTGTTGCTCTTTTATTTGCCCTCCTCCTTGCTAAAGCGGTGTGGTGAGAATCTTGGCCAAGGGGCACTCTCCACAGCGGTGCGTCTGGCAATAGACGGTTGATAGTTGTATGAAGGCTTGGCTCTCTACGGCCGACTTGAATGGAGCAAGCTTCCCCTGCCAGCATCGAGTATAGCGGTTATCCTCGGCGGGGATGCTGCGTAGAAGTGTCTGTGCACGCTGCATCAACTCCTTAGATTCGGTATAGTTACTATAGGCTAAGATGATGGGAACCACAAGGTTGATGCCTAAGATGTCGCTCTTAAATTGGCCTATGCGTGGTGATACGCTGTTGGCGTCATCGACCGTGAGCACCTGTTCTATCCAGTAGCTTGAGGCGCTGCTTGCAAAGAGGTTGTGTATATCGCGGCGCGTGCTACACGATGTTATGCTTGCCATAGATATACGATTTTCATGTAAGCATGCAGCAATCTGTGCTATACGGAGCGTGGGGTGGTTGTTGTGATACATGCCACTGAACTGCCATTGGTCATACGACATGGGCATCAGGTTGTGCTTCGCAGCCATGTGGTCGAACTCCTGCTTAAGACGACCGACGTAGTCATCGTCGTTATAGATATCCAAGAGTCCCGCAGCACCAAGGAGCAGAGCTTCAAGATTCTGCCTCGAGCTATTCTCGCGCATGATGACACGGCTGCTGACGATACCCGCAAGGCGCTCCATAGCTGCGCGGTTATGGCTGCCGCCAAGAAAGCGGAATAGTACGACGTGAAGCGTCTCCTCCCAGTCGCCCTTGCACCTATTGAAGATGTCGAAAATCTCGTGTTGCTTGCGTAGGAGACGTTCGTTCGAGAGGTTGTGGATGAGCGCATCGTAGCTCGTAGGCTCGATGCGGGCTATGAGGTCGTAGCATGCTCCCCATACTCGTCCCTCGACGAGGCTGTCAAGGGTTATGTTCGCATGGCTGTTGTCCATCGTCGAACTATAGTAGGTTGAGCTCCAAGAGAGCCTCCTCCGACATCATCGACTTATCCCACTGAGGCTCGAATGTGAGCGTTATGTTTACCTTCTTCACGCCATCAATCTTGCTCACTTCGCGGTGAATATCCTCCAGAAGCATGTCAGCCATAGGGCAGTTGGGGGCTGTGAGCGTCATGATGATGTCGGCCGTACCTGTAGGATCATAGTTAATCTCGTAGATGAGGCCGAGGTCGTAGATGTTAACAGGTATCTCGGGATCGTATATATTCTTGAGTGTGAGAACGATATTCCTCTCAACCGTAAGTATCTCTTCGGGTGTCATAACTCCCAATATATCTTTAATGGTTTTGTGTCTGTGTGAAAACAAGCGCATCGAGCTTCATCTGCTGTATCATGGCTCGTAGGCCATTGCTGCGCGTGGGCGATAGGTTTTCGCCAAGGCCTATGGCGTCGACAAAGTATAGGTCGATGTGTGCAGCCTCCTCTGCCGTACGGCCATTCATAACCCTAACAAGTAGGGCGATGATGCCCTTGGTGATAATGGCGTCGCTATCAGCCGTATAAAACATCTTGCCGTCGCGAAGCTCCGAGGCTACCCATACCCTCGACTGGCAACCCTCGATGAGGTGCTTGTCTGTGCGCTTTGCGGGGTCGATGGCTGGTAGTGTGTCGGCAAGGCTGATGAGGTAGTCGTACTTATCGAGCCAGTCGTCAAACATGGCGAACTCCTCGATTATCGCCTCCTGAATGCTATCCTGTGTCATTGCTATATTATCTTTACTTTATCCTTATGTTAGTCATGTCTAAAACTCCTCCAAGGGCTCAGCCTCCGAGGCCCATGGCGACTCAATCTCGAGCATCGAAGCGATGGTGGGGGCTATTTGTGTCATGTCGACCTTACGCTTGATGACATGAGCCTTGCCCGAGCGGTAGACGATAAGTGGCACGTTGCGGTCGTAGTTGTAGCCGCCGTCGGACGAGGAGCGTATATTGTCGTTCTCGATGATGCAGCTCGGTCTGAGGTCTATGAGTACGTCGCCCGAGCGCGTGGGGTAGAAGCTATTTTGCATCAGCTGGTTGCGACCCTCGATGAACGAGTTGTTGCGTAGCGATGTGGCTGATACGGCATTAGATACACCCTGCATCCGAAGGATGAAGCCCGCCACATCCTCGCGTACGGCGTCAAGCGTAAGGCCTTGCTCTGCGATGACGTTGTGGTCCAAGTAGACGGCATTGTTGGCCACACCAAGGATATAGTTTGCCGAGCCATGGTGAGCACCGAGGTAGGCATTTGCCAAGACTGCCATCTGTCGTGGGTTGAAGCGGTCGCGGGCACTCTCGCCTACGGGGTTATATGAGGGAGAGGTGCCATGGTCAGAGGTGAGGACTATGACGATGTCCTTATGGTTGTTAAACTGTGAATAGACGTATGAGAGGAACTGCGACAAGAGGTTGTCTAAGCGGTAGAGCATATCCTCGTACTCGATAGACTCGGGGCCATAGCTCTCGGCTATGTTGCGTGCGGTATCGAGGTAGATGTTTAGGATGTCGGTATGTGTATCCTTGCCCAGCGCCTCCTTGACGATAAGCATAGCTGCGAAGTTCATGACCATCTGATTACCCGCGGGCGTGTAGCGCATCTTGCCGTTGATATCGTTAGCGAGCTTAAGGTCTACGCCGCTAATGAGCTTTGTGCTCTTATGTTTGATATCCTCTACTACGGCCACCTCGTTGTTTATGTAGCGACGTATATCCTGAACAGGTGTCCAGCGCTTGAGAGTGTAGCTCTTGTTGATGCCCTCGTCGTTGTACTTGTCTATCCATGCAGGCATCTGCGAGGTGAAGGCCGAGGATGTAATCCAGTGAGCCTGCTTATCATCTGCCCATATAGCTATGCCGCTCTTGCCGTTGAGAGCAATGGCCGAATTAGGCTCGATGGCTATGGTATAGAGTTTACTCTTGCTGTCGGCCTCGATGAGCATGTCGCCGATGGTTGGAGCAACAAGACTATGTGCCGAGTAGTTTGCATTGGAGTATTCGGGATTGAGCGACGTAGCCTTGCTGTCGGCCGTAAGAGCCACCTTTGTGCCGTCGACATAGTTCCACCAATGATCACCCACGACACCATGCACGGCGGGGATAGAACCCGTAGAGAGGGTGGCAAGACCTGCCACAGTATTGGTGTAGGCATAGTCGTACGAGGCATTAGTGTAGCGGTAGCCGCCATTCACAAGACGACGGAAGCCTCCCGACGAGAAGTTGTCCATGTAGCGGTCGATGTCCGAAGCACGCATTGAGCCTACAACGATGTTAATAACCAATTTAGGCTTCTGTGCAGAGACAGTTCCGAGTGATAGTATCAGCGCCATGAGGAGTGCAACTCCTCGGAATATCTTATGTGACATACTTAGAGTATTTATAGATTCTACCTAAACCGTTTGGAATAGTTTATAGTCTTCAATTTCAAAAATCCCCCAAAGTTACAAATTTATTTGTAACATTCGCTCGAAATACGCTCTTTCTTCCGATAAATCTACGTTGCGCAACTCGGCTATGGCCTCAAGCTGTCGTCGGCAGAAGCTACGGTGTGCCTCGCTGGTAGGGTTTGTGGGGCGATGTTCGGCTGCACGCACCACCTCCTCGACTCTGCTCATAACCATCTTGGCATCGCTCGACATGGCTGTAGCGAAGAATCGCTCGGCTATATAGTCTACGGCCATAGGCGTAGGGTGGACGAGGTCGTCGCCGTAGAAACGGTAGTCGCGTAGGTCATCCATCATAATCTCGTACGAGGGGAAGTAATCAACACGCTCGCCATGGCGACGCTGAACCTCGGCAATGGCCACTCTTAGGAGCGACTTACTAAGCGAGTTATCCTCCAGACCCTCACCTATGTGGCGTACTGGACTGAGGGTGAGGAGTATTCGGCATGATGTGTGGCCCAGTATCTCCTCAAGAGCCTCGACTATAGCATCAACGCTAAGGAGCTCACGACGAAACATCCTTGCTGGCTGCTTGTGGCAGTTGGCGACAACCTCCCCCATGCTATTGAGGCGGTAGACCCATGCCGTGCCGAGGGTGATGATTATAATGTCGGCAGTGGCAAGTGCCGCTCTGCCTCGCTCCAGTGCCTCATTCATGCGCTCCACTGCCTCCATAGGGGTGTTGCCAGCAAGCAAGGAGTGAAAGCGATAGCTTAGGTAGGTATCGTTATGCATGATAAGCTCCTCGGGTGTAGCCTTACGACTTTCGACCATATCTCTTACGGCCGAGGCGATAGATGCAGGATTGAAGAGTATACCTGTAGGTGATGCCGTAACACGAAATTTGTATCGTGATAAGCGCTCGGCGATATTCGTAGCAAAGCATGAGCCAAGGCTCACGATGTTGTGGCTATAGTCGATAGGTTTGTGCCACGGTGTGATATCTATCTCTGTGCGAAACTTCATAACTATTTTTTGCAAAGATAGCTATTAATGGAAAAAAAGAGTATCTTTGTGCTATAATTTTATTTGCTACCTATGAAGAAAAATATCGTTTCATCATTCGATGTAGACCATCGTACGTTAGAGGCAGGCATCTATCTGCGCTCGGTATATAATATTGACGATAAGTTTGCCGTACGCTCATGGGACTTGCGCTTCCGTCGCCCCATGGCCAAGGCGCCCCTTGCCTCGGGTGTGGTGCATACCATCGAGCACCTTATGGCCTACTACCTACGCCTCGACGAGAAGATTGGCGGGCGTATCGTCTCATTCTGCCCGATGGGTTGTCTTACGGGTTTCTACCTCTCGACGATGCAGGATGTAGAGCTTGAGGATGTGCGCATGGCATTAGCAGCGGTGTATAAGAGGGTATTCCCCATAAAGTCGACCGACGATATTGTTGGCCTTAACGAGGTGCAGTGTGGCAATCCAACGTTGTATGCTATCGAGGCCACGAACGAGGCTATGGCCGAGTATATGCGCACGCTCTTTAGTGCTACTGAGGCCGAGGCTCTCGGCATAGGCGACGCCTATCGTATGACGGAGGGTAAGAGGGTGTTGATATGTGCTCCGACAATCCGCGAGTATCGTGCTATGCGTGTAGCATTAGATAGAGCTACGGCGTTGAAGAATCGCTATGACCTTGTAGAGGTAGGCATAGGTAAGGCATTCGCCTCGTCGGGCGTGGCACGAGCCTTAGATACCGCGGGGGTGAAGTATGACATGCTCGCCGTCGTGGGCTTTGCCGCCGCTGCCGAGGGTCGCATGCAGGGCGACATCGTTATGCCCTCACGTGCCATACATCACGATGCTATCATCCCCGAGGGCTTTATCCCCGAGATTACCAACCCGCGCACGCTACTCGGCACTGACCCCGAGACTATATTTACGGGCGACTCGTTCGTAAATGCCGACATCATCCGTGAGATTAAGTCGCGATATGGTGTCGATTGTGGACTCTTCGATATGGAGATTGCGGCAATATGCCAGGTGGCTGAGCGTTATGGTAATATCCCCGTGGCAGTTGTTAAGTATGTCTCAGATGTGCCCGAGGCGGGACATTCGGAGCACTCGTACGATGAGTTTGCCGACGCCCACGCTGACTTCACAGAGTTGTTGGAGCGTTTGGAGAGAATGTAAGCGAGTCTACTTAAATAAGTAATGCCACCATCGTGCGATGGTGGCATTACTCTTTCTACCGTAGGGTAGTCTATCGTGTCTGCAAGAACAACTCGTGGTACTTGTTGTACTTATCCATCATGCCGTCCATGTCGCGGAGACGGAAGCACAAGCTATTGAGATACTCAATGGTGGCAACATCTGAGGGGTTAATCTCATGAGCCTTCTCCAACCAAGGAATAGCCTCGGCATAGACATAGTTGATCTTAGCATTCTCGGCCTCATACTTCTCGTATGTCATGTTGGGGTCATTGTTGAGAGCCTCAATCTGAGCGTTAGCCTTCTCGATGATGAAGTAACCAGTGTAGAAGTTAGGCTCGAAGTCGGCGGGACGCAACTCAGCACACTTCTCGAACGACTTGATACACTCGTCATACTCCTTCATGGCGTTGTATACACGGCCACGGCCGAACCATAGGTCGTAGTTCGTGGGGTCGTCCTTCAACGAGTTCTCAATCATCGTAGTAAGCTCGGCGGGGTCGCCAATACCCTCCTCAGCAGTGTAGAGCTGCATGAGACCATCGAGGATGGTTGCATTCTTGGGGTAGAGCTGGATGCCTGTAAGAAGCGCATCCTTAGCCTTAGCAAGGTAGGTGGCGCGATCTGCCTCCTTCTGTCCGTAGTAGCAGTGGAAGAGGAAGTAGTATGCGTTACCAACGCCATCGTTGTAGCCCGTAGCGATAACCTCCTTCAAGATACGCTCGCCATCAGCAAAGGCTGCCAAAGCCTCCTCGCCCTGGAGTGTCGAAGCGTACATGGTCATAAGCATACCAGCATTGTAGAGGTTGCCTGTATTCTCGATGTTGACACCCTCGGGAACGATGTTAAGTGCGCGGTAGGCAAGCTCGAAAGCCTTAGATGCCTCAAGCGTCTTGCTGAGGTTGTTAAGTGCCTCACCCTGCTGGATAAGAGCATTAGCGAGGTTCTGAGCCTGGGGTATAATCTTAGAGCCCTGCTTGGGGTCAAGCTCGTAGGCCTTCTGGAACGACTCGATAGCCGTCTCGGGAAGACGCTCAGCGATAGACTTCTTCTGGTTCCAACCCTCAATCATGTAGCTTGTGGGGTTGACATATACGTCTACATACTCGTAGTCGAGAACGATGACGGGAGCACCCATAAACTCGCCCTCGGTCCTCGCCTGATGCTCACCAACATTCATCTGCAACACCTGCACGGGTACGCCACGGCCAAGCTCCTTGGTGGGGAGGATGTAGGCGTCGGTGTATGCCTTACCGCGGCTGATCCATGTGGCGGCCTTGATGCCCTTCTTAGCATCCTCGGCTGCGGCATCAACCTTAGCGAGTTTGTTGACCTCCGAGTTGGTGTTTACTCTCTGTGCTTGAGCAGCGGGCAATGCGAACATCAACATTGCTGCTACCATCAAAACTAACTTTTTCATAATTCTATTGTTTTAGATTAATTCGTTTACGCAATCAATACTATTCGTTTGCACTCTCCTCGGGTGTGGCTGTGGTCTCCGTAGCGACCTCCATCTCCTCATCCTCGGTCTTGGGCACTGCCGTAACTGAGGCTATGGCGTCACCCTCGCGGAGGTTGATAACACGCACACCCTGCGTAGCACGGCCAGCAACACGTATCTGGTCGACAGAGGTGCGGATGGTGAGACCCGAGCGGTTGATAATCATGAGGTCGTTATCGTCCGTAACGGCCTGGATAGATATCAGCTTGCCCGTCTTTTCCGTCACGTTGATGGTCTTGACACCCTTACCGCCACGGTTGGTCACGCGGTACTCCTCAAGGTCGGTACGCTTGCCGTAGCCATTCTCGCTGAGCACCAAGACATCCTCTTTCGACTCGGGCTCGATGGCTATCATGCCGATAACCTCGTTGTCCTCATCTATGGTGATGGCCCTAACACCCGTACTTACACGTCCCATAGGACGCACTGTCGCCTCGTTGAAACGTATGGCGCGACCCTCACGCGAGGCTATCATAACCTCAGCATTGCCACTGGTGAGCTTAACCTCCAACAGCTGGTCTCCCTCTCTAATAACGATGGCATTGACACCATTAGTACGTGGACGCGAGTATGCCTCCAATGTTGTCTTCTTAATAACGCCACGCTTAGTACACATCACAAGGTAGTTGTTCTCGACGAACTCCTTGTCGTTGAGGTTCTTAACATTGATGTAGGCGCGAACCTTATCGCCTGGGTCAATCTGAATCACATTCTGTATTGCGCGACCCTTCGATGAACGTGTACCCTCAGGTATCTGGTAAACCTTGAGCCAGTAGCAGCGACCCATCTCCGTGAAGAACATCATCGTGTTGTGCATTGATGCCACGTAGATATGCTCGATGAAGTCCTCATCGCGCGTAGCGCTACCCTTAGCTCCCACGCCACCACGGTGCTGCGTGCGGTACTCAGCAAGTGGCGTACGCTTGATGTAGCCCATGTGCGAGATGGTGATGACCATGTCGTCGTCGGCATAGAAATCCTCGGGGTTGAACTCCTCGCTCGAGTAGACAATCTCCGAGCGGCGCTCGTCGCCATACTTCTCCTTCATCTCCTGTAGCTCGTCCTTGATGATCTGCATCTGCATGTCGACATTCGTAAGTACAGCCTTCAGGTAGTCAATGGTCTTGACAAGCTCGTCGCGCTCAGCCTCAAGCTGCTCGCGCTGGAGGCCCGTAAGCTGGCGTAGGCGCATCTCGAGGATGGCTGCCGTCTGCAACTCCGAGAGCCCAAAGCGCTCCTGTAGGCGTTGGCGTGCCTCCTCACCCGTCTTCGACGAGCGGATGATGTGTACCACCTCGTCGATGTTGTCCTGCGCAATAAGCAAGCCATTGACGATGTGCAAGCGCTCCTCAGCCTTCTGGAGGTCGAAGCGCGAGCGACGCACGATGACATCATGGCGATGGTCTACGAAGTGACGGATAAGATCCTTGAGGTTCAAGAGCTGCGGGCGACCGTTGACTAAGGCGATGTTGTTAACGGCAAATGACGACTGCAACGGCGTGTTCTTATATAAGGTGTTAAGCACAACATTCGCCACAGCATCCTGCTTGAGGATGATGACGATGCGCATACCCTCGCGGTCAGACTCATCGTTGATATACGATATGCCCTCAATCTTCTTCTCGTTGATAAGGTCGGCGATACGCTTAATCATCTCGGCCTTGTTGACCATGTATGGTATCTCGGTGATGACGATACACTCCCTGCCTGAGGCGGTATGCTCAATCTCGGTCTTTGCGCGCATGACCACGCGACCACGACCCGTTAGCAGAGCCTCCTTCACACCCTCGTAGCCATAGATGATGGCTCCCGTGGGGAAGTCGGGACCCTTGACATAGTTGAGTAGCTCCTCGCACTCGCACTCGGGGTTGTTGATATATGCTACACAGGCATCCACCACCTCGCCGAGGTTGTGGGGAGCCATGTTTGTGGCCATACCTACGGCAATACCGCTGGCACCATTGACAAGTAGCAACGGAATCTTCGTCGGCAATACCGTTGGCTCCTTTAGTGTGTCGTCGAAGTTAAGACCCCAGTCGATGGTCTCCTTCTCAATGTCGGCCATCACCTCGTCGGTAATCTTCTGCATGCGTGCCTCGGTATAACGCATCGCCGCAGGCGAGTCGCCATCCATCGAGCCGAAGTTACCCTGACCCTCAACCAAGGGGTAACGCATAGACCAATCCTGCGCCATGCGCACCATGGCCTCGTACACCGAGCTGTCGCCATGGGGGTGGAACTTACCAAGTACATCACCGACAATACGCGCACTCTTACGTGTAGGCTTATCCGAATATAGGTTTAGCTCAGCCGACATATCATACAAAATACGACGATGCACGGGCTTCAGACCATCACGCACGTCGGGCAGTGCTCGCGACACAATCACCGACATCGAGTAGTCGATGTATGCCGACTTCATCTGCTCTTCAAGGTTTACTTGGACGATACGCCCAGTCTTACCTTCATTGTTCAACTCTTCAGTCATACTCTTATAATAGTTTTTGTTTTACTCGCTCTTTTAAGCATACTATATATTATATATATAGACGTGCAAAATTACGCTTTATTTTCGATTTAAGCAAACTGTCGACCGAAAAAGTTTACTAACGACCGCCTCTTTTTGATGTATTATCGCCGTAATGCCACTTTTTAGGCGATTTGAGCGCGTTGAAATTTTGGCGCGAGGTGGGGAGGGGAAAATTGTCAATTAGTAGTGACTACTCATTACTAATTATTTTTGCGAAACGCAAAAATATTGTATCTTTGCCCCTTAGAGAATATAAACCTAAAGACTATAACGTAATTATGATGAATTTTTTAAGACGATTGTGTTTCGTTGCCATGGCGCTTATGGTTGCAGTTGTGGCTGAGGCGCAAGATTTGCAGGCGCAGCGCGGTGAGTCGCAGGATGTAGGTCGCATGCTGGGACACAAGGTTGACCATGAGGGTATTATCATCAACCCTACACCGCAAGAGATTACCCGCACGGAGGGCTCTATGCTCGACCTGTCGCGCGGTGTGGCACTCAAGGGTGAGGCCGTAGACTTCGCTACCGACATTGACTTCCTCACACTCAGCGATGAGGGTGTCGGGCTCACTATCGCCTATGCTACCGATGGCTTAGGCGCAGAGAAGTCGGGGGCTTACTCCCTCAGTATCGACAGCGAGGGTGTTAGCATTACAGCCTACGACGAGCTTAGTGCCTTCTATGCTATACAGACGTTGCGTCAGGTTGTCGAGAGCCCCGCAGCTGCTGAGGGTAAGCTCCCATCGTTAACCATTAACGACTGGCCTGACCTCAAATATCGCGGTGTTGTTGAGGGCTTCTACGGTGTGCCATGGTCACATCAGACGCGCCTATCGCTCATCGACATCTATGGCCGTTATAAGATGAACTATTATATATATGGTCCCAAGGATGACCCCTACCATAGCTCTCCCTACTGGCGCGAGGAGTATCCCGCTGCCGAGGCTGAGAACCTACGCGAGCTTGTCGAGGCTTGCAACCGCAACCGCGTACACTTTGTGTGGGCGATACACCCTGGTAAGGATATACGCTGGGACGAGGAGGACTACAACAACCTGCTCGATAAGTTCGAGGCGATGTACAGACTGGGTGTTCGTGCCTTTGCCATCCACTTCGACGATATCGAGGGTGTGGGTGCTCATCCACTACGTCAGACGGAGCTTGCCAACCGCCTCAATGAGGAGTTCGTGAAGCCTAAGGGCGATGTTGAGCCCCTTATTGTCTGCCCCACGGAGTATACGCGTCTGTGGGCTAACCCTACGGAGCGAGGTAGCCTTATGCTCTATGGCCAGACGCTCGACCCCTCGGTCGATGTCTTTTGGACGGGCGATGCTGTATGCAGCAATATGACCGAGTCGACGATGGAGTGGGTAGGCTCACGCATCCAGCGCCCTGCGCTCTTCTGGTGGAACTTCCCCGTGACGGACTATGCCCGCCATATTGTTATGCAGGGTCCTGTCTATGGTCTTGCTACGACGATGGACGACACCAAGACGCGCGGCATCGTGAGCAACCCCATGGAGCATGGCGAGGCGTCGAAGTTGGCACTATATAGCACGGCGGACTATGCATGGAATGTCGAGGCATATAACGCCATAGATAGCTGGGAGCGCGCCATAGAGAGCGTAGCACCCGAGGTTAAGGATGCCTACCGCCTCTTTGCAATACACTCGTGCGACACCGAGACGGGCTACCGCCGTGTCGAGTCGTGGGAGACGGAGACATTCCTTATGGAGGAGTATACCGAGGAGCTTGCCGCCAACCTTAGGGATGAGCTTGAGCGTATAGTCCTTGTGCCCGAGGCTATGGAGGCTATGGAGAATAAGGCGCTCTTGGAGGAACTGCGTCCATGGCTTGTCGAGTTTGCAAAGCTCGGCGAGCGTTGCTTGGGTGCTCTTGAGGCGTTGGAACTCTACCGTGCAGGCGATTATGAAGCTTTCTGGCAGGCCTATGTCGACAATCTTATGTCGGAGGAGGATATCGAGGCCTTCGATGCCCACCGTGTGGGTACTATGAAGTTGCACCCCTTCTATGAGCGCTTGATGGACGCGATGGCTGCGGCCTACTACGAGCAGCTCAGCGGTAAGAAGTCATCGACGCTCTCGGCTGCGGGTAGCTACCGCTCACTTGCAGCGCCCCAGGCTAAGTATATGTTCGATAACGACGACACGACATACTACCACTCGGGTCAGGCACAGCGTACCGACGACTTTGTGGCTGCCGATATGGGTGTTGTTCGCGAGGTTAGAGAGCTGCGTATTATCCAGGGACGTAACTCTGTCGATGATGTCGACTACTTCGACCATGTCATTGTGGAGTATTCTAAGGATGGTGATGTGTGGCATGCCCTCACCGAGCCACTGGAGGGTGTCTACGATATAGAGTGGCAGGGCGAGCCCTTCGAGGCACGCTATGTGGGCATCCGTAAGCTCGAGTCTGAGAAGCGTAACTGGCTTGCTATACGCTCGTTCGAGATAAACCCCGTCACGCCGTCGGAGTATGGCATTGACGAAAACCCATTCACGGTGCTTGCTGTCGAGGATAGGGCTACGTTTGCCGTTGGCAAGGATCAGTCGAAGGGTCGCTGTGTGGTGCTTATGGATGCTCCCAAGGGGGATGCCCGCTATAAGCTCCTTAATAAGCGCGGTAAGGTTGTTAAGGAGGGTACTATCTGTAGTCCCTACTTAGAGATAGAAAATCTGAGGGGCGCCACCGCCATAGAGCTCGAGGGCGTAGAGCAGATTTTTGAGGTTGTCTATTTGTAAGGCAATGATATACAATAATAGGGCTATGCGGCAGCATAGCCCTATTATTGTATAAGTTCTCGGCGAACTTAGATGATATCAAAGGCAATCTTCATCATGTTCGTAAAGGATGTCTGTCGCTCCTCTGCCGAACATGCTGTGCCGTGTACTAACGAGTCCGATATGGTGCAGATGCACAAGGCGCTCTTGCCTGCGCGTGCAGCGTTCATGTAGAGTGCCGTGGCCTCCATCTCTACGGCCATGACGCCCATCTTCTGCCACTGCTTCCAACTCTCCGTGTTGTCGCCATAGAATACATCACTTGCGAGGATGTTACCCACCTTATAGTCTATGCCAAGTTCCTCGGCCTTCTCGGCTGCTCGGCGCAATAGCTCAAAGTCGGCGATGGGAGCAAATGTGCCAGGGAGGTTAAACTGAGCACCATAGTTCGAGTCGGTGCACGATCCCATGCCGAAGACCACGTCGCCAAGCTTAAGGTCGGGGTGGTATGCTCCCGCTGAGCCGCAGCGTATGATGCGTTTCACGTCGTAGAAGTTGAAGAGCTCGTAGGTGTAGATGCCTATCGAGGGTATGCCCATGCCGTGACCCTGCACCGACACACGCTTACCCTTATATGTGCCAGTATATCCAAGCATGCCACGCACGCCATTATATTGTACGGGGTTTTCCAAGAAGTTCTCGGCCATAAACTTTGCACGTAAGGGGTCGCCAGCCATAATCACACGGTCGGCTACCTCGCCATATTGAGCCCCGATATGGGGCGTAGGAGTCTTTCCTGCCATAGTATAAATTTTTATGTGGTTTACATTTACTTTTCCGTCTTACAAAGATAATACTATTTTCTTTGATGACAAAATTTTATATTTAGATAAAAATCGTTAACTTCGCACCATATAAATAGTGATGGGATGGCAAAGCGTGTGTTTTTGACAGGTGCGACAGGTGTTATGGGCTCGGCAGGTCTCGATGAGCTTATAGCACGTGGGTATGATGTTACGGTACTGGTGCGCGATACAAGGCATAATCGCAATAAGATGGCTAAGTATGGCGATATGGTTCGTGTGGTGTGGGGCGACCTCCTAAACTACGACGACGTGCTGCGTGCGGTGGAGGGTGCGGAGTATGTGCTACATGTTGGAGGCATGGTATCACCGCGTGCCGACTATAAGCCTAAGAGTGTCCTCGAGGTCAATATTACAGCAGCTGAGCATGTTGTTCGTGCGGTCAAGGCGCAGCCCGATAGCGACCATATCAAGGTGGTATATATCGGCAGTGTGGCACAGACAGGCGACCGTCGCGAGCCTCTGCACTGGGGACGCACGGGTGACCCTATCTTTCCCTCCTTATTCGACTACTACGCCATCTCGAAGTGCCGTGCCGAGCGTGTCTTTGCCGAGTCGGGGTTGAAGTACTGGGTGAGCCTCCGTCAGTCGGGCATACTCTATCCTGCCATTCTCAAAAATATGGATCCCATAATGTTTCATGTGCCCATACGTGGCGTGTTGGAGTGGGCTACGGTGGAGGACTCGGGGCGTCTGCTGGCAAACGTGTGTGGCGACGATGTCCCCGAGGAGTTCTGGTGTAAGTTTTATAACATAGGTAGCGGTGCCGAGTATCGCCTTACGAACTATGACTTCGAGCGCTATCTCCTAAGGTCGATACACTGTCCCGCGCCCGAGAAGATATTTGATGCTAAGTGGTTTGCTACGCATAACTTCCACGGCCAATTCTACCTCGACTCGGATAAGTTGGAGGAGTACCTACACTTCCGAGCAAACACCCCTGTTGCGGAGTATTTTGCTGCTATGGCGCGCACGCTGCCGTGGTTCTACTCGTTGGCGAAGATAGTCCCCGCGTTCCTGCTGAAGCTCTTTATGCGACATATAGCCAAGGATAAGACCTTTGGTACGCTTGGTTGGGCTACGTCGGGTAATGACGAGCGCATACGTGCATACTTCGGCTCTTATGAGGAGCGTGAGGCTATAGGCTCATGGGACGATATGCGTGACATAGACCTCGCCGACGAGGTGAGTGCCGAGCGTCTTGACCATGGCTACGACGAGGCCAAGCCTCTGGCGGAGTTGGATATTGAGGATATGCGTCGTGCTGCTGAGTTTAGGGGTGGTAGATGCCTATCTACGACTATGACGCGCGGAGATATGGCGACTAAGCTGGAGTGGGAGTGTGCCTTTGGCCACCGCTTCGAGGCGTCGCCGACACTCGTATTGCTCGGTGGTCACTGGTGTGATGAGTGTATGCCTGCGCCATGGCGTTACGACGAGGAGGCTAAACGAAACCCCTTCCTTGCTCAGGTGTGGCATAAGATGCACCCCTTACGTGATGGTGAGAAGCCCATAACCTATGGCACAGCTACGCCCGAGGATTACAAAAAAGCGTGATAGAATAAAATATGTAAAAAATAGCAAAGGTATTTGCTCTTTTAGTGAAGTTTTCGTACCTTCGTATATTAAAACGGCTGATAACTAAAACTACAACTATATGAATTGTCCATTTACCGCTGAGGAGCGCAGAGAGATTATCGCCCTCATGAACCGCGAGATTGTCCCCGCCATAGGCTGTACCGAGCCTATCGCCGTGGCGCTATGTGTGGCTAAGGCTACCGAGATTCTTGGCTGCAGTCCCGAGCGCATTGAGGCACGCCTTAGTGCCAACGTGCTGAAGAATGCTATGGGCGTAGGCATCCCTGGCACTGGCATGACAGGCCTACCTATAGCTATGGCTTTAGGAGCACTTGTCGGTAAGTCGGAGTATGAACTTGAGGTTCTTAGAGATGCCGATGCCGCTGCGGTCGAGGAGGGTAAGAAGATGATCGACCAGAAGCGTATCAACGTCGATCTTAAGTACAATATCACCGAGAAGCTCTATATCGAGGTTGAGGTCTTCGCTGGTGGTGCCAGTGCTATGGCTATCATTGCTGGTGGACACTCACGCTTTGTGCATCTCTCGCGCTGTGGCGAGCTGCTCTTTAGTGCCGAGGCTGTGACAAGTGAGGGTGGCGATGCTCCCGAGCAGCGCGACCCCGAGCTCACACTTCGTCGTGTGTGGGACTTCGCTATGACTGCTCCTTTGGAGGAGGTGGAGTTTATCCTCGAGGCTAAGCGCCTTAATATGAATGCTGCCTATGAGTCGCTCAAGGGTGAGTATGGCCACGCCATTGGCAAGCTCTTCCGCGCAGAGTCGGAGCGTAACATCATGGGTGACACGCTCCACTGCCAGATTGTAGGCATGACCACAGCCGCCTGCGATGCACGTATGGCGGGTGCGATGATACCCGTGATGAGTAACTCGGGAAGTGGAAATCAGGGTCTCACCTCTACTGTCCCCGTCGTTGTATATGGTGAGCAGTGCAACGCTACACATGAGCAGATGGTTCGCGCCCTTGTGCTTAGCCACCTCACCGTCATATATATCAAGCAGAGCCTTGGTCGTCTATCGGCTCTATGTGGTTGTGTTGTTGCTGCTACGGGCTCGTCGTGCGGTATTACCTACCTTATGGGTGGTGGCTATGAGGAGGTTACTAAGGCTGTTAAGAATATGATTGCCAACCTTACGGGTATGATATGCGATGGAGCTAAGCCATCATGTGCTATGAAGTGTGCCTCTGGTGTCTCTACCGCTGTTGTCTCAGCCCTCATGGCTATGAACAACCGCTGGGTTAAGTCTGTCGAGGGCATCATCGACGACGATGTAGACCGCTCTATCCGCAACCTCACCGATATAGGCCGTGATGCGATGACGCATACGGATGCGATGATTCTGCGCATTATGACCTCAAAGTAAATTTGTTGTGATAAGGGGTCTACTTCGGCACATCCCTAAAAGTCCTACCCCTCGGGCTGTACGAAAGAGTACTATCCCGAGGGGTATCCTTTTGTGATGCACCACATTAGCCCCCTTCTGACAACAAATTAATTTGCCGTGAAAAGCAGCGACATGCGCTATCAAGCTCATTGCCCGTGTCAATCTCACTTGGCGTCGCATCTCACTACTTTTGATGACAAATTCGTATAGCATTCCTTTTCCGCTCTGTTATATTGAGCGAAGCGCAGCGTAGTCGAAACATCTTTTCTAATAGGGTCTTGTAGCTGAGCAGGTTGTGGTTAGCGAGTTTAGTGAGAATCGCCTTAATTCTTACATAAAGGTTGTGATTTGTTCTATTTTGCTACGGTGTAATATGTTGATAAATGGCAAAACAAAGGATTATTAGTGGTAATAGGTGTTGCTAATGACTGCATTAACAAGATACAGAATTATTTTGTAGATTGATTTTTTGGCCTTATCTTTGTCCCGAATCAGAATAAAATGTGAGTATGACAAAGATTAAGAATGGAATAATACTGATTACAGGCGGCACCTCGGGTATAGGACGCATCATGGGACGTATGGTCTTGGAACGCGGAGCTAAGCAGCTCGTTGTGTGGTGTGTGTCGCAGGCGAAGATTGACGAGACGATAGCTGACTTCCGAACACGTGGCTACGATAACGTGCGTGGCTACTGTGTAGATGTGTCGGACAGCAGCGCTGTGGTGGAGACATACAAGGCTATGCGCAAGGATGTGGGCATGGTTGATGTCCTTATAAACAATGCGGGTGTGGTGACGGGTAATATGACATTCGATCGTGCGGGTATCACCGACATTGATCGCACGATGGATATCAATGCTAAGGCACCGATGGTCGTGGCATTACAGATGTTACCTGAAATGATTGAACGTGACAGCGGACATATATGTAACATAGCCTCGGCTGCAGGCTTGGTGTCGAATCCCAAGATGGCGATATATGCTGCGAGCAAGTGGGCCGTGGTGGGGTGGTCAGACTCTGTGCGTATAGAGCTTCAAGTGAGGCGCAGCAATGTGCACATTACGACGATAGCGCCCTACTATATAAATACAGGCATGTTCGATGGTGTCAAGTCGCGTGTGCTTCCCATCCTCGACCCCGAACGCACATCGCGTAAGATACTGCGTGCCATAGAGTGTAATCGCGACTTTCGAGGTCTACCCTTGGGCTTCCATATAATACGCTTGGCGCAGGGCATAATGCCTATCTCGTGGTTCGACTTTATCTTTGGCCGCGTGTGTGGAATATATACGACGATGGATGAGTTTACAGGTAGAAAACACTGATACTATGATAACAAACACTCCTACACAGCAGATAGAGAACATCGTGAGGGCACAACACCTCTTCTTTCGTAGCCATGCTACGCTCGACGTAGACTATCGCCTCGATGCTCTTAAGCGTCTACGTGAGGCCATATTAAGGCAGGAAAAGAGCCTTTGCGAGGCGTTATATGTCGACCTTCACAAGTCATACGAGGAGGCTTTCCTCACAGAGATAAGCATTGTGCTTGGCGAGATTGATAGCTTTATCAAGAACCTACGTCGCTGGGCAGCGCCCTCGAAGAAGCGTACACCACTAAAGCTCTTCCCGTCGCGTAGCGCTGTCATCACCGAGCCTCTCGGTGTGGCACTTATCATTGCGCCATGGAACTATCCCGTGCAGCTACTATTGAATCCTCTTGTTGGAGCTATTGCTGCAGGGTGTACAGCACTGCTTAAGCCCTCGCCATACGTGCCCCACGTGGCTGAGGCGTTAGAGCAGCTTATTAAGGAGACCTTTGCCGAGGAGTATGTTGCTATAGTGCAGGGAAATAGAGATGTGAATACCGCACTACTTAAGGAGCGTTATGATGTCATCTTCTTCACTGGCTCTCCCGACCTTGGACGTGTTGTCATGCGTGCAGCCTCCGAAAACCTCACACCCGTAGTCCTCGAACTTGGCGGTAAGAGCCCCGTCGTTGTCGATAGGACGGCAGATGTGGAGCTTGCAGCTAAGCGCATAGCGTGGGGTAAGACGCTCAATGCTGGGCAGACGTGTATAGCTCCCGACTACCTCCTCATCCACCGCGACATCAAGACGCGGTTTGTCGATGCCTATCGTCGGGCGCTAAGAGAGCTTCATGGTGACGATACCCGACAGAGTGTACACTATGTGCGCATGGTGTCGGATAGGGCATTTGAGCGTGTAGCCTCGTATCTGAAGGAGGGTAGTGTTGTTGTTGGAGGGTCGACAGATGCCTCAGAACGGTATATTGAGCCTACGTTATTGGACAACGTAGCCCCCGATGCTGCCATCCTCAGCGAGGAGATCTTTGGCCCTGTGCTTCCCATCGTCGAGATAGGCGGCGTAGACGAGGCCATCGACTATATCCTCGACAGGGAGAAACCTTTGGCTCTCTATATCTTTGCCGATGAACGCATCGCGAAACGTGTTGTCAATCATACCTCGTCGGGTGGTGCGTGCATCAACGATGTCATTATGCACATTGCCAACGAGAATATGCCCTTTGGCGGTGTTGGTAACTCGGGCATGGGGCGCTACCATGGGCGTGACTCGTTGTACTCCTTCTCTCACCGCCGCGCGCTGCTTAACACGACAACATGGATAGATCTGCCATTCAGGTATATGCCCTACAAGTGGTTCCGTTATATTAAGAAGCTGTTATAAATTTATTTTACAAGCAAATACAAACAGCTTCTAAGAGATTTCTGTGATGTTGAGGCATGTCTACTTGTTGACCACCAGCTCCTCTTGTAGGCAGCGGTAGACGCTTCGGTAGTGGGCTATGACACTCTGGTGTATCTCGTCGATAATATCTTCGCTAACGGTTATGCCTAACTCCTTGGCCTCGTAGCGTATGTAGTCGCCTATTTCGCTATTTATGCGAGCCTCGCCCTCGGCTAAGAGCGTGGATATTAGCTCGTCGTAATCTGCCGTGTTGCTATATCGACGTAGCTTGATGGACTCCTCTGTGGCTATGGCTGCGTAGTATGCCTCGACGTCGTGGCGTAGATTGTTGAGCTGAGGTTGTGACGCCTCGTTGCCGATGTCGCCGACAAGGAGAAATAGTGCTGTGCTCACAACCAAGAGTATGGCCACGATAGTGAGTATGATGACACCCCAGCGTCGCTTGATGGGGATGATGTCTGTGTCGTCGGCTGGGAGCACATCGCGCGATGAGCAGAAGTTACTCCAGCTGCTGTAGCCCACGTAGCTGGCAAGCGTAGAGAGTACGGCAGGGCGTGGTGCGTAGCGGTGGCGCTTGGCTACGAACATAAGCTCGAGCGAGCGGTGGTCGAGGTTTGTCGACGTGGCCTCGCGTACGGCCTCGGCTAAATGGATGCAATCCTCGCTCGAGAGTATTGCATGCCCATATTTTGCCACGACCATCTCCTTAAGTCGTTCTACGTACTGCTCCTGCGTTGTCATATTAGATGCCTGCTATACGCTTTATCTCGTTGAGCTTGTTCAGTGCCTCAAGGGGTGTGAGTGAGTCAATATCTAAACCCTTTATGCGATCACGTATCTCGATGAGTACGGGGTCGTCGAGTTGGAACATCGAGAGTTGTATGTTATCCTTAGTCTCCTTGGCCGAGTCGGCTACGGCGCGCTTACGTCCGCGCGAGGTGATAGCTCCCGTGGGTACTATCTCGCCCGAGCCGTAGACCTTCTCTAAGTTCGAGAGTATGGCCTCGGCGCGCGATACCACAGAGCGGGGCATGCCCGACATGCGTGCTACGTGAATACCGAAGGAGTGCTCCGTGCCTCCGCGCACGAGTTTGCGCAAAAAGACAATGGTCTTATCCACCTCCTTGACCGTTACGTGGTAGTTCTTAACACGTGGGAGCATATTTTCGAGCTCGTTAAGCTCGTGATAGTGCGTGGCGAAGAGCGTCTTAGCAGCCCCCTGCGTGTTGTTATGTAGGTACTCGACCATGGCCCACGCTATGGATATGCCGTCGTAGGTGCTCGTGCCTCGGCCTATCTCGTCTAAAAGCACAAGGCTACGCTCCGAGATGTTGTTGAGGATGCTTGCCGACTCCAACATCTCGACCATGAAGGTAGACTCGCCCTCGGAGATGTTATCCGACGCACCAACGCGTGTAAATATCTTGTCGACGATGCCTATATGCGCTGCCTTGGCTGGCACGAATGAGCCCATCTGTGCCATCAGTACGATAAGGGCGGTTTGGCGCAGTAAGGCACTCTTACCCGACATGTTGGGACCCGTGATGATGATTATCTGCTGGTCGTCATTCGAGAGGTGTACGTCGTTAGGTATATACTCTTGGCCTATAGGCATGAGTGTCTCGATAACGGGGTGACGTCCCTGCTTGATCTCTATCGTCGTAGAGTCGTCGACCGTGGGGCGCACATACTTACGCTCGCGCGCTATGCGAGCCAACGATTGCAGACAGTCCATGTGTGCCACAGCACGAGCATCGCGCTGTAGGGCTACAAGATGGCGGGCTATGAAGGCTACGATGTCGGCATATATCGTCGCCTCGATCTGTAGGATGCGCTCCTCGGCACCCATAATCTTCTGCTCGTATTCCTTCAGCTCTGCCGTTATATATCGCTCGGCACCCGTGAGTGTCTGCTTGCGTATCCAGTCCTCGGGGACCTTGTCTTTGTGGGTATTGCGCACCTCGATGTAGTAGCCGAAGACGTTGTTGTAGGCTACCTTTAGCGATGGTATGCCCGTAGCTTCACTCTCACGCTGCTGTAACGCATGGAGGTAGTCCTTGCCGTGGAGCGCTATACGACGTAGGTCGTCAAGCTCGGCCGAGACGCCTGAGGCTATGATGCCTCCCTTCTGTATCTGGTTGGTCTCAGGGTCAGGAAATATCTCTGTCTCAAGACGTTTGCGTACAGCATCAAGGGTGTCGATGGTGGTGGCTATGGCGTGGAGAGCATCGCTATCTGTCGACTCCATCATGGCGCGTATTATCTCTATGGCGGCAAGTGAGTGCTTCAGCTGCACCAGCTCGCGCGGTGTTACACGCTCGGTAGCCACGCGCGAAGCAATACGCTCAAGGTCGCCAACGAGGGCTATCTGCTCACGCATGCTATCTGCAAAGTCATCATCCGTGACGAACCTCTCGACAATATCTTGGCGCTGCTCAATCTTCTTGATGTCCATAAGAGGCATTGCTATCCATCGTTTTAGCTGACGTCCACCCATGGCCGTAAGTGTGCGGTCTATGGTGTCGGCAAAGCTGCACTTGGCCATCGAACTATTTGTCGAGAAGAGCTCGAGGTTGCGTATGGTGAAGCGGTCAATCCATACGGCATCGCTGCGGTCTATGCGCTGGATTGAGGATATGTGTGCTGTCTGGTGGTGCTCGGTGAACTCCAAGTAGTAGAGTATAGCTCCCGCAGCCGATATGCCCGCTGTCATCGTCTCGATGCCGAAGCCCTTGAGCGTCGGTACGCCGAGCTGCGCGGCGAGCTTATCGCGGTTGACACTCTCGGAGAATACCCACTCGTCGAGACGATAGGTGTAGTGCTTCGAGCCAAAGGCGTCGTTGAAGCGCTCCTCGCGGCCACGCTGGAATACTATCTCCTTGGGTTGTAGATTCGATATGAGCTTGTCGACGTATTGGTCGTCACCCTCGGCAACATAGAACTCGCCCGTTGAGAGGTCGAGGAATGCTACGCCTGTGGTCGTCTTGCCGAAGAATACTGAGGCGAGAAAGGTGTTCTCCTTGCCCGCGACGAGGTTCTCGCCCATGACGATGCCTGGTGTCACCATCTCCACAACGCCACGCTTAACCAAACCCTTGACCATCTTGGGATCCTCGAGCTGTTCGCAGATAGCCACGCGCTCACCTGCACGCACAAGCTTAGGCATGTAGGTGTCGATGGCATGATAGGGGAAACCTGCAAGCTCGACATACGATGCTGCACCATTGGCACGGCGCGTGAGTGTTATACCGAGGATGCTGCTGGCCTTGATAGCATCCTCACCGAAGGTCTCGTAGAAGTCACCCACGCGGAAGAGAAGAATGGCGTCAGGATGTACCGCCTTGATTTGGTAGTACTGCTTCATCAGCGGTGTCTCGACATACTTCTTCTCCTTGGTCTTAGCACCCTCTTTACCCTCCACTTCTGATGGTATCTCTGCTTTTATCTTTGCGCTCATTACATATCTGTATATAACCTTGCAAAGGTATAAAAAGCTTTCGACAATTCAAAATTATGGTCACTATATAGACTCTATATAGTGTCTTTTTATTCAGTTACATCCTCGAAAAAGCGGTCGTCGAAGTTGACTAAGTAGACCTTCTCGGTGGAGCGGGTGATGGCGGTGTAGAGCCAGCGCAGCATATCCTTGGACATGGGCTCATCGCCAAAGATACACCTGTCAATAAAGACCGCCTTCCACTGTCCGCCCTGCGCCTTATGGCATGTCACGGCGTAGGCAAACTTCACCTGCATGGCGTTGAAGTGCGCGTTCTCGCGGATGGCACGGTAGCGCTTAGCCTTGGACTTTATATCCTCGTAGTCCTTCTCTACCTCCATGAATAGGCGGTGACTCTCATCGCGTGTTAGCGAGGGTGACTCGGATGCGAGAGTATCGAGCATAACCTTCACATCCATCTGATAATCATCATAGTCGGGGAACTCGACCACAGCATCTATAAACCTGAAGCCGTAGAACTCCTCGAAGCGACGAATACGCCTTAGGCGCACCACATCACCATTGGCGACAAACGACATGGGCGACTCTGCGTCGCGCTCAGCATAGTGGTAGTTGTTCTTCACAATCATGAGCATGTCACCACTCTCAATCTCCTCCTCAGCTGATAGGTTATAGCGGCGTATGCCCTCATTATAGCGGTTGGCACGTTTATTCGAACGTGTGATGACGATGGTCTCGTCGCGCCCATAGCGGTCGTAACAATCTTGCAATGTCTCAAGCAGCTCGCTGCCCTCCACACGCCGAAAGTCGGGCTTTGACATATCAAAGCGCGGAATCTCATAGATGCGGTTCTCGAGCATCATGCGCACCATCGTGGCGTTGAAGAGGATGCCCGAGTCGGCTGTCTGTCGCACCACCTCGTCCATCGTGGCATACTCCACATCGCCGTAGGGTAGCAGTTCCGCAGGTTGCAACGCAGGGCTATAGTCGTCACCTACGGGTGGCAGCTGCGCATCATCGCCAACGAGCAAAAGACGGCACTCCTTGCCGCTGCGTACATACGTCACCAAGTCATTGAGCAGGTTGCCCGAGCCGAATGTGGCACCCTCGGTGGAGTGCGCCGAGAGCATCGAGGCTTCGTCGACGATAAAGACTGCGCCTCGCTCCTTATTGTAGTCGAGAGAGAAGCGTGACTCATATCCCGTCGTGCTACGCTCGCGATATATCCTTTTGTGTATGGTGTGCGCCTCCCTATGCGAGTAGTGCGAGAGCACCTTAGCGGCACGGCCTGTAGGCGCGAGGAGTATCGTTTTGATACCCAGCTCATTGAATGCAGCAACAAGAGCGGCGATGATGGTAGTCTTGCCAGTTCCAGCATATCCGTTGAGCAAAAATATGCGCGTAAAATCATCGTCTGTGAGCCACGAAGATAACTTCTCTATGATTTTTTTTTGGTTAAAAGTTGCTTCGAACGATAATTTTGCGTAAATTTGATGCGTAATATGTGCGTTAAGCATGTTGGACATATTTTTAAATTGTGTTGTAAAAACGATACAAACTTAATAATAAATAACTAAAATGAAAAAAACAGCTATTACTTTATTGTTGTTGGCAGCGGTTGTAGCCCTTACGTATTGGATTTGGACGTTGCTTGCCACACCTATTCAGTTCGAGAAGCACTTCGAGGATCGTAGCAATGCTGTGATCGAGAAGGAGGAGTACATCATTAAGCTCGTACAGGCTTATCGCGACTCTAACCCCCAGAAGAAGTTCACTACAAACTGGGATGAGCTTATCGACTTCGCTCTTAACGGCACTATGGAGTACCGTAGCCAGATTTACGATGAGAACAACCTCAAGAATGCTGAGATTCTTGCTGAGTTGCGCAAAGATAAGAATTGGAAGAATGAGCGCGTTGTACGCGTGGCTGCTCGTGATACTATCTTCGACGATGCATTCGGTGTATCGCGTCTTAGCGACGAGCAGATTCGCAACCTCCGCTACATTCCCTTCACCAACAATACTGAGGAGTTCCAGCTAGATACTGCTACGTACGAGTCTGGTAGCTACCGCACGCACCTTATCCGTTGCCACGCTCCCTTCATTAAGTTTATCGACACCGAGACTTACAACCAGGAGTTCTGGAACGAGCTTAACGACCGTTTCAACTACTTCATCAACCATAGCGAGGCTAACGAGGAGATGAAGAAGATGAAGGCGGATGGTCTTAAGGCGGCTGTTGAGAAGGAGCCCAAGTATATGATTGGCGAGGCACATCCCAGACCTATGGATCTCGAGTTCTTCGGCATCTCATTTGGTAGCCTTGAGGAGCCTACAAATGAGGCTGGTAGCTGGGGTGGCATGAACTAATTATGGCTAACACAACTTCAATTAAGGTGTCCATCCGTCTTGAGTCGGGTGGACACACTTTTTCTCCTGAGAGTCTCGTTACGACCAGTGGCGCAGTCGAGGTTGTGGTCTCAACACACAAGACGACGCTCGTGCCAGCTGAGTTGTTTGTTGAGGCGGAGGCTGCCTCGGCACTCGTTGCTGTGGGTTGTGCTCCTGCTCATGACGAGAGGGTGGTGTGTAGCGATGCTAAGGATGGCATCGTCGCAGTTATGGCTGTAAGTGCAGCATGTTATGATACTCTCATGAAGTGCTATGGTGACCGTCTGCATTTCACTACGCCGCTTTTTGAGAGCTGGGATGTGGAGCGTGGCATCTTTCTCTATCTCAGTGCTGAGGTGTTGTATGTGCGCATCCATGATGGTGTGTTGCGCTTTGCCGAAGCTATGGAGATTGCTTCTGATGGCGACGTGTGCTACTACCTCGAGAGCATAAATAGAGTATATGACATATATAATATGTACGCGCGCGCGTTGGGTGACACTGTACGACTAAAGCGCATACTGGGTCGACTATTTAAGAACTTAGAAATTGTAGGATGATATGCGTATAATAAGTGGTAAATATCGTGGCCGTACGATAGTCCCGCCCCGTAACCTCAGGGCACGCCCCACGACCGACTTTGCTAAGGAGAATCTCTTTAATGTCCTTACGAACATCGTCGACTTCGAGGAGCTCGATGTCCTCGACCTCTTCTCGGGCACAGGTTCTATAAGCTATGAGTTTGCCTCGCGCGAGGCACGCAGCGTGACATCTGTAGAGATAAATGGTGTACACCACAACTTCATACGTCAGACGGCACGCGACCTTAAGTTCGAGAATTTCTATGCTGTGAAGGCAAATGTCTTCCTCTATCTTAAGAGCTGCGCCAAGCAGTTCGATCTGATATTCTCTGATGCACCCTACGATTTAGAGGGCAGCGAGGAGGTCATTAGGCTTGTGTTGGAACGCAATCTGCTGCGCGACGATGGAATACTTATCTTCGAGCACTCTAAAGACCACGATTTCTCTACTCATGCAAACTTTTGGCAAACACGCAGTTATGGGAGTGTGCAGTTTTCGTTCTTCAAAAAAGTGTAATTTTTTACAAAAAAAGTTGCGAAAAAATTTGCAGGAATAAAAATTTGTAGTACCTTTGCATCGCAATCGAGAGGGAACGACGGTTGCAAGGTTCTAAAGGTTTTGGTGCGTTAGTTCAGCTGGTTAGAATACGTGCCTGTCACGCACGGGGTCAGGGGTTCGAGTCCCCTACGCACCGCCAAGTTTTAGACGACAAAGCCACCTTTCGGGTGGCTTTCGTTTTTTTAGCG
>JAFUPR010000027.1 GCA_017481145.1 Alistipes sp. | reverse complement strand
ATGTCACCAAGCTGTGACTGAGCATAATCGGTAATGCCGATAACGGCAACATCACCCTCTACACGGCACCACTCGTGGTCGTTAGAGTACTTCAAATTAGCAGGTACATTAGCCATAATTCTGATAGTATTTAAGTTGTTGTTGTTCTTTCGCAACCACAAATATAGATAGTTTTTTGCGGAAAACAAAAAATCTGCCAAAAAAATTACTTTCAAAATATATTCTGCACCTCTCTCTGTCATCCTGAGCGTCACACCCTTCTCTGTTCATCCTGAACGCCACACCCTTCTCTGTCATCCTGAACGCCACACCCTTCTCTGTCATCCTGAACGAAGTGAAGGATCTAAAAGAGAGAACAACGTCTGAGAGCGGATGTTTCGACTACGCTTCGCTACGCTCAACATGACGAAACGAATCACGGCCTATGCGGCAGCACAAACTCCAGCTCCTTGAAGGCGTATTCGTGCACGGTGCCATCGGCATGCTCTAAGCGTAGCTCACCCGAGCGGCGCACGCCGCGGATTGTCGCCTCGAACAGCTCGCCCGTAGGGTAGGCGTAGGTGTGGCGCTCGCCGAGGTGGTACATAGTAGTGTGGTAGAGCTCCTCGACGCTCTCCTTATTGCCCGCCTCGAGCACCGTGTAGAGGCGTTTGAGGTTATCCAAGAATCTGGATAACACCTCCTCGCGGTCGTATGTCGCAGGGCGCTCCACGGCCATAGAGGTGGGGTTGGGAAGGTCGTCGGGGAAGTGTTGTTGGTTGACGTTGAGACCTATGCCCACGATGGTGCGAGCGAGGGTATCGCCCGCGAGGGAGTGCTCGATAAGTACACCCGCAATCTTCCTATCGCCAGCGTAGATGTCGTTGGTCCACTTTATACGGCACGCGATGTCATACTCCTCGAGTGTGGCGACGAGGGCGAGGGCGACGACCTCGGAGAGGAGAAACTGCTCGACGGCGGGGAGGAATGTGGGGGTGAGCACCACGGAGAAGGTGAGGTTGTCACCCTCGGCGCTGTGCCACGTATGACCACGCTGCCCGCGTCCCACTGTCTGGTGCTCCGCCCAGATGGTGTCGAAATGTTCGTAGTCGCCATGGCGCGCGTCGTCATTTGTAGATGTGGTTGTTGCCTTATGGTATATCATAACCTTAAAATAGTCGAAATTATCGCCCAAAGATAGCCATTTTTCGGCTAAAAGGGTTATCTTTGTGCGGTAATTTATTATTAATAAGGTATGGTATATCTGAAAGCTTGGTTCAAAGGTATTAATATATTGGCACTTCTCGTGGCTGTCATGTTGGTGGCATGTGGCGGCGCTAAGAGTAATAAAGGTGACGAGGACGCCGAGAACAAGGAGGCTGCAAAGCCCCAGCATGCGGTACTATACGACTATCGCGTAGTCAAGGAGTATCCTCATGCGGTGGGAAGCTACACGCAGGGGTTGCAGTATAAGGATGGCATGATGTGGGAGGGCACAGGCCAGGAGGGGCGCTCCTTCCTTCAGCGTATAGATCTCAACACTGGTGCGGTGGATATTGTCGCCACGCTCCCGAGTGACGAGTTTGGCGAGGGCATAACGCACTATCGCGACCGCATATATCAGCTCACATGGCTCTCGCATGTGGCACATGTCTACGACAGCCAGGGCGGCGAGCTCAAGACTATCGCCTATCGTGGCGAGGGGTGGGGCATAACGACCGATGGCACAAACCTTTACCTCTCTGATGGTACGTCGACGATACGTCGCGTAGATCCCGAGACATTCGAGACGTTGGAGTCGATATGTGTGACCTTCGATGGTGCGCCCTTGGATCTTATAAACGAGCTTGAGTGGGTCGATGGACATATATGGGCAAATGTATATCTTACGGATGCTATCGTCGAGATAGAGCCTACGACGGGTGTTGTCGTGGGGTATATCGACCTGCCCGACCTGCGTCATAGGCTCAAAGATAACCCCGAGGCGGAGGCGTGCAATGGCGTAGCATACGATGACGCAACAGGGCACTTCTACGTGACTGGTAAGCAGTGGAACAGACTCTTCGAGATAGAGATAATAAAATAATATTATGAGTAGTGTAACAGAGCGCATAAGGACGATATTGGAGCGCCACATAATAGTCAAGGATGCCGCCATAGGCACGACACTCGTGGGGTCACGTCGTGATGTCGTGGCCGACATGCTATCTATCGATGACCCCGAGCGTGTGGAGGCGATGTACGAGGCATCGATACAGGCAGGGGCGATGATAATAACATCTAATACCTTCCTCTCCGACCCGCTGATGCTTGCCGCCTGTGGCGTGGAGCGTAGCACCGACGAGGTTGTCGCAGCCGCTGTGGCAGCGGCACGTCGTGCGCGCGAGAGGAGCGCAAAGGAGGTATTCATCGCTGGCTCAATAGGCCCCTCGACGCGTAACATATCGCTCGCCATAGACCTCACCGAGGAGGAGCTGCGTGCCTCATACCGCACGCTTATCGAGGCTCTCGACCGCGAGGGGGTGGACATATTCCTCATAGAGAGCATCACCGATGTGCGCAATGCCGAGATCGCAGCGGAGCTATGTCGCGAGATAGCACCCTCGAAGCCCATAATATTCTCTGCCGTACTGTCGAAGATTGGCGGCCTGCTTATCTCGGGACGTTCGGTGGAGAAGTATGTCGAGGATGTCGCCAAATTTGAACCTTTGGCCATAGGCTTCAACTGCTCGCATGGCGTGAAGAATATCGTCGACAACATCGAGCTGCTTGCGCGCTACACCTCGCTGCCAACATACGTAGCACCCTCGGCGGGCATGCCCGATGGTAAGGGTCGCTATCCTGAGACGGCAAAGAAGCATACCGAGACGTTGCGCACGGCGGCCGAGCGCGGACTGCTTAGTATCGTTGGTGGCTGCTGTGGTACGACGGTGGACTATACTCGCAGCGTGGCACAGATGGCGCGTCACTATAAACCACGTAAATAACACGTTATGAATAGCATAGAACTACGCCGCGAGCTACATCGTCACCCCGAATTATCGTTCGAGGAGTACCGCACGCAACAGACCATTGTCGAGGCTCTGGAGGCTGAGGGCATACCTTACCGCACCATTGCGGGCACGGGTGTGCTGGCCATCATCGAGGGTGCGCGCGGAAACCATCGTCGTGCCGTGGTGTTGCGTGCCGATATTGATGCCTTGCCTATTACGGAGTTGAACGATGTAGAGTATCGCTCGGAGAGTGAGGGTGTCATGCACGCCTGTGGCCACGATATGCACACGGCGATGCTCTTTGGTGTGCTCTCGGAGCTTAATCGTGAGCGTGATTTTGAGGGTACGCTCTTTGGCCTCTTTCAGCCAGGTGAGGAGCTCAACCCTGGTGGAGCATCGTTAGTCATTAAGGAGGAGCCCTTTGCGGGGTATGATGTCGCAGCAGTTATAGGCCAGCATGTAGATGCGCGCCTGGAGGTCGGCGAGGTGGGCATCTGTCCTGGCGAGTTCATGGCCTCGAATGACGAGCTACGCTTCTACGTAACGGGTCGAGGGGGGCATGCGGCGCGTCGTGGCGACATAGATGATACGGTCACGGCTATGTGCGATCTTGTCGTGCGCACTACGGCACTAAATACGCCCGATGCGGTTGTATCGGTGGGGCGTGTTGTTGCTGAGGGTGCTACGAATGTGATACCCGACAGGGTCACGGCCGAGGGCACGATGCGCACGTTTGATGCTACAGAGAGGGAGCGTATATATTCGCACCTTAGGAGCAATGCTAAGAGCGTAGAGGAGAAGTACGGCGTTGAGGTCGTGGTGGACATAAATAGGGGCTATCCCTCGGTGGTGAATGATGTGATGTTAGCCTACGAGGCGATGATTGTGGCCACGGATGAGGGTATTGTCGTGAGGGAGCTTCAGCGCATACCTATGGCCGAGGATTTCGGCTACTATACGGAGTGTTTCCCGTCGCTATTCTATCGTCTGGGCGTGGGTGACAAGGCGGGAGGGTCGCATACGGCGACATTCCTCCCCGACGAGGCGGCCATGGCTGTGGGTGAGAGGATGATGCGTAGGATGGCGCTCCACATGTTAAATAAATAGAGATGGGAAAGAAAAGAAATAGAAGGGGTAACAACCGCGATGAGCGCGCGTCGTTCATCGTCGACATGTTCAGGGAGTTCCCCGATACAAAATTTTCGTTGAAACACCTTGCTGCAGCGTCGGGTGGGGCGGATAGGGATGGTCGTACGATGACCTTCGCTATTGTGCGCCAACTTATCGAGGATGGCTTTGTTGAGGAGGTGGCGCGTAGTAAGTATCGGCTGTCGCGCTCGGCAATGCCGCGCTATGAGGGTATGGTGGTTAGTGCCACGCCTGGGGTGTTGTATGTCGAGGTTGCGGCGCTGGAGAGCGATGTCTACGTGGCACGCAGAAATGGTGCTGGCGCGTTAGATGGTGACCGCGTTATGGTTGCTGTGGCGCGTCGTTCGAGGGATGGCGAACTTGAGGGTACAATAACGGAGATTGTGGAGCGTAGCCGTAGACCCTATATAGGCACAGCGCAGGTTACCAACAACTCCATATTCCTCACGCCTGATACGCGCCGTATAGGTACGGATATTCGCTTGGAGCGTAGACGCTATCCCGAGGTTGAGGATGGCGATAAGATAGCTGTGAGGGTAGTATCGTGGCTTGAGGGTGAGCGTCTCCCCGAGGGTGAGCTTGTCGAGCGCTTGGGTCGAGCGGGCGATAACGACACGGAGATGCACGCTATTCTTGCAGAGTTCGACCTGCCGTACCATTTTGAGAAGGAGGTGACGGCTGCCGCTGAGCGCATACCTGGTACGATTACCGAGGAGGAGGTGGCCAAGCGCCGCGATATGCGCGGGGTGACGACCTTCACGATAGACCCTGCCGATGCTAAGGATTTCGACGATGCACTCTCTATCCGCCAGGTGAAGGAGGGTGTGTGGGAGGTAGGCGTGCATATCGCCGACGTATCGCACTATGTCACGCCAGGCTCTGTTGTCGACGATGAGGCTGTGGAGCGTGCCACGTCGGTATATCTTGTAGACCGCACGGTACCGATGCTCCCCGAGAGGCTATGTAACGACCTATGCTCGTTGCGTCCGAATGAGGATAAACTATCGTTCTCGGCGGTGTTTACGCTTAACGATGATGCTGAGATTCTCGACGAGTGGTTCGGTCGTACTGTCATACACTCCGACCGACGCTTCACCTACGAAGAGGCGCAGGAGGTTATCGAAAGAGGCATGGGCGACTATGCTCCAGATATTGCGACACTCCACCGCTTGGCGCAGACACTGCGTAAGGAGCGTTTCCGTCATGGCGCTATCGCCTTCGCGCGCGACGAGGTGCGCTTTAACTTGGATGATAAGGGACGTCCCATAGGTGTATATACTAAGGTGCAGAAGGAGGCTAATCAACTTATCGAGGAGTTCATGCTCTTAGCTAACCGTCGTGTTGCGGAGTTCTGCGCACACCGCATAGCCAACGGCCGCCGTGTGCCTCGTCCTATGGTCTTCCGTGTGCATGATGAACCGTCGGAGGATAAGCTCGGTCGTTTCAAGGAGTTCGCCCTACGCTTTGGTCACTACTTCAAGGCCTCGAAGGGACGTGCTATAGCTAAGGAGATGAACAAGCTGCTCAAGAATATCGAGGGTAAGGCGGAGGCTAATGCCATCACGACGCTGGCGGTGCGCAGCATGGCTAAGGCTGTATATACAACCGATAATATCGGCCACTACGGCTTAGCCTTCCCCTACTATACACACTTCACTTCGCCCATACGACGCTATCCCGACATTATGGTACACCGCATCCTTGCTGCCTACCTCGCTGGTGAGAAGCGCATGGATAAGAAGCACTTAGAACAGCTATGTCAGCACTCTACCGAGCGCGAGATTATGGCCTCGGATGCCGAGCGTGCGAGCATCAAGTATAAGATGGCGGAGTTTATGAAGGATCGCGTTGGCGAGGAGTTCGAGGGTGTCGTCTCGGGCATGACCGAGTGGGGCATATATGTCGAGCTTGACGATACGCATGTTGAGGGTATGGCCTTCTTGCGCGATATCGACGATGATGATTACTATCGTTTCGATGAGGCGCGCTATGAGGTTGTAGGCCGCTCTTCGGGTCTACGCCTGACGCTTGGTAGCCGTGTGCGTGTGCGTGTTAAGAGTGTCGACCTTAGTCGTCGTACGCTCGATTTCAAGTTATTGCTTAACAACTAACATAATCATGTGGTTATGTATAATATAGACGCTATATTAGAAAAGGCTTTGGAGCGTGTGCCCCTCACTCGCGAGGAGGCATACGAGCTCTACGATAATGCACCATTGCAGAGACTGTGTGATGTTGCCGATAGGCTACGTTGCGATGCCGTGAAGGATGCTTCGGTGGTCACGTGGCAGATAGACCGCAACGTCAACATTACGAATGTTTGTAAGTCGGGCTGTCGCTTTTGTAATTTCCATTGTAAGCCCCATGAGGAGGCTAAGGCCTTTATCACGACGATGGCAGAGTATCGTCAAAAGATTGAGGAGGCGCTAAAGCTTGGTGCTGACCAGCTACTTTTGCAGGGAGGCCTCCATCCGCGCCTGGGTGTGGAGTTTTATGAGAAGCTATTCTCGCAGATAAAGAAGGAGTATCCTACGTTGAGACTCAATGCTTTGGGTGCTCCTGAGGTGTCACATATAGCCGCCATTAGCGGTATTACCACCATGGAGGTGTTGCAGCGACTTAAGGCTGCGGGCTTAGATACCCTCCCAGGTGCTGGTGCTGAGATACTATCGGAGGAGGTGCGTAGGCGTATATCTCCCGCCAAGCCTTCGGCTAAGGAGTGGGTGCTTGTGATGCACGAGGCGCATAAGCTCGATATACCGACGACGGCGACGATGATGTATGGACATGTCGAGACCCCGCATCAGAGGGTCGACCACCTGATAACCATCCGCGACCTTCAGGCGCGTAAGCCCGAGACATCGCGTGGCTCCACGGCATTCATACCGTGGGTCTTCTGCCCCAAGGGTACGCAGCTTGAGGCCGAGGGTGTCGCTCCGCGATTCTCGGCAACGGAGTATCTTCGCATCATCGCCATGAGTCGTATCATTCTGCACAACATCCCCAACATTCAGGCCTCGTGGCTTACGGTTGGTAAGGAGGTTGCCGAGATAGCTCTACGCAGTGGTGCTAACGATATGGGCTCGATAATGATTGAGGAGAATGTGGTCTCGTCGGCGGGCGCTACTACGCGCTTCGATCGCGAGGCTATGGAGGCGACAATCCGCCGTGCAGGGTTTACACCACGACTCCGCGACCAACTATATAATTATAGGTAGGTTCTATAAATTAGGTCGAGTTGATTTTGGTAGATTCCTAATTTCTTATAAAGGCGTAATGCGGGCATTATAACTGCATAATACCTGTAGATAATATGAACATGAGGCTGACTAAAAAGTGATTTTTGGTCGGTCTCGTTTTTTTTTCAGATACGATGAGCGCAAGAAATGAATTGCAATACTAATGCGGTAAAAATGTTATGGTTAGGTTTTGATGCGCCAAAAGAGCGATAAATCATCGT
>JAFUPR010000026.1 GCA_017481145.1 Alistipes sp. | reverse complement strand
GAAGAGACCGCAAAGACCACAAAGACTGCAGAGACCGCAAAGACCGCAAAGGCCACAGAGACCACAGAGACTGCTGAGAAGTCGCGGACAAAAGATTCTTCACTTCGTTCAGAATGACATTTTGAGGGTGTAAGAATCTGGAAGAGACCACAAAGACCACAAAGACTGCAGAGACCACAGAGACCACAGAGACTGCAGCGAAGTCGCGGACAAAATACCCCTCACCGCGTTCAGGACAGCAGAATGTGTTGCTCCTTCCCGTACCTACACCCTGTCATCCTATGTCGTAATCAGTTCAATATGATATAAAAATATAAAAAATATTGTTTTATTGGATTATTTTAAATATATTTGTATTGTAAAACATATTTAAAACTGATTCTAATGAGCAATAATAGTGATACAAATTGTTGTTATCGCGTATGTCTTAAGTGTGGCTATGTGAGTAGTTGCAGACATCTATCGTTATGTATAACATTCAAGTCTAACGATATTGCGAACACATCGTTGTCGATAGCTGAGTGTGAATCGTACGATAGTAAAGCGGGAGATACTGCAGATTTATGTGTAGATATATGCGATGTCGTACCGAGCATGGGAGCCTTGCGTCGTGAGGAGCGTCGTTTTCGTCAGGTGATTGCTTCGAGCCTCCTGAGCAATGCCTCGCTTGGTGATATGGCCAACGCGTGTTGTATATCTGTGTCTACTTTCAAGCGTCGTTTTCGTGCTCGCTATAGCGTCTCGCCTCATAGTTGGTTGTTATCTCAGCGGTTACGTATTGCTCATACGCTTGTCGTGAGCACTACACTTCACATTAGCGATCTTGCCGCGATATGTGGTTTTCGCAACACCTCGCACTTTATCTCCCAATTCCGTCGTCGCTATAGCATAACGCCTATGCATCTACGTGCCTCTGCCACCGCCTCCTCCAACACGGAGCACGATGGCGAGGTGGTCGTAGAGATTGTCTTGTGATGATAATATTTTAGGTGTTTTTGGTATATTGTGGTCTATTTTGTGTTACCTTTGTCGTAGAATTATTGTATAATTATTCTATAGACAATGGACGCTCAGGTTAAAGATAGACTATTCACACGCGATTATATATTTGTATGCGTGGCGGCATTTATGATGTCGTTCTCGTTCTTTATCCTTGTGCCTACGTTGCCGCTATATCTTAAAGATACCTTCGGCATAGGTCAGGCAATGGTGGGCGTGGTGCTCTCGTGCTATGTCGTTGCGGTGCTCAGCGTGCGACCCATGGCAGGATTTGTTGCCGACACCTTGCCGCGTAAGAGTGTATATATTGCCGCTTACGCCATCTTTGTAGCCACGTTCCTCGGCTCCTTCTTTATAACCAAGACGCTCCTATTATTCATCCTCCTGCGCATCTTCCACGGCTTCAGCTTCGGTATGCTCACCACCGCTGGTAATACTCTCGTCATCGACGTTATGCCCTCGTCGCGCCGAGGTGAGGGGCTTGGCTACTATGGCGTTACCAACAACCTTGCCATGGCTTTTGGCCCTATGGCTGGACTATTCATTATCTCGGCTGGCAGTTATACGTTGCTCTTTCTCACCTCGCTCGTCACGGGTGTTGTAGGCTTAACGCTCGGTGCTTTGGTGCGCGCTCCGCGTCGTGAGCTTAAGGCTAATGTGGAGTTTAAACTCTCGGCTGACCGCTTCTTCCTCAAGGAGGGCATACGTGCCTGTGTAGCCTTCATGCTTCTTGCCATACCCTACGGAATGACGACGAGCTACATGGCTCTCTATGCTCGCGAGGTGGGTATAACGCACAATGCAGGCCTCTTTTTTACGGTCATGGCGGCAGGACTCATTGCCTCGCGTCTACACTCGGGCAAGAGGGTTGACCAGGGATTTATAACTGAGACCATACGCTTAGGCATCATCATCGCCTTTGTCGGTGCTCTGGGCGAGGCATCATTGGCGTGGGCGGGAGGCCATAGTGTCACATTGGCATACGTCGTATACTTTGTGACAGCCTTCCTTTTTGGCTACGGCTATGGTACGCTATTCCCCGCCTATAATACGCTATTTATCAACCTCGCACCCAATGAACGTCGTGCAACAGCAAACGCCACCTACCTTACGGGATGGGACGTAGGTATTGGTGGCGGTATGCTCCTTGGTGGCTCGATAGCCGAGTATGGCTATTCCTATTGTTACATCTTTGGTTCTGTGTTGGTGTTGGTTGCGCTCCTTTTCTTCGTTTCAGTTGTCACGCCTCACTTCCATAAACATAGGCTACGTTAGCTACAGCTTTAGATAGCCCCTCAGGGTGTCTACATAGTCGGCAAAAGCCTTGCGCCCCTTGTCTGTTATGCGACATACGGTGCGTGGCATCTTACCGCGAAAGCCCTTCTCCACCTCGATATACTCGGCCTTTTGCAGCTTGTCTATCTGCACGCTGAGGTTACCCGCCGTGGCACCCGTCTCGGTGCGTATATAGACGAAGTCGGCCTCCTCGACACCTATGAGTATCGAGACTATGGCGAGACGTAGCTCGGAGTGTAGCAGCGGATCGAGCGGCTTAAGCATCCTTTATACCTTTTGAGCGGTTGTACAATACGTGGCCAGGGATTACCATCATGACTGTGAATATCGCTGCAAAGATAACTATTTCTACGTATAATATCGCCTCGATGGGCTCTATTCCGCTCTCGCGTAGCTCTGTGCCGTACTCGCGCATGAGCAGATGCCACGCAGGGATAATGAGCGAGAGAATCATTCCCACCTTGCCAGCTATGGTCAGCACACGATGCTGGCATATCTTGCCCGTAATCACCGTGCCCATGCCCATAAGCATGGCGGTGAGGTAGAGGATGTTGGCTCCGTATACCATGGCTGCGATAAAGGCCATGCCGAAGGATAGACCAAATACCATCCATACGGCACTTATGCTGCGGTCGACATACGACTTGGGGCGTGTAGTGCCGCGACGATTGAGTATAAGTGTACCCACGCCTCCGACTAAGGGAATAAGCCACCACGCCCACAGACATAGTGGTAATGGCAGGTGACATACCTGCGCAACGTACTCAAATAACGAAACTATGACTGTGGTGTAACCCCATAGTAGAAAGTATTTGCCGCTCTCGCGATCTATGTGCGCCGAGGTGTCGGCTATCATCCTCGAGATAATCTCAATGCTGCGACGCTCGTCGAGCTTGCTAACTGTGCTGCCCATAACTACTCCTCTAGTTCGTTACGCTTGACGAAGAAGTAGTCTATGAGGTCGTAGAGAAACGCTACACAAAGACCACCTACAACCCATAATCCCCAATTAAGTTCGGGCGTGCACTGGTGATTGATAATCAGCATTATTGCACATGTGAGCGCCAGAGGTGCAGCGCGGTGCTGCAACTGCTTCTTGGCTGGAAGCTTCTTAATCTCGTTTTCCATAATCATCATTTTTAAGATTCATTTGCTGCTGCAAATATAAATAAGTTTACGAAATAAACCAAATGTTTTTTGTGGTTTTTTTACGGTG
>JAFUPR010000025.1 GCA_017481145.1 Alistipes sp. | reverse complement strand
GAGCATTTTAAGGACTTTGTCAAGTGGTATCTTTTTCTTCAAAGTAACGAGGGGAAAGCTGCGAAAAAATAGGGCGAGAAATTCTGCATCTCTCGCCCTTAATTTAGATGTCAAAAAGCGCCACTTTTTGCATCATTACCCCTATTTGCATACATCACATACGACTAACTACATAGCCGCCAAGCCATCCTCAAGGAACTTGATGAAGCCCTTGATGCTATCGTCGTAGCCACGCACAGGTGCAAGAATCTTCTCGTCGGGTGAGAGAAGCACGTAGCCAGGCTGTGCATTGACGCCGAAACGCTCAACGGCAATGGCGTTGTTCTTACGACCAAGCGTCTTCATAACGACACCATTCTTATTAGTATAGTAGTCCTCCTTATCGAGCTCCATACGGTCGTCGACATAGAGAGCACAGATGATATAGTCGTTAGCAAGCATCTGCTTAACGCGAGGATCGCTCCATACACGTGTCTCCATCTCGCGGCAGTTGTTACATGCGTGACCCGTAACATCCACGAAGATAGGCTTATTCTCCTTCTTAGCAGCCTCAAGAGCCTCGTCAAGGTCGAAGTAACCCTTAAGGTTATGGGGCAGATGGAGGGCATCGCCATACTTAACACCAGCATTAAGGTTAGAGTTGTCGCCATCGATACGATAGTCCTGAGTACTCATAGGAGGCAGATAGCCCGAGATAGCGTTGAGCGGAGCACCCCACATACCAGGAATCATATATACTACGAATGAGAATACGGCGATAGCCATGAAGAGTCGCTTAACCGAGATGTGCTTCATCTCGTCGTCATGAGCAAAGCGCAGCTTACCAAGGAGATAGAGGCCGAGCAACGAGAATACCACGATCCAGATGGCGAGGTATGTCTCACGGTCGAGAAGACCCCAGTGGTATGTCTGGTCAGCAGTCATCAAGAACTTCAAGCCTAGGGCCACCTCAATAAAACCGAGGACAACCTTAACCGAGTTCAACCAGCCACCGCTCTTAGGCATATTCTTAAGCATTGAGGGGAACCATGCCAACAGCGTGAAGGGCAATGCAAAGGCTATAGCGAAGGCTGCCATGGTGATGATAGGCATCCAAAGACCACCATTCATCGACTCGATAATAACAGAGCCTACGATAGGACCCGTACATGAGAACGACACGAGCACAAGCGTCAACGCCATGAAGAAGATACCGATCAAGCCACCCTTATCTGCGCCAGCATCGCTCTTATTAACCAACGATGAGGGCAACGTAATCTCGAAGGCACCGAAGAACGACGCCGCAAAGACCATGAAGATTACGAAGAAGATGATGTTGGGAATCCAGTGTGTAGACAGCCAGTTGAAGATATCCTCAGTAACACCCTCACCACCAGTGAAGCGCGTGATAAGAATCAACGCTGCAATGGGCAACACGTAGAGAGCCACGATAAAGAAACCATACATCGTAGCACGGAAGCGACCCTGTGCGGGTGACTGCGAGCCCTTTATGAAGAACGATACTGTCATAGGCACCATGGGGAACACACAGGGTGTCAACAACGCTGCAAAGCCCCAAAGTATAGCCTGAATGATTGAACCCCAATCCAGAGGCGTGTGTGCAGGAGCCTGCCCCTCTGTTGTAGCAGGAGCCTGTCCCTCTGTTGTAGCAGGAGCCTGCCCCTCTGTTGTAGCAGGAGCCTGTCCCTCTGTTGTAGCAGCCGCCGCATCACCTTCGCCAACGCGAATCTCGAAGTCGAACGAGCTTTGCTGGCACTGGTTTGTCTCGTTGGTGCAGATGTTGGTGTTAATCATACCCTTAATCATAGCACCAGCCTTAGCCTCAACATCCTGAATGAAGACCATCTTACCGAGATAGTGGTGTACAGTATCACCAAACTCATCGACACTAGCATGCGTAGGCTCGGTCTCGCGCATATCACCTACACAAGTGCCGCCCTCCGTAAACTCGAAAATGGGTGCCGAGAACATATCGCTCAGAGGATAGCCATGATAGCCATCAGCGATATTACCCGTAAAGGTGAGCTCGTAGATACCCTCACCCTTATCCGTAGCGTTCAGCGTCCACTCTACAGGAGCGCCACCCTGCACGTCGATAACCTTTCCCTCGAAGGTCTTTGCATCCTCGGCAAAGGCCGCGAAGGGTAACATAAGTGCTATTGTAAGCACCACAGTCTTAAATAGTTTTCTCATAAATTGATAGTTTAGATATTTGTTATTGTCTATTCTTCATCATCCATTGTTGGCTCGGCAAAGATGTCATTCTCGGCAATTACACCCTCTGTGCGGCCATCCCATATCTTATAGCGCGAGGGTGAAACGCCCACTCTCTGCTTGAAGTATTTGCCAAAGAAGGACTGCGATGCAAAGTTAAGCTTGATAGCTATCTCACGGATGCTCAGTCCCGAGTATTTCAGCAAGCGCTTGGCCTCGTATACGACAGCCTCGTCGATAAGCTTCGATGCATTGCGGCCACTCTTCTTCTTAAGTATCAGCGACAAATACTTAGGCGTGATGCCCATCTTCTGTGCATAGAACTCCACGCTACGCTCCGTCGAGCAGTGCTCACGAAGCAACGAGAGGAAGGTGTTGAAGAGCTCGTCCGTGCGGTTGCTCACCGTGCCATTGCCTGGCAGGCTATGCTGCTGCAGGATGCCCATCACGTAGTGGAACATCGCAGCAAAGAGCGAGCTTATGATCTTCTCGCGCGAGGCTGTAGGTGCATAGTCGCATAATACTGAGAGCATAAGCTTCGATATGTCGTGTATATATGCCGCCTCCGTAGGCTCAATCTGCACACAAGGCTCGTCAAGGAAGCCATGATATATCGATATCAGGTCCTGAGTATCGACATGTATGCTATTGAGATACTGACGCGAGTATGTTATCATATATCCCGACGAGCGTATCGACGCCTTAACCTGCTCGATAACAGTATTCTCGTTGAAGATAAAGAGCGTATTCGGACGCAGCTCGTGCATCTTGCCATTAATCTTTATCTTCGCCGTACCGCTCACCGTAACACCTATCGACACTCCCTGAATAAGCGCCGTGAGGTCGTCAAGCTCACGAAACATCACAAGCGGAGTGATAACCATATCCTCCGAGTAGTATGCCGTCTCGAATCGCGACTTCAGCTTGTCGATCGAGGCTCGCTTAATACCATCTTGTTTCATCTATCCTCCTATTTTTATTCTTAGGTTTTCTTCCTTACCTTAGTTTTTTATTTCCCGAGTTCGCTACATTTCTCAGGTTCACATTTCACTAACAGCGCACTCTCAGGCTGCGGTGCTCACACGTAACATGCAATGGGAAGCGGGGTCCCTCTTGTCCGTCTATGTCTGTAGGTTCGTCGTGTAGCGTCTCAATCCTAAGCTCTTGGGCTGTGAACGACCTCACCGCATCGGGATGACCACCAAGCAGATAACGTATCATACTGCCACAGGCCATCATCATATTACGCCGTTCTAATAACAACACATCCAAGCGCCCGTCATCGAGTTTGGCGCCACGCGCTATACGGAAGCGACCCGCCGTCTCACCATTAAAGACAAGACACATCAAACTATCACTCGTGATGCTCTTACCATTGGCCGTAATCCTCAGCCGCATGGGGTGCATCTTGACCAAGTCGCGCATGCCCACCCATAAGTAAGCCATCTTTCCAAATCTACGCTTCGCCTCATCGGGCGTATGCTGCGATGTGGTCGTGAGCACACCAAAACTGAGCACGTTAACGAACCTCTTGCCATTCACCACGCCACAATCTACCCTACGCTCGCTGCCCTCGGCAATCTTACGCGCTGCAAGCACAACATCTGACGGCATGTTCAGCGCCCCTGCAAGGTCATTAGCCGTACCCGAGGGTATTATGCCGAGCATAACATCTAAACCCCTATGTTGCATGCTATTAACAACAAAGTTTACCGTGCCATCGCCACCACATACAACAACCATATCCACCGACTCAGCGCCATCAAACGGATTGCAACCGAAGTCTACGCGTCGCACACTCAGCGTTATACCTCGGCACTCGAACTCGCGAGCAATATCCTCAATACGATGTTCGATACTGCCGCGTCCCGACATGACGTTATATAGCAACAACGCCCTCATACCCTCGTCGCTCGACAATAAGCATTAATAAAACTCCTCGCTGCACTCCACACGATAGCCCTCGCCATCGGCATAGATGAAGTAGTAGCGCCAGCCATAGTCGTTCTCACAGCGCTGGGCAAGCTCTAACGTCGCCTCCGTTGAGCCCATAGCCATAAACATCGTTGCCGCAGCATCCGCCTCGGCACACGTAGGAGCTACAACCGTCACCGACAGTAGCTCGCTAACTACACTCTGCCCTGTGACAGGATCTATCGTATGCGCAATCTTGCGTCCGTCATCCGTGAGGTAGAAGCGACGGTAGTTACCCGACGTAGCCACAGCCTCGTCTCGAAGCCTTATGACCTTCTCGAACGAATCCTGCGACATGTTACCATCGTAGGGGGTCTCTATACCTACACTCCAAAGGCTACCCTTAGCGTTAACGCCCTTAGCGCGTACCTCTCCACCTATGTTGACCATATAGTTTGTAATCCCCATAGTCTCAAGCTCCGCAGCCACAAGGTCTACGGTATAACCCTTAGCTATCGAGTTAAGGTCTAGTTCCACGCGGCTATCCTCCTTCTTTAGACGACCATCCTCCACACTAATCAGATCGTAACCCACAAAGGCGAGTAATGAGTCTACATTGGGCGTATTATCTCTTAGCTCACGACCAAAACCCCACGCATCAGTCAACGGCTTAATGGTTATGTCGTATGCACCGCCACTAAGCTCCGAGAAGCGGCGCGCCAACGCTATGTTACACTCAATATGCGCATCCAACGAGTCGCTCTCATTGCGGTTTATGCGCGACAGCAACGACTCGGGATTAAATATCGACATCGACGCCTTAGCCTCAGTATCAATCCTACGCACCATGCCAGCAAGCTCAGCCTCCGACATATCCGTGCAACATTTCACCTGCACAAACGTACCGAGCGCCTCACCACGAACCTCCACATAACGAGCCCCGCGACCATCGCACGAGGTCATCATGCACGCCGCCACAACAACGACTGCCACCATAATACTTTTGAGCACTCTCACGGTCATAGATAACTTTGTTATATTCATCGAGCAAAGGTAGTAAAAAATCACAATTTTCCACCATCTTTACCATAAAAAATCGAGTGTTATGCGAAAAATAGTTGAATATGCAATATTCTTAAAAATATTATATAGTCATCTAAAAGAGTTAATATTGCCTTCAAATTAAATATAATACCACTCTATTAGGATATTTTAGCGCAGAATCGTACAACTTTGCCAAAGACTAAGCGAAAAACATTTTGACAAAATAACTCTTTTTCTTAGAAAAAGGCCTTGCGGATTTCAAAAAATGGAGTATCTTTGCCGCACGCTCCGGCAGGATCTAAGGTAAGGACGATCTGTCGTGGAGTGGAACCAGGGGCGTGATCCTCGGGAAAACAGGAAGGACGCGCACCATAAAACCTTAATTTTTATGTATTTGACACCTGAGAAGAAGCAGGAGTTGTTTGGCCAGTACGGCAAGTCTACAACCGACACGGGTTCACCCGAGAGCCAGATCGCGTTATTCACCTACCGTATCAACCACCTTACCGAGCACATGAAGAG
>JAFUPR010000024.1 GCA_017481145.1 Alistipes sp. | reverse complement strand
GCCATAAAAATAGAGATTAGTAGAAACCGATTTCTACTAATCTCTAAAATATCGCTGTAATTTGCAAATATATAAGCACTTATCTTTTTACCAAAGCGCCGCTTTTTGCATCATTACCTATTTTTATTCACCCTCTTAGTTCAAAGTAGGAAGGAACGAGTAGTCGCGAGCATACTCGAGGTGCTGCTCTACGAAGTTTGTGGGATAGATAATCTTAACATCCACAACCTTGCCATCCTTATCCGTAACAAGCTCGTAGTCGGGGTTTACGAAGCCGCTATAAGGCTCGATGTTGAGTGCCTTATTACGAGCCAACACCTCAGCGTGGAGCTCGGGGTCTACCTGTACGGCATAGGCCTCAACCAAAGCCTTACCAGCCTCATAGTCGCCCTCCGACTTGATGCGCTGAACCTCGTAGAGGAGCTCACCGAAGAGCTCACGTAGACGCTCGAAGTCGTTAATAACGACATAGCGCTTGTTGTCCTTAGTAATCCACTCTATAACATTCTCAGCCTTACCCTTCTCGTAGCACCACTCGGCGATAAGCTTACGGTTACGCATGTGGTCCTCCTCGACATTCTTGCCAGGCTCGATGCGCGAGAGCTGTGTCATGATACCATTCATGATATAGTCGTGATACTGCGCCCAAGCTACATCCAACGTGGGGATAAGACCAATCTCAACGAGCTTCTGGTCGCCAAGATAGTAGAGCGCGAAGAGGTCGGCACGTGCCTCCTCGAGAGTCGAAGAGTAGGTGCGGAGCTCGTCGCCCTTAGTGTCAGGAGCGAGCTGTCCTGAGCCATGACCGAGGCACTCGTGGAGGTCGGTGTGGAGGTCGTCAGAGAGCTTGCCGTACTTCTTCAGACGCTCGCGGTCAGCCTCGCGGAGTACGAACTCCTCCATGAAGCCATTACCCTGAGCCACCTTATCATAGGCATAGGTGATATTGTCGATGGTCACCGACTTAGAGCCATACTCCTTACGAATCCAGTCAGCATTGGGGAGGTTGATACCGATAGCTGTCGAGGGGAAGCAGTCGCCACCGAGCATCGCCACGGTGATAACCTTTGCCGACACGCCCTTAACCTCCTCCTTACGATATGCGGGATTGATAGGTGCGTTATCCTCGAACCACTGAGCATTAGCAGCCATGATCTCGGTACGTTTGCACGCCTCCTCGTCGCGGAAGTTAACGACAGACTCCCATGATGACTTGATGCCGAGGGGGTCGCCATAGTTCTCGATGAAGCCATTAACGACATCTACGTTAGAGGCTGTATCCTGCACCCAGAGGATGTTGTAAGCATCGAAGTCGGCGAGGTCGCCCGAGCGGTAGTACTTAACCAACGCCTTGAGAATCTCCTGCTGCGTGGGGTTAGCTACGGTGATTGCCTTCTCCAACCAGTAGACAATCTGCTCGATAGCCTCGGTGTACATGCCACCAACCTTCCATACCTTCTCTACAATCTGACCATTCTCGTCACGCATAAGCTTCGAGTTCAGACCATACGATATAGGCTCGGGGTTGCCAGCATCGGCAGCAGCCATGGCAGCATAGAATGCCTCGGCCTCAGCCTGCGATACACCCTCGTAGTAGTTGCCAGCCGACGCCTTGATTACGTCAACACCAGCAGCACGATTTAGGCGCGAGGCGTAGAGCTTCTCGTCGAAGATAATCTGGCAGAGGAGGTCGTCCTCAATCTGGCGGTTGTCATCGTTGATATACTTAGCAAGCTGCTCACGGAACCAGCCCTCTGAGAACTCGGCCTTAAACTTATCGTTCGAGTAGTGGTGGTGGATACCGTTAGCAAACCACACCTTCTTCAAATACTTCTCGAAGGCTGCGAACTCCTCACCCTCGCGCACCTCTGAGGCTGTATAGATGCTCTCGAGCGTGCGACGCACTGCGAGGTTGTACTTGAAGTTCTGATCGAAGAGGATGTCACGGCCGCACTTGGCTGCCTCGGCGAGGTAGTAGATAAGTTCCTTCTCCTGGAGTGTGAGCTCCTCGAAGCCTGGCACCTCGTAGCGAATAACCTTGATGTCGTCGAAGCGATCAACAACCCACGGCTTCTCGGCCGTCTCTGTCTCCACGCTTGTGGCGCATGCTGTCAACATTGAAACGCACATAATGGAAAATCCTAAAATCTTGTTCATATAGAATAGTTATTGGTTTGAAAATTTTGCGCAAAAATACAATATAATTGCGACATACCCAAACTTTATCTCGCTTTACGCACCACTCTTCGCCATTTTTCGTTACCTTTGTCAAAGAAAAACAAAACAAACACCTAAACAACTATGTTACTGAAGGGTATATCAACTATAGGATTGCTCGTATGCTCGAATATATTTATGACGCTCGCATGGTATGGCCACATCGCTTTCAAGTCGAGCCTACAACGCTATGGTATCGTCGCCATCATACTCTTTAGCTGGGGTATAGCCCTCTTCGAGTACTGTTTCCAGGTGCCCGCCAACCGTATAGGCAGCATGGAGCTCGGCGGCCCCTTCACGCTATGGCAGCTGAAGGTCATACAAGAGGTTATCTCGCTTGTGGTCTTCACGCTCTTCGCCGTGCTCTTCGTTAAGGGCGACCCTCTACGCTGGAACCACCTCGCGGGCTTCGCCTGCTTAGTATTGGCCGTATACTTTATCTTTAGGAAGTAATAGACAAACCATAGACTACTAAATATCAAACAATTATGACAACACAACTAACCACTAAGCAGAGGCGATGGAAACAGGTGGTCGTAGGACTACTCGTCGCACAGCTCGCCATCCTTGTACTTTCGATTATCTCGAAGTATCTATCATACGGATTGGCCGATGCACCAACACTGGAGGCATTCGAGTCTCGCAGGAATGTATATCTCGTGTTTGGTGTATTGATTCAAGCGATGCAATGGGGCATCGTCATCCTACGCTATATATGGAGGTCATTGGTACCCGATAGCGATAAGCCTGCAGTAACTCTTTTTACCATCGCTCAGCTTATTCCCGCAGTTGTTGGACTGGTCGACATTCTCTCATGTTTCGTTCCCGCTGTTGCCAAGATGATGATGGAAATTGAGGATCTGCAGATAATAACCACTATAATAGGCTGGATTGCCTTCTTCGCGCAGTTTATCGCCCTTGGCATGCTGAGCAAGACAAAGATGGCAGGTAAGGTAAAGAGGGGTGCGACAAGCCTCTATTCATTTTGTAAGACATACATTGGCACAGCCATCGTCGGCCCATTTATCTGTGCCGTTGGATTTGCCATCATCCTATTTTCGTTCACCGATGACATCGAGCCTATAGCCGATAACATCTCAGATGTTGCAGTCACATACCTAACTAACGGCGGTATTGAGGGTGTCGTTGACGACATCTGCGACATGGCCGTTATCGATGACGAGTATCAAGTCTCTAGACACCTGAGCACGATGAGCTCTTTCGACTTAGACGCTATATCTGTATTGTGGGATTATAGCGATGGCGTCATTAAGTTCGGACTCTTTATCATGCTTTTCGGCTTGTTTGTCACCATCTTCTGTTTTGCAGTATCTGTCTTCTTCTACTACCGCGGATGGATACTCCTTGCCATGTCGAACTACGACAACTCATACGAGCATGCATATCATGCCCCCGAAGTCAAGGGCGAGGTTATCGACACGGACTACGAGTAACCTGAGTTAGTGTACAACATAAATAGGCTGCCCTTGAATCTTGGGCAGCCTATTTAGTGTGATGGATCTTGCTATACGCATAAGCCCATCAATAGATATGTGTTAATTATGCGTTAGGATTGGGACCATACTCGTTCTCACCCTCCTGGCTGGGCTGGCAGAACAATACGATCAACCAAATGAAACCAACCAACGGTATCAAACAAATAAAATACCACCAACCACTCTTTCCAATATCGTGCAAGCGACGTACAGCGACCGATATTGTAGGAATTATCATTGCAAGCATTATCAACCATCCCAAGATAGGAATCCATGCCAAGAAGCTCACAAGAACATAAAACAAGTAGAAGAACCAATACTCAGAGCGATTGGCACGACCCTAGAATGTTGCATACTTCTTGAAGCATGATGATATAGCACCTCCAAATGAATCAATATCGCTGCCAGAATTAGAGTTCGATGCACGAAGCTCGCGACCGCAACTAACACAAATAGATGCCAATGGATCGGGCTTAGCACCACAGTGGGGGCAATAGTTCTTACCAACTCCCACCTTAACGCCACAACTTAGACATACCGCTGCACCATCATTCAGCTGATTACCACAATTTCTGCAATACATAATTAAGAATAGGTTAGCTTACCCGCATCTCGGTAAATTAATAGTGTAAAAGTGTGATGCCGAAGACTATACCACCGCCTAACACCTATAGATTACAAAGGCAAAACATTATAAAAATGTCGTGAATGAACTTGATTGTAACCCCAATGCGCGAATAATAACGCCTTACACTTTCAGTTAATAATTTTTACGTCATAACAAAGCTAATAATTATTTCTTGATTACACAAATTTTATGCTCATAAAATGACCTCCTTGCAAATATGAGTACCTCATATCGCATAGCTTACCGACATACAACAAACACAATAAATATTTGCTTATATTTGGAGAATTAACCAATAAATATTACATTTGTATTAGATTTCGCTGGGATATGTGCGCTATCAATGTGCATTACCGCATGTGGAATTAGCATTTTTGATCACATAACATTAACCTAAATAAATTAACAACTATGGAAAATGTACAGAGTTCTTGGTCAAGCGTAACTCAGGGTATTTATAAGGCTGTGTTGCTCTACGTATTTGCTGGTATCGCATCTGCTCTCTTTGGTTTCATCGGCACGCTAACAGGTGTCCTTGGTGCAATGGAGTCTGGTAATGTAGAGGATGTCGTGTCATTCGGCTTTTGGGATATTATGGATCTCGTAGCCTCACTTGCTGTTGTTGCTGGTTATATTTTGTTCTATATCGGCCTTAACAAGTGGCGTACTATAGCTGATGCAAACGATGCTACTGCGATCAATAAGTTGCGTATCGCAGCTCTACTTACCATGATTGGTAGCGTTGTGGCATTCGTTCCCGCTGCTGGTGCAGTTATCGCATTTATACTTAACATTGTAGCTTTCATCCTTATGCTTCAGGGTTACTCGGCGCTTAAGAATTCTACAACCCTTCCCGAGGGTGCTCGTGAGGGTGCTCGTAAGCTCCACACTGCAATGGTCCTTAACATCGTTGCTATTCTCACTGGTTGGATCCCTGTTATCGGCTGGGTTGCTGCTCCTATTCTTCAGCTTATCGCTTTCTTCAAGGTTCTCAACGGCTGGAAGGCTATTGCTAATTCATAATCCATATATAGGACGATTGATGGAGGCTGACTAAAAAGTCCCAAGGGCTATTAGTCAGCCTTTGTTGTATCTAATGAACATATATTTGTAAAAAAAATAGGCTATTCCGTTGAAAAACATTGGAATAGCCTTTGTTGTGTTAAAAAGTTTTTGTATATTTAT
>JAFUPR010000023.1 GCA_017481145.1 Alistipes sp. | reverse complement strand
GTTAATGGCTTTGACATCAATCCTAATGGAACAAATACAGGTACGGCTCTTTGGGGTAATAAGACTTCGATGATTCCTGAGAAACTTACTGTTATTGTTGATGGCCTTAAGTGGATAGGCGGTGCGATGTATGAGGATGAGAATGGTAGTACACTTGTTTATACTACTGAAGGTCTTAAGGCTGCTATCAGTGCCAAGAAAACAAATATAGTGCTTCAGGAGACTGAATAAAAAGTGTATTTTGTCGTTATGCTCGCCCTCAAAATGCTCATTTACGCTGAGTAAACTCCGCATTTTCGGGCTTCGCAGGCCTAAAACTACATCTTTTTATTCAACCTCTAAAGGAACAGGGGATGGCTAAGTTACTTTTTAGTCATCCCCGTGTATTTAGACCTTTGGTTGCAACCTCTATGAGGTCAGCTGATGTAGCTAATAAGGCTGTTATTGCAGGTCGCTTAGAGCTTAATGGCTATGCTGATGGCTCTGTATTTGAGAATCTGAAGTTCCAGATTACAGATGACTCAAAGAAGAAAAATATTTTCACAGGCACAAACTATAAGTATCCTGCAATCGCGACTCTTTATGCTACGGGTGTAACATTCGATGGTTGCGAGTTTGAGTCTGATATTGCAACAGGTGTATGTGGTATTAACTATGGTTCTCATGCATCAGGTAAGCTTCTAAAGGTTAATAACTGTAAGTTCGAGGGAGATTTCTACGCTATCCGTACGCGTACATGTTTTGAGATTACTAACAACGAGTTCAATGTTTACACTGATCAGGGTACTCTTGCCGCTGTTTGGACTTGGGGTAATGGTGAGGCTAAGACTCAGAAAAATGCTGGTGCAACCTCGGTAGTATTTACTGGTAACAAGAATGTAAATGCAAGCAAAGTTTATGGTGTTCAGCTTACATCAACTACTTTCAACTATTGCCACATCAACTTCGATGTCCAGAATAATACCAACTTTTATGAGTTAAAGGATGCTATTAGTAGCGCTTGTGATTATACAGGAAAGGTATTTGCAGAGGGTTCGGAAACTTTCTAATAGTTGATTAGATTAATGCTAAGCAGCACTCCTTGGGGTGCTGCTTTTTGTTTATTTGCCATTTTTTGTTACCTTTGCGGCGGATATGTGCTCCATCGCTGCCACCTTCGGGTGGGGGAGGAAAGTCCGAGCAACAGAGAGCACCGCGCAAGTTAACGGCTTGATACCCGCAAGGGTATAGTAGCGTAGAAGAAAATAACCGCCCGCAAGGGTAAGGGTGAGAAGGCGGGGTAAGAGCCCACCGCGAGGGTAGCAATACTCCTCGGCTGTACGTCTCGTGGGTTGCAAGACCATGTATACCGACAACTAAGGGCTGCTCGTCCAATGTCGGGGGGTAGGTTGCTAGAGGCGACAAGTGATTGGCGTCGTAGATAAATGATGGAGGCCTTGCCTCGGTAAGGTACAGAACTCGGCTTATAGCGTATCCAAAAAATAAAGGTGTTGGCCATCACGGTCAACACCTTTATTTTAGTGAGTAATGAGTAATGGGCGCAAGCTTTGCTTGCTTAGTTTCAGTGCGAAGCCCGCCCTTTATTGCCGTCCCTGCCTCCTAAAAAATTAGTAGTCGTTGTTGAATAGTTAATCAAGATCGCTTAATAAGTACTGCGAGGGTTTATAGCACCAAAAGATCAAGAATTAGCGCCCCATTACTCATTACTAATTACTCACTACTCACTGTCTACAGTCTTGCTTTGATAGCCTTAGACTCCTCCTCATATCCAGGCTTGTCCAGGAGCGCAAACATATTCTTCTTGTATGCCTCCACGCCAGGCTGGTTGAAGGGGTTGACACCAAGCATATAGCCCGAGATGCCGCAGCCCTTCTCGAAGAAGTAGAGAAGCTGGCCTATGGTGCGCTCGTCGATACGCTCAATCTCGATGCTCATATTGGGCACGCCACCGTCGACATGGGCGATGCGTACACCCAACTCAGCCATCTTGTTAATCTCCGAGAGACGCTTGCCAGTGAGGAAGTTAAGACCATCAAGGTTGGCGCTGTCGGCCTCGACCTTAACCTCATACTTAGAGTTCTTTACCGAGATGATGGTCTCGAACAATGTGCGCTCACCCTCCTGGATATACTGGCCCATAGAGTGGAGGTCGGCGGTGAGCGTCACGCTGGCAGGGAAGATACCCTTACCCTCTTTGCCCTCCGACTCGCCGTAGAGCTGCTTCCACCACTCAGCGATATACTGCAACTTAGGCTCGTACGAGCCGAGAATCTCAATTTTCTTGCCCGCCTTGTATAGCTCATTGCGCACGATGGCATATTGTGCTGCGGGGTTCTTCTCGATAGGCTGGTCCATGGCTGTCATGCGCTCCATGTCGCGAGCACCCTCAACGAAGGCGTCAACATCAACACCTGCAACCGCCAATGGCAGCAGACCCACGGGCGAGAGCACCGAGTAGCGGCCACCGACATTATCCTCGATAACGAAGGTGGGGTAGCCCTCCTGTGTAGCGAGAGTCTTGAGAGCGCCACGTGCCTTATCTGTTATGGCCACGATGCGCTCGGCAGCCTCAGCCTTGCCGTAGCGACGCTCGATCTCGGCCTTGATAAGACGGAATGCGATGGCGGGCTCTGTCGTCGTGCCCGACTTAGAGATGACGATAGCTGCGATAGAGTAATCCTTAACGGCATCCATAAGCTCGTAGGTGTAGTCCTCCGAGATGTTCTCGCCAGCAAAGACGACGGTGGGGTTGTCGTGGCTCTTCTTTAGCGCCTCGAATGAGTTGCTCATAGCCTCCAATACAGCCTTAGCACCGAGGTACGAACCACCGATACCTATACATATAACCACCTCGGCACGCTCGCGCAACTTCTTGGCTACAGCCTTAATCTCCTTGAGTTCATCCTCGCTAATCGATGAGGGTAGGTTTACCCAGCCGAGGAAGTCATTACCAGCACCCTCGCCTGTATGTAGAAGTTCGTTAGCACGACGTGCTGCCTCCTGCATCTGTGCAGTCGCCGCAACACCCGAGTGTGCGGCGTTAAACTTAATAAGTTCCATATTGTTATGTTTTAATCGTTATACACTATCTAAGTATCTGTGTGAGCGACTGCATAGCCTCGCGTGCAGACGCCTTATTGTAGAGCACCTCCCACACCATGTCCGCTATCGGCATCTCTATGTTGCGACGCATGGAGCTGCGACGTATGCACTCGGCGGCGTAGTAACCCTCGGCAATCATCGTCATCTCGTTGAGGGCGCTCTTAACCGAACATCCCTTACCCAAAAGCGTACCAAGACGACGGTTGCGGCTCAGAGGCGAGTAGCACGTAACAAGAAGGTCGCCCATATACGCTGCGGAGTTGATGTCGCGACTATCTATGGGCACGGCAGCATCAATGAAGCGCTTCATCTCGGCAGCACAGCCCGCAATAAGCACGGCGAGGAAGTTGTCGCCATAGCGCAGACCTACTGCTATGCCCACGGCCAAGGCGTAGACATTCTTCATGATAGCAGCTGCCTCGACACCTAACACGTCGTTCGAGAGCGAGCAGCGGAAGAAGTCGTTGGCTAACACGTCGCGCACACGCTCTGCCGTGGCACTATCCTCCGAGGCTACCGTGAGGTACGACAGCTGACACTGTCCCACCTCCTCGGCATGCGAGGGGCCTGTCACTACGGCGAGGTTCTGCATGGGCACACCATAGTAGCGGTTGACATGCTCGACAATGGTCAGGTAGTCACCAGGGATGATGCCCTTGACGGCCGATACAACAATCTTATTCGATAGATCCTCCGTGAGAGGCTCCAAAAATTTCTTCAGGAATGCCGAGGGCATGGCAAGGAATACCACGTCAGCATCGCGCACAACGGCGTTGATATCCGACGAGGGGGTGATAAACTCCTTGTCGATGTAGCACCATGGCAGATACTTCGAGTTGCGGCTGCGCGAGTGCAACGACTCGCGTATATCGTCGTTGAGCACCAGCCAATCTACATGGTGGTGGTTGACCGTGAGTGTCTTGACGATGGCCGTAGCCCAACTACCGTAGCCCAATACGGCACATTTAGGTCTCATTTCCGACTTCATAGGCAAAAAATTATTGACAAAATTAGCAAAAAAAATGTGAAAACTCTTGCAAAATGTCCATATCTTTTTCCTATCTTTGCAAGTGAGTAATGGCGTATTTGCGTTGTGTTCGGCGTAACGCGTTGTTATTTAGTATGTTCCGACCTGCGGCGATAGATTCGCCAAGAGTCGCTTTTTTTGTCTGCAATACCAAACATTGCAGGCGTGTGAGCGTGGTCGAAACCTTAATATGCATAATAATATAGATTATATATGGGACTTTTTTCACATACGCAGGAGTTAGCTATTGACATCGGTACGGACAATACGCTCATTATGCACAAAGGTAAGTTCGTCGTTGAAGAACCATCGATCGTTGCCCTCAGCATTAAGACTGGCGATCTTATGGCCATAGGTCACAAGGCGCGTTTGATGGATGGTAAGACGCACTCTAACATCCGAACAATACGCCCCCTAAAGGATGGCGTTATTGCCGACTTTGAGGCTACGGAGCTTATGCTTCGCGGTCTTATCAAGAAGGTGGGCGCTACGCGTGGTATGTTCGCACCGTCGCTACGCATGATGATATGTATCCCTTCGGGCTCTACGAATGTCGAGATTCGTGCCGTGCGTGACTCGGCACAGCATGCTGGTGGCCGCGAGATATACCTTATCTTCGAGCCTATGGCTGCGGCTCTCGGCGCAGGCCTCGATGTGGAGGCGCCCGAGGGTAACCTCATCATCGACATTGGTGGTGGTACGTCGGAGATAGCATGTATCTCGCTCGGTGGTATCGTATGCTCGAAGTCTATAAATGTCGCTGGCGACGTCTTCACCAACGACATCCAGAACTACATACGCCAGCAGCATGGCATACGTATCGGTGAGCGCACGGCCGAGGATATCAAGTGCGCCATAGGTGCTGCCGTGCCCGAGCTTGAGAACGAGCCCGAGGACTATATCTTCACTGGCTCGAACATGCTCACTAACCTGCCACAGACCGTCACCCTCAACTATAGTGAGATAGCATATGCCCTCGATAAGTCGCTCGTCAAGCTCGACAACGCTCTTATGGAGGTGTTGGAGAATATGCCCCCCGAGCTCTACTCTGACGTGGTGAAGAATGGTATCTATCTCGCAGGTGGTGGTGCTCTTATTAAGGGTCTCGACCAGCGTCTCTCGAAGAAGTCTGGTCTCCCCGTGCATATCGCCGAGGATCCCCTTCGTGCCATCGCTCGTGGTACTTGCCTAGCCCTCAAAAATATAGGAAACTTCTCCTTCTTGATGGGTGGCGAGAAATAATTTATTGTGATAAGAGGTTATCTTTGAAGCTTTGCTTGTCTGAAAAATGCTCATTTACACTCAGTAAACTCCGCTTTTTCAGCCTGCGCCAAAACTCCAAATTTGCACCATTCTGACAACAAATCTTCTTGTCATGTTGAGCGAAACGAAGTGTAGTCGAAACATCTCGCATGCAGGCCGCCAGATTCTTCACAAAGTTCAGAATGACAAAGTATATGTCATGTTGAGCGAAGTCGAAACATCTCGCATGCAGGATGACGAAAATTTGGGTCGTGAGGGTCAGTTGGTTGTGGATCGTTATAAGCATCAGTACTCATGTTGACTCATAGAAACTCATAGAAACCCATAAATACCACTCACAAAGGAGAAAACAAAACGAGGCTGTCGCGTATTAGGGCAGCCTCTCTTTAAAAGAAGTATGCATCGATTAATAGAGTTTATAAAACGCATATACGTCTTAGTCATCTTCCTCCTACTGGAGGTGGGGGCGCTATGGAGCTATGCCACGTCGTCGTCATACGCCGAGGCAAAGATACTATCGCGTACGACAATCGTAGGTGGCGCCATAAGCGGTACGATAACCGACATAGGCCACTTCTTCTCGCTCCCCGACCAGAATCGTAGGCTTACAGCGCGTGTGGCGGAGCTTAACGAGGAGCTTGAGAGCATGGAGATGCAACTACTTGAGATGGGAATGGATAGCACGGCGATGGGCATCTACGAAGATGGCGACCACCACTTTCGCTATCACCCAGCACGTGTGGTGTCGATGACAACAAACCGCAAACATAACATCGTCGTGTTGGATAGGGGTACTGTCGATGGCATAGCGCGCGATATGGGTGTGATAACGCCCGATAACGAGCTTGTGGGCTATGTGGTGTCGTGCTCGGAGCACTATGCCGTGGTCATGCCAATGCTCAACACCGACTTCTCGACGGGAGGACGTATTGTCGACAATGGCCATGTGTGTGTGATACGTTGGCCAGGAGAGACGCGCTACGAGGTTGAGGCTGTAGAGCTCTCGATATATTCGGAACCTAAGCGCGGCATGGATGTAGAGGTGCGCTCGGAGCGTTTGCCTGTGGGCATAAAGGTGGGTACGATTCAGGAGTACGCACTCAATACCGCAAAGTCGGCATATAGTGCTAAGCTGCGCATCGCTGCCGACATGGCTACGCTCGACAATGTGCTCATCGTCGAGAATACGCACTATGGTGAGATTGAGGAGCTTATGAAGCAGGTGGAAAACTAATTTGAGGTAGTAAGATGTTTAAGAATATATCATACTTTTGGTTGGCGTTGTCGCTGCTGGTGGTGCAGATATTCATACTTGACCAGCTATCTATAGCTATGTGGCTGCGCCCCATGCTCTTTCCGCTCATCGTAATACTACTGCCGATGGAGTGGCGTACGATATGGGTGCTCATGGTCTCTCTTATCGTGGGTGTTGTGCTGGATGTATCGCTTGGTGGTGCGGGACTATACACGGCCACGCTCCTGCCGTTAGCGGTTGTGCGTAGCACGGTGATGTATCTCACGACGCACCGCAGTGTGGAGCATGGTGACCAGACGGCGCTACTTTCGCGCATGGCACTACGCCAGCTGATGATATACGTGGGGGCGATGTTGTTGTTGCATCATGCGCTTTTCTTCTGGTTGGAGGCGATGTCTGTGGCGTTGTTGTGGCAACTATTAGCGACGATACTCTTCAGTACGCTCCTGTCGCTGATTATCGCATGGCCGATAGTGCGCCTCTTTATCTCTAAAATTGTAAGATGATGAACGACGGCTACGTACGATATCGAATACTGAGGTTCGTAGTACTCGGCATAGGGGCTGTAATCCTACTGCGTCTCTTTGCGATGCAGATCCTCGATGATGGCTTTGAGGAGCGTGCCACGAAGAATATGTTGCGCACCGAGATAGAGTATCCCATGCGCGGTGAGGTGCTCGACCGCAATGGGGAGTATCTGGTAAAGAGCCGAGTATGCTACGATGTGATGGTCGTCTACCGCGAGTTGCCGAAGGAGGGCTTCGACACGCTGCGTCTGATGACTATCCTCGACATATCCAAGGAGCGACTTATGAAGCGCCTGAAGGAGGCATCGCGCAGTCCGCGAGCCTCGACTCTCGTTGTGGGCTACCTCTCGCAGGATAATAAGCTACTCTTGGATGAGGGTAGCTTTGCGGGCTTCCATACGCGCTTCCGCACGGCACGCGAATATCCTCGTAAGATTGGAGGCAACCTCCTCGGTTATGTCAGCGAGATACGCAAGGAGCAACTTGATAGGCGCGAGTACGACTACTACGATGTGGGTGACTATATAGGCACACAGGGTGTTGAGTCGGCCTACGAGACGCTGCTGCGTGGCGAGAAGGGTGTGAGCTATCGTATCTATGACACGCATGGTGCTGAGAAGGGCGTCTATAACGGCGGTGCTGAGGACATACAACCTGTCAAGGGTGCGCAGCTAACCTCGACCATAGATGCTCGTCTACAGGAGTTTGCCGAGCATATGATGGAGGGTAAGATTGGCGCTGTCGTGGCCATAGAACCTGCCACGGGTGAGATTCTTGTGATGGTCTCATCGCCGACATACAACCCCGATCTGATGGTCGGCCGTGCCCGCTCGGCCAACTATGCAAGCATGATGCACGACCAGCGACAGCCGCAGTTTAATCGTGCCGTTAAGGCAAAGTATCCTCCAGGCTCAACCTTTAAACTTGTGCAGGGCCTCATAGGCCTGCAGGAGGGAACGTTGCGCCCTGGCGACCGCTATCCGTGTAAGAATGGTTTTAGCTATGGTACGCGTACGATGGGCTGTCATCCCCATAGCTCGCCTCTCGACCTGCGCGATGCAGTTGCACAGTCGTGCAACGCATACTTCTGCTACGTATTCAAGGATATGATTACCAATTCGAAGTATGGCAATGTGAAGGAGGGTGTGCGTGTATGGAACGAATATGTCTATAGCTTTGGCTTTGGTCGTAGATTAGGAACAGACCTCTATGGCGAGGGTCCTGGCTATGTGCCCACGCCCGAGTATTACGACCGTGGATATAATGGCCGCTGGAACTGGGGTACGGTGCTCTCATGCTCCATAGGTCAGGGCGAGATGGGCTGCACACCATTGCAGATGGCCAACCTTGCGGCTATCGTCGCCAACCGTGGCTACTACTACGTGCCACACTTGATAAAGCGTATCGAGGGGCGCGACTCGATAGATGCACGCTTCTACGAACGCCACTATACGATGGTCGACTCGGTGCACTTTGTACCCATTGTCGACGGTATGTGGCGCAGTGTGAATGTCTCGGGTACGTCGCGACAGGCATACCTTGAGGGCTTAGATGTGTGTGGTAAGACAGGTACGGCACAGAACCCATTGGGTGCTGACCACTCGACATTCCTATCGTTTGCACCGAAGGATAATCCTAAGATAGCCATATCGGTATATATCGAGCATGGAGGCTTTGGCTCGGCCATAGCTGTGCCTATTGCCAGCCTTATCGAGGAGCTATACCTTACCGACACGATACGTCGTCCAGAGATGTTGGAGCGAGTGCTAAACTTCAAGCCCAACTACGCACGCTATGACGAGAAGCAGCGTAAGTATGATGCAGAGCGTAAGCGTAACGACTAAATGAGAGAGTAGTATGATTTCGGAGTATAACATATCGCGACATAGGGGTAACAATGGACTCTTCGGCTCTATTGACATGGTGGCCTTGGGGCTCTATGCCATAATTGTTATCATAGGCGTCTTCTGTATCACGTCGGCCTCGTACGATCCCGACAATGGAGGTGTCTTCTCACTCAGTCACAACTATATGAAGCAGATTGTGTGGGTCGTAATATCGTGGGTAATGGCCACGGTGGTGCTGTTGCTCGATAGGCGTCTCTTTCACATGTTTGCCTATCCAGCCTATATATTGGGTATCATGGCACTTCTTGCTGCCCTCTTTTTTGGCCGTGAGGTCAATGGTGCTAAGGCATGGTTTGAGCTTGGCGGCATGCGCATACAACCTGTTGAGTTTGTGAAGATTGCCACGGCGCTGATGATGGCGCGTGTGATGAGCGACTACGCCTTTAACATCAGGCGTCTACCCGACCTTATCAAGGTCGCGGCGGTGATACTCTTGCCGTTGGGCATCATCGTGTTGCAGAACGATACGGGCTCGGGACTGGTGCTCGGTGCTTTCCTCTTTGTACTCTACAGAGAGGGGCTGTCGAAGTATATCTACTTCCCTATAATTTTCACCATCGTACTCTTTGTTGTGGCCTTCATCTTCTCGCCAGTGGTGATATTCACCGCCCTCTTGTTGCTCTTCACTCTATATAGCGCCATGAAGACGGGGGCTATCTCGGGACATCTACGCTTCTTGTGTGGTATATTTCTCGTGGCACTGCTCCTGGCGCTACTTACCCCCCTTAGTGGTTACGCCTCGCTGATGATTGTCTCGGGCGTGGGTGCTGTGCTCCTTGCAGCTGTGGCACTGAAGACACGCACGATGATGTTATTGTGGCCTATACTTATGTTTGTCTACGCCATGCTCTTTGTGCCCACCACGGATGTCCTCTTCTCGCATCTTGAGGAGCACCAGAAGAATCGCATACTTACCTTCGTAGGCCTTGTAGATGATCCTCACGGCGTAGGCTATAACGTCAACCAGTCGCAGATAGCCATAGGCTCGGGAGGCATGTGGGGCAAGGGCTTCATGGAGGGAACACAGATAAAGTACGACTTTGTCCCAGAGAAGCATACCGACTTCATCTTCTGCATTGTGGGCGAGGAGTGGGGATTCTTCGGCACTTTCGTCGTCGTTGCGCTCTACGTAGCTCTCATACTGCGCCTTATGCGTATGGGTGAGCGTATCAAAGAGCCCTTTGGTAGGGTCTACTGCTACTCTGTGGCGGCGATACTCCTGCTTCATGTGTTAGTAAACATAGGTATGACCATTGGCATCATGCCAGTGATGGGCATCCCGCTACCACTGATGAGCTATGGAGGCTCTTCGCTTGTGGCCTTCACGCTCCTCATTATGATAGCCATACGTCTTGATGCTACGACGTCGGATAACGATATCTATGTTTGATAGAGAGTAACATTTACAAATTTAATAACCCACCTTATGAATAAGGAACGCCTTATATTTCTCACCAACGACGACAGCTATATGTCTAAGGGCTTTCGTGCGGCCGTGGCACTCGCTCGCGAGTTTGGCCGTGTCGTAGCTATCGCCCCCGATAGGGTGCAGAGTGGCATGAGCCAGGCTATCACCATCAATAGCCCGCTCTTTATGCGCGAGGTTGAGGCCTCGGATGGGGTGACGATATATGCCTTCTCGGGTACACCCGTCGATTGTGCTAAGATAGCCTTCGACCATATCTTTGCTGACCGTAAGCCCGACCTTGTGCTCTCAGGCATAAACCATGGCTCGAATGCCGCCATCAACGTGATGTACTCGGGTACGATGGGTGCTGCCATTGAGGGTAGCTTCTATGGTGTGCCAGCTATAGGCATGTCGCTCGACGACCATGATGCCGATGCCGACTTTGAGGGTGCTGTCAAGTATGGCAGGGAGATTATTGCCTCTGTACTTGCTGCGGCCGATAGGTTGCCACGCCCACTGTGTTTAAATGTCAACGTGCCGCGTTGTGCCGTTGGCGATATCCGAGGTGTGCGCCTCTCGCGTCAGACGCGTGGCTTCTGGAGGGAGGATTTCTTCGCTCGTCAGGATCCTCATGGCCGTGACTACTTCTGGCTTACGGGAGCCTTCCAGAATGCCGAGCCCGAGGCTGAGGATACCGACGAGTGGGCTTTAGCCCACGGCTATGTGGCCGTTGTCCCTGTGCAGACCGACATGACGGACTACTGCATGCTCAGTAGGTTGGAGAGTGTAATTAAGTAGAGGATTTGAGGTATGCGTGGAGCTGAAATCGCGATGATTGTCTGCATCGTATTGCAGATAGGGGCTACGGTCTTGGCGCTTTTGTTGGTCAACCAGACGAAGTATAGGGTGTTGTGGTGGTGCTGTATCATAGGTCTTACGGCGCTAACCACGGAGCGTGCTTTGCAGCTCTTCGAGTGGGATGGTATCGACATATCAAACCTCACGTTTGCGTGGGTGGGCACAATTATCTCTGTCAGCTTCTCAGTGAGTGTTGTCTGTGCTCACATGCTTGTGCGCCACGTAGACCGCATGACCAACCATCGTCGTATGCTCGAAAACCGACTTATGACGGCAGTGTTACGCACCGAGGAGCGCTCGCGAGCCTCCTTCTCGCGCGAGTTGCACGATGGTCTCGGCCCGCTGCTGTCGTCTGCTAAGATGTCTATCTCGGCACTACAGCGCGCCGACCTCAGCGATAATGATCGTCGCACGCTCGCTAATACCTCGGCCGTTATTGATGAGGCCATACGCTCGTTGCGCGAGATATCAAACAACCTCTCACCTCATATACTCAACGACTTCGGTCTTGTGCGTGGCATCAAGAATTTCGTCGATAGGGTAGTGTCGTTGCACGATGTGAAGATAGACTTCTGCACGTCGTTACGTACCGAGCGCTTCGACTCAAACATAGAGGTTATCCTCTATCGTGTTGTTTGCGAGCTTATTAACAATTCGCTCAAGCATGCAGCTTGTAAGTCTATAGAGCTACACCTCGACTTGAAGGATAATCGCCTCACGGTGGAGTATCGCGACGATGGCCGAGGCTTTGAGCCACACGAGGTGGATAATATGGGCATGGGGCTCTCGAACATACGCTCGCGCATATCCTCCCTTAGTGGTAAGCTTAAGCTTGTAAGCAGCCCAGGTCATGGTATGTCGGCCTCGATAACGGTCTCGATAGATAGCTCTATCGCCCACCTCTCGATGAGTGAATACGATCAACTATATAACACACAAAGGAATGAAAAGAAACGTAAAAATAGCCCTCGTAGATGACCACACGCTCTTTCGCACAGGACTCAGTGGCTTGCTTTCGCAGCGCGATGATTTTGAGGTCGTTGCCGATGTAGGAAGTGGTGAGGAGTTCTTGCAGTTGTTACCCACGATTGATGTCGACGTGGTCTTTATGGATATCTCGATGCCTGGCATGGATGGTGCTGAGACCACACGTCGAGCCTTGCAGCTGCGTCCCGACCTGCGTATTGTCACGCTGTCGATGTATGGCGACGACCACTACTATACGCTGATGATGGAGTGTGGTGCCTCAGGCTTCTTGCTCAAGGACTCAGATATAGATGAGGTGTATGCGGCGGTGGATACCACGATGGCGGGTGATAGCTACTTCAGTTCGGCATTGCTCGGCTCGCTGACACGCAATATGAGCCGCTTAGCTACGGGTGTCGAGGAGGATGATGATGCGCTCTCGGATCGTGAGATTGAGATACTTATGGAGGTGTGCCGCGGCCTCTCAAACCAGGAGATTGCCGACAAACTATTCATCTCGAAGCGTACGGTCGATAAGCACCGCGCCAACATTCTCGAGAAGACGGGGTGCAAGAATACGGCCAATCTGGTTGTCTACGCCATAAAGAATAGGATTGTCGAGATATAATCTCGAACGGTCGCTTGCTGTCGTGGGTGTAAGTATTTTTACCTATTTTATCTCTATTATCGGCTAATTTTATTGTTTAGGTGTGGTGTAACGCGAGGAAAAACACTATCTTTGTGTGGTTTTTTTGTGCCACACGATGTGCTGTTGTACGCGTGCGACACGTAGTAATGAAAATTTTAACCAAACTTACACAATAATGGTAGATATTTTTGATCGCTTATCGAAGAATGCCGGCGGCCCTATTGGTCAGTATATGTCGGCAGTACACGGCTATTTCGCATTCCCAAAGCTTGAGGGAGAGTTGGGTCCTCACATGACCTTCCGCGGTAAGCCTGTGTTGAATTGGAGCTTGAACAATTATCTCGGCTTGGCTAACCATCCCGAGGTGCGTGAGGCTGATGCTGAGGGTGGTAAGCAGTACGGTATGGCATACCCTATGGGTGCCCGTATGATGTCTGGACAGACTAAGTACCACGAGCAGCTCGAGCGCGAGTTGGCAGAGTTTGTAGGCAAGGAGGATGCATTCCTTCTCAACTATGGCTATCAGGGTATGATCTCTATCATCGACTGCCTGCTTACTCCTCGTGACGTTGTCGTCTACGATAAGGAGTGTCACGCTTGTATTATCGATGGTCTGCGCATGCACCCAGGTAAGCGTTTCGTATATGCTCACAACGATGAGGAGTCGTTGCGCCTACAGCTCAAGCACGCTACGGAGCTTGCTGAGGAGCAGAAGGGTGGTGTCCTCGTTATCACTGAGGGTGTCTTCGGTATGAAGGGCGACCTCGGCTTCCTCGATGTCATTGTTAAGTGCAAGAAGGACTTTAGCTTCCGTCTCTTGGTAGACGACGCTCACGGCTTTGGTACTATGGGTACTAACGGTCGTGGTACGGGCGACCACTTCGGCGTGCAGGACGACATCGACGTTCTGTTCAACACCTTCGCTAAGTCTATGGCTGGTATCGGTGCCTTCGTGTCGGGCCCCCGCTGGCTCATCAACCTCTTCCGCTACAATATGCGTTCGCAGCTCTACGCTAAGTCGTTGCCTATGCCTATGGTTATTGGCGCGCTCAAGCGTCTCGACCTTATCCGAAAGCACCCCGAGTATCAGGAGAAACTGTGGGAGATTACCCGCGCACTCCAGAAGGGTCTTACCGATAATGGCTTCAACATCGGTGTGACGCAGTCGCCCGTGACGCCCATCTATATGAAGGGTGGTAACGAGGAGGGTACGAACCTTATCGTCGACCTCCGCGAGAACTACGGTCTCTTCTGCTCTATCGTCATCTATCCCGTTATTCCTAAGGGCGAGATTATCCTTCGTGTCATCCCCACGGCAGCACACACCATGGAGGACGTTGAGTACACTATCAACACCTTCAAGGCCGTACGTGCTAAGTTCGAGGCTGGCGAGTATATCAAGCCTATACCCCAGATGGCAGATCCCGATTTCAAGGTGCGCTAATTTCTTGTGATAAGGGGTCATCTTCGACCGATCCCTAAAAATAGAGTGCCATGGGCTGTACGAAAGAGTACTATCCCATGTCACTCTTTTTTGTGATAGGACAAATCTAACCCCTTCGGACATGAAATTGTAATTTGCCGTGAAAGGTTGCGAATTCTTATTGTCCTGAATAGGAGCAGCCCAGCGGAGCACAACAGCTACTATTACTCACTTCTCATTGTTCACTGTTTATGAACGACAACACACGTGTATCACTCTCTATAGTCGTATGGGTGCTACTATTTATAGGATTCATAGCCATGGGTATCTATGGCATCACAAACCGTAATAGAGCGACGACGTCGGCGAGCGATGACGCTCCCGAGCCACGTATTACGCGAGTTATCCCCGATAGTGTGGGTCTCGACAGTCACGACCTCGAGCGTATAGCGCCCCTTGTGGAGCGCTACGTCGAGCGTGGTGTAATCCCAGGTGCTGTCGTTGCCATTGTACGTGACGATAAGCTCGCCTACCTCGAGGCCTTCGGCTCGCGTAGCGAGGGCGTACCTATGACCACCGATACACACTTCGATGTAGCCTCGCTAACAAAACCCGTGGTTGTCGCTACCTCCGTGATGCAACATGTAGAGCGTGGCGAGCTACGCCTCAGCGAGCGCGTCGATAGGCTGATGCCAGGCTTCGAGGGGTGGCGCGACCATGAAGGTGAGCTTCATGATGTCACACTCCTCGACATTATGACTCACACCTCCATGCTACCTCCCTATGTCTCGTTGGAGCGTCTTACGATGGAGTATCCAGACTCTGCGATACTCAGCCGCGATCTCCTTATGGATTATATCGCGCACTGCGATAGGGAGATTACTGATACCGAGGGAGCGAGCCGCTATAGCTGCCTTAACTATATCACCCTCGGCGCTATCGTTGAACATGTCGCGAAGATGCCGCTTGACGACTATGCTCGTATCAACATATTCGAACCTCTTGGTATGTGCGATACACGCTTTACGCCCGACGGCGAGTATGCTGCCATGTGTGCTCCGACATCAACCAGTCTATGTGGCGTTGCTCACGACCCCTTGGCGCGCGAGATTATGAATGGCGTATCGGGCAATGCGGGGCTCTTCTCCACTGCTGAGGATCTCGCCATCTTTAGTGCCATGCTCCTCAACGGTGGCCTGTGGCGCGATGCAGAGATACTCTCGCCACTTGCCGTCGAGACACTCTTCAGAATACCTCACGGCTATGAGGCCTCTAACCGTACTCCTGGTTGGAAGGTGGCACGCACCATGCATGCCGCCGCTGGAGACCTCCTTGTGGGTGACGATACCCTTATCCATACAGGCGCTACTGGCACCTCTATCACCATAAGTAAATCACACAACCTCGCCATCATTATCCTTACTAACCGCACTCTCGGCAGTGCCACAGCCACAGATATTCACGATCTAAGGTCGAAGGTGTGTAATATAGTTGCATCCGCTGTAAATTTCTTGTGATAAGGGGGCTACTTTGGCACATCCCTAAAAGTTATACCCCTCGGGCTGTACGAAAGAGTACTATCCCGAGGGGTGTCCTTTTGTGATGCACCAAATTAACTCCCTTCTGATAAGAAATTATACACCTCTCTCTGTCATGTTGGGCAAAACGAAGTGAGTTTCTATGAGTTACTATGTGTTCCTATGTTTTTCGTTGTCAGCGACATTCGCATAGTGACCCATAGGAACTTATTTTGACCCGCCAACAAAAAACTTGAAAATGCAAAGTGCTGGTTTTCCCGTAGGGGAAACACACACACCTTATACGCGTCAACAATCAAGAGGGCCATAAAAATACAAGGAGGTTAGCCAATCAGCCAACCTCCTTAGTGCCCAGGATAGGACTCGAACCTACATGCCGCTAAGCACTCGCACCTGAAACGAGCGCGTCTACCATTTCGCCACCTGGGCAGCGCTTTCAGGGCACAAAAGTAGTATATTTTTTTTAAATTTCGTATATTTGTGCAAAATTTATTTATCAACGTGGAGTTTTAATGTAGTGTAAACATATATAACGCTGATTACTATGAGACTATGTAACATATCACGTGGCCATAAGATTGCCTTTTGGGTCATTCTGCTCGTCATCCTTGACCAGCTTGTTAAGATGCTTGTACACTTCAATCTTGAGGTGGGAGATAAGATAGAGGTGTTCTCTTGGTTCAACCTCTGCTATGTCGAGAATAACGGCTTTGCCTTCGGCATGCAGCTGGGTGGCGGTGGCGGTGGTGTCGACTGGGGCAAGATCATCCTCAGCCTCTTCCGCATCGTGATGATTGGCGCTCTTATTTACGGCATACGTTATCTTCTACGTAAGGGGTCGGAGGTGCCCAAGGGTGTCATAGTGGGTGCAGTGCTTATCTTAGCTGGCGCCATAGGTAATATGGTAGACAGCATGTTCTACGGCATGTTGCTCGACACGCAGGATGGGGGCTTCCTTATGGGTAAGGTGGTGGATATGATACATCTGCCGTTATTCCGTTGGGATAGCTGTCCTTCGTGGCTCGACTTCCTGGTGGGTGGTGACGGTTATTTCTTTGGTGCGGTGTTCAATGTTGCCGACGCCTATATCTCTGTTGCTGTAGTCTACTTGCTGTTGTTCCATTACAAGTTCTTCAAGTAGTGGCCTATGCGTCGGGCAGCACTCCTTGTAGCCCTTATTGTCATGGCCTCCATCGCCACGGCGCAGCGGCCGTGGGGTGAGTATGACCAGCGCCAGAGGGAGCGTATCGTCGAGCATCGTACGACGCCTGATGTTGTGCGCCGTGCTGTTCGCGACTATGAGGCTCTCGATGCCGAGGAGCGTGTGGCGCTATGGGCTGAGATCTCGCAACCTATCCGAGATAGACGTCGTGCGTCGCTATACCTATATCTATACGATCTTCTACGCCCCATTGATGGCTCGGCACATGATGTCGACATAGCCATACTCAAGGGGTATACGCGCTATATGCTTGAGCGCTGGAGCGACGTTCTCCATGACCGTGATGTATATAACTATGCCTATACCCTTGCTCGTCACGATGTGGTGTGCGGTAGGCGTAGTGGTGTGGATGGCGTGCTGCGTATGATGAATAGGCGACGTTATAAGCATCGCTATAGTGAGCTTGTTGCGACCCTTGAGGGAGGCATTGCCATAGCCCGTGCATCGCTTGCGCTCGATAGGGAGATGTGGTGCGATCATACAGCGGGCGAGGTGACATGCTGTGTGCCTCGCGAGGTCACACAGAAGGAGTATGCGCTGGCGTGCAGTAGCGTTGAGCCCATCGCAGGTGAGAGTGGCGATGAATTGCATAGGAGTATGGTCGCGGAGTGTATTACCTGTGGAGGTCAATATCATAGTGTCGTCTATAATCATCAGGGTGTGAGAGTCGTGCTTTCGGAGGGTAGCACTCGAAGTGTGGCTATGGTTGAGGATGCCTCGGGCATGTGGCACACGCTTCCCGCACGGCTCTATATGCTTCCCTCTGGCGGGCTTTTTGCCATTATGGAGGATGATGAGGGGCGTGTTGAGGGTGTCGTTGTGGGTGCGAACGTCGATGATAGACTGCATAGTGTCGTCGTCGCCATGCATGGTGGCCTGCTACGGGGCGTAAAGTGTACAGCTGAGGTGTTGTACCTATGGCTTGAGGATGAGCGTGGTGATATGTTTTATTCGTTAAGTGTTGCGGAGTATGGGTGTCGTTGACGATTTTTATCTATGGCTTGAGGCTGAGCGCCGTTACTCGCCACTCACGGTGCGCAACTACCGCCGTGATGTGTCGGCCTTTATCGCGTGGCTCGGCGTTACGCCCGAGAGTTTCGATCCTAAGGTTGTGAGACGTGAGGATATATCCGACTGGGCGACGTCGCTCTTCGAGGAGCGTAGGTTGAAGCCCTCGACGGTAAATCGCACCCTCGCCTCGCTGCGTACGCTGTGGCGTTGGATGCTCAACCATGGGTATGTCAAGAAGGATGTGGTCAAGGGCATGCGGGGTTTCAAGATGCCTAAGCGCCTACCTATCTTTGTCCCCGAGACACGTATGGATGATGTTGTTGCGGAGCTGCGTGCAGATATTGCCTCGGAGGAGTTCGAGCGTGTGCGCGATGCACTCATCGTACTACTTATATATACTGCAGGCTTGCGCCTTGCGGAGCTTGTCGCAGCCAATAGGGTAGACCTCTCGCCCGACTACACCTCGTTGCGTGTTATGGGTAAGGGGCGCAAGGAGCGTGTACAGCCCCTTATCGGCTCGCTCAAAGGGATAATAAAAAAATATTTTGGTCTAATTTCTTCACAAAATATTTGCACAGCTCAAAAAAAAGCACTAATTTTATCGAAGAAAGGAGAGCGTATCAGCCGCCGCACCGTCGAGCGTATCGTCGAGCGTAAGCTCAAGATGGCGGGTGTCGATGGCAAGGCGTCGCCTCACGTGTTGAGGCATACCTTTGCTACACAGTTGCTTAACTATGGCGCCGACCTACGCGAGATACAGGAACTCTTGGGTCACGAGTCGTTGCGTGCCACGCAGGTGTACACGCATAACGACTTTGAGCACCTGAAGGAGGTCTACCGCGAGGCTCATCCTCGTGAGCGTGAGGAGTGATGTAGAGGTGCTTGGCTGTAGCGCATGATGATGTTAGGACAGTGGGAGTCGCGCGATGCCCCCACACTATATATAAACTTAATACTTTATGACCTATGAACGTACAGATTCAGTCACTAAAATTCGATGCGAGCAAGCAGCTCATTGAGTTCATTCAGAAGAAGATGGATAGATTGGATCGCTTTGTCGATGAGAGAGCAGGTGATGTAGAGGTGGTATTGCGCCTCGAGCCAGACTCAGAAAAGGGCAACAAAGTAGTAGTAGTGTCGCTCCATGTTCCGGGTAGCGATATCCGCGTTGAGGAGCGAGCATTTACCTTTGAGGAGGCGATAGATAACTCTATGGATATAATCAAGCGTCAGTTGGAGAAGGCAAAGGCTAAGTTTGAAAAGTAATCTCTAGTGAATTTCTTGTGATAAGGTGCCTACTTCGGCACATCCCTAAAAATTATACCCCTCGGGCTGTACGAAAGAGTACTATCCCGAGGGGTATCCTTTTGTGATGCACCAAATTACCCCCCCCCTGACAAGAAATTACACACCTCTCTCTGTCATGTTGAGCGAAACGATATGAGTTTCTATGAGTTCGTATGTTTTTCGTTGTCAGTGACATTCGCATAGTGACCCATAGGAACTTATTCATACCCATCAATAATCTCAAAGCTGGCTCAGTTGGCAATAAAAAAGTTATGCTCGGATACTGCCATTGTGGCGTATGCTCGGATACTGCCACTTTTGGCAATAAAAAAAGCGACCTATTAAGGTCGCCATCAATTTCTCTTACAATAAGCGGAGGGCACTGGATTCGAACCAGCGGATACCTTACGATATCGGCAGTTTAGCAAACTGCTGGTTTAAGCCACTCACCCAACCCTCCTTAAACCATCTTTCTGTAAAAGAGCGGTGCAAATATACGACTTATTTTGTTTTCTGCAAAATTTTTTATCACGATTTTAAAAAAATCTAACTAATATTATTAGTCTACTCTATTGGTAGAATGAGTTATTTTAAGGATTACAATGTTTGCTACGTTATATAATTTGCTTTAATGCGAAATTTTCTATACATTTGTGTAGTCTATCCACTTAATTATTGCACTACTGTCCCATTAAAATTGGGGAATGTTCTTTGAAATTATTGAAATATAGTTAGTTGCAGAGATTTTCAGTGCGAACGGACTTGAAATTTTAACTTTGCGGTGATTTAATGTTGACCGCTTATGTTTTCCGATAAGT
>JAFUPR010000022.1 GCA_017481145.1 Alistipes sp. | reverse complement strand
GAAGAATCTACCCATAGGCGTTGTTGCGCTATCAGATTCTTCACTGCGTTCAGGATGACGTAGTGAAGTTCAGAATGACAAGGTAGTACCCATGACGACACCCTGATTGTCATTCTGAGCGTAGCGCAGTGCAGTCGAAGAATCTACCCATAGGCGTTGTTGCGCTATCAGATCCTTCACTGCGTTCAGGATGACGTAGTGAAGTTCGGAATGACAAGGTAGTACCCATGACGACACCCTGATTGTCATTCTGAGCGCAGCGCAGCGTAGTCGAAGAATCTCGGCTATGACAACAAATTGGGTATGCTAATCCAAGGCTTGTGATTTAAGGGGTTTAGTGAGTATAAGGATAAATCTCTAAATTCACAACTTGCCTTAAATACCTGAAAACAACTAATATTGATTATATTAGACTATGAACTTAAAACTTAAGCGGCCGATAGTATTCTTCGACCTTGAGACCACGGGCATTGATACCGCAAAGGATCGTATTGTCGAGATATCGATGGTGAAGATTGCCGTTGATGGCACAAAGACGGTGAAGACACGACGTATAAATCCCGAGATGTCCATACCCGCTGAGGCGACAGCCGTGCATGGCATAACGGATGAGGATGTAAAAGATGAGCCTACGTTTAGGCAGATAGCTAAGTCCTTAGCTCAGTTTATCGAGGGGTGTGATTTCGGTGGTTTCAACTCCAACCGCTTCGACCTGCCGATGCTCGTCGAGGAGTTTATGCGTGCGGGTGTGGAGTGCGACTTCCAGAAGCGTAAGTTCGTAGACGTGCAGACCATCTTCCACCGTAAGGAGCAGCGTACGCTGGTGGCTGCCTACAAATTCTACTGCGACAAGGACCTTGAGAATGCTCACTCTGCCGAGGCTGACACTATGGCGACATACGAGGTGCTGGAGGCGCAGATTGAGCGTTATCCCGACATAGGCGACACGGTAGAGGCCTTGGCCGACTTCTCGGCAGGAAATCCTATGGTCGACTTCGCGGGACGCCTGACGCTCAACGATAAAGGTGAGGAGATATTCACCTTTGGTAAGTACAAGGGGCGTCGTGTGGTGGATGTCTTCCGTGACGATCCGAGCTATTACAACTGGATGATGAATGGCGACTTCCCGCTATACACCAAAAAGGTGATTACCGAGATACGACTACGCATGAGGTAGTCTACTCATAATACGAACAAGAATGAGAAAAGCGCTAATTTTACTCGTGGCACTATGTGCTTACTGCGCTATGGCAGCAGCTATAGAGCCCTCGAACATCGTCGTGACGAAGGGTGGTAGGTCATACTACAAACATAAGGTAGAGGGTGGCCAGACGCTCTATGCCCTATCCAAGGCATATAACGTCTCGGAGGCGCAGATTGTCGAGTGTAACGAGGGTCTCTCGGCGGCGAACCTCAGGGCGGGAAGCTATATACTCATACCCCGCATAGAGCCGATGCCCACACCAAAGGATGGCGTCAAGGAGGCGAGCAAGCAGAGCGAGACGACCAAGAGTGGCAAGTATTTGACATACGAGGTGCGTAGTGGCGATACCATATACTCCATTGCGCGTAAGTATAAGATATCAGTGTCGGTACTCGAGCAGGACAATCCAACCATAGATGTCGAGCGCATAACGCCAGGCATGAAACTCAACATACGTCGCTCGGAGAGTGGCTATGCCACGACAGAGGATATTGAGCGCGAGCGCGATAAGCGCAAGGCAGAGGTGGCTGTAGGCGTCGGTGAGCATCGCGTGGTGGCGGGCGAGACGGTATACTCACTGTCGCGCACGTATGGCTTAAGCGAGGAGGAGTTCATGCAGCTCAACGCTCTGCGCAAGAGTAGCGACCTTAAGGTGGGTATGATTGTTAAGACGGGCATCGAGGAGGCTAAGGAGCGCGTCGAGTATAAGGGTGGCGACTCTAAGGTTGAGGCGATCGTGGATGTGGAGCATGATGAGGGCGTTGTGGACAGCCTCTCGGCACAGCGAGCCTACGACTACTTTATGAGTGGCGAGCAGGATTCGGCCGTCTATGTTACACCTGCGGAGGTCACTTTCCCACCGTTGGGTCGTCATCATACACTCAAGGTGGCTCTAATGTTGCCCTTCCATCAGAAGGGTAAGGTGAGCCCCTATTACGTCGACTTCTACCGCGGTGTGCTTGTGGCGATGGAGGACCTGAAAAATGAGGGCTACAGCATCGAGCTTGCCGTGTTTGATACCGAGGGTGATAGTGGCCGTCTTAGCGATATTGTGGCCTATGAGGAGGGCTTTCATGAGGCGCAACTCATCATCGGCCCCGTATATGAGGCCGAGTTACGCTACGTCTTGGGTTATGCCGAGGAGAATGACATCCCCGTTGTGTCGCCCTTAGCCGACATAGAGACGCTTCAGAGTCCCGTATTATTCCAGATGCAGGCCGAGAACGACTATAAATATGATAAGCTCGCTGACATCTTTGATGGTAGCCGTGAGATTGTAACCATCTATGCTGGTACGAACAATAACGCCTATGCCTCGGAGATGCGTGCCCTTGCGGCACAGTCGCCCACGCGTAGCCTAAACTTCGTCTTCGACCGCGAGTCGTTCTTCTATAGTCGTAATGCCGATGGTACTAATGGCGAGGAGGTAGACATCCTTGCCCTTATGCGCACGAAGACGGATAAGGCTTTTGTTATTGTTGCGGCGGCGGAGACCGACGTCGACAGAATACTCACCACACTCTCGTCGACAAAGTCGGCTATCGAGGGTCGTGGTATGACCTATGGCAACTATGTTGTCGTGGGCAATCGTAAGTGGACACAGAGTAACATCGACCATCAGTCGTTCTTCCGCAACAATGCTATCTTCGTCGTGCCTTATCACGCTAAGCGTAGCGATGAGCCTATACGACTCTTCGATGGCCGCTATGTTAGGGCTTACGGGGTGCTACCTTCGATGTACTCCTACCGTGGCTACGATGCAGCAATGATATTCTGTCGTAAGATGTTTACGGGTATCGACGCCACGATGCTCGATGAGACCTTCACGCCACTTGCTACGTCTTACGACTTCGACTTCATCGATGGACACTATATAAATACACGCTGGGTGCGCGAGCACTATAGGAGTAATTTCACTATCGACGTGCAGTAGTTTAACAACAATGACACTATGGCAAACATATCATCACCCATACCTGAGAAGACCATCGAGCGTCTGAGCGAATATCGTCGTACGCTCCTTAAGTGTCATGCTCAGGGTATCACGCACATATTCTCACACGTCCTGGCTGGCATGCACGGCATAACGGCTGTACAGGTGCGTCGCGACCTTATGCTCATAGGCTTCTCGAGCGACACGAAGAAGGGATACGATGTGAAGGTGCTCATCGACTTTATCAACGACATACTCTATAGCCAGCAGCCGATGAATATGGCCATCATAGGCATGGGTCACCTCGGTCAGGCTGTCACTAAGTACTTTAATGGTAAGGGACTAAAGCTGCGCATCACGGCAGCCTTCGATGTTGACGAGCGTAAGGTGGGCTCGGTGATTGATAACATCCCGTGTTACCATATCGACGAGTTCGAGGAGCGTGTTGAGGAGCTCGACATAAGCATCGTTATCGTCTCGTCGCCCACATCTGTGGCCTCGACCCTTGTGCTGCCCATAATCAATGCAGGCATTAGGGGAGTGTTGAACTTCACCTCGGCGCCCCTAAACTTCCCCCAGGGTATCATCGTCGAGAACTACGATATCACAACGCTCTTGGAGAAGGTGGCCTACTTTGTTAAGGTTACGGAGGAGAGCAACAGCTAACTATGAGGGTAGATTATAATTTCGACGATATAGCCCCACGACGCACCGTCGTTGCCATCGGCTCGTTCGATGGTGTACACCGTGGTCCTCGTGTTCTGCTTGAGCATCTTCGTGCCATGGCTGCGAGGCTTGATGCCGAGAGTGTGGTTCTCACGTTCGACCCTCACCCGCGTATTGCTATGGGTAGGGCTGAGGGCATGCAGCTGCTTACGACCATCGAGGAGCGTGCCATGCTCCTTGGCGATGCTGGCATCGACCGCATGGTTGTTGCCCGCTTTGATGATAAGTTCAGAGCACAGCCATACGAGAGCTTTGTGCGCGAGACGCTTGTTGCACGACTCGGTATGGTGGGTATGATTGTAGGCTACAACCATCGACTTGGTCAGGGGAGCGAGGGTAACTATGAGCGCCTTGAGCCCTTAGCCGAGGAGTGCGGTTTCGAGCTCGAGTGCGTAGCTCAATATACCGCCTCGGGTGATAAGATAAGCTCGACGGTTGTGCGCAACGTGATACTTGGCGGTGACATGCGCCGTGCCGAGATGTTGCTTGGCTCGCGGTATATGGTATATGGTGAGGCTATCGTGGGTGTGATGCAGAATATTGACCCACAAAAGCAATTGCCCCCCTCGGGGAGCTATCCTTGCCATGTGGTGTGTGGCGATAGTGTGGAGGAGCATACGGTTATCATCGACACTCGCACCATACTCATCCCCAGCCACCATACAGGTAGCGTGAAGCTACTATTCTAAGATCTACTTTATGGGCGCTTAATGTACCAGCGTACTGTGCGTCGCAAACCCTCCTCGAATGTCATCTCTGGCTGCCAGCCCAACTCGCGTTGGAGCTTGGATGAGTCTATAGCATAGCGAAGGTCGTGGCCAGCACGATCTTCGACGAAGCTTATGAGCGACAGACTCTCCCCCTCCTTACGGCCAAGTTCCTCGTCGACAATCTTTATCAGCTGGTGTATAAGGTCTATATTTGTCCACTCGTTATCGCCACCAATATTGTATGTCTGGCCACTCTCGGCACGGTGAAATACGGCGTCGAGAGCACGGGCATGGTCGCCGACATAGAGCCAGTCGCGTATATTCCTACCTGTGCCGTATACAGGAAGAGGACGGCGGTGGACTATATTATTTATAAACAGAGGTATGAGCTTCTCGGGATATTGCCCCTCGCCATAGTTGTTCGAGCAGTTGGTGATGACCGTGGGTAGACCATAGGTGTCGTGATAGGCGCGCACAAAGTGGTCGGATGAGGCCTTAGATGCAGAGTAGGGCGAATGTGGGTCGTAGCGCGTGACCTCGGTGAACTTATCACCCGTGAGTGTCAGAGCGCCATATACCTCGTCGGTAGATATGTGATGGAAACGCTTGCCTTCGTAGCATCCAGCCCACGCCTTACGTGCTGCCTCGAGGAGTGTGAGTGTGCCAATGATGTTGCTATGTGCAAAGACCATGGGTGCGCTTATCGAGCGGTCAACATGGCTCTCGGCAGCAAGATGCAACACCCCATCGATAGCATACTCCGCAAAGATACCTTCGACGAGAGTGGCATCGGTGATGTCGCCCTCGATGAAGGTGTGGTTGGGCTGCTCCAATACATCGGCGATATTATGCTTGCTACCCGCATAGGTTAGCTTGTCGAGTGTAATAATATGGTAGTGGGGGTACTTAGTGACAAAGAGCCTCACTACATGGCTGCCAATAAACCCAGCACCACCAGTTATAAGTATATTACGTCGTGTCATAATGACCTGTCAATTATGTTCATAACATCTTTAAGGCGCTCCCTCCAATGGATAATGTTTACTCCACGTATTGCTCTGATACGGCTCTTGTCGAGGACGGAGTAGGTGGGACGCTCGGCCTTCATTCCTCGCTCGCGGCTACTACATGGCGTTATGTGGCAGTCGCTACCCGCAAGCGACATAATCGCACGGGCAAAGTCGCACCATGTGCAGTCGCCATCGTCCGTATAGTGGTATATGCCAGCCATAGTATCAACCTCGCCGCTGTCGATGAGCGTGACGAGCATATCGGCAAGGCCAAGTGCCGATGTGGGTGTGCCACGTTGATCGTCGACAACACATATCTCACTCCTCTGGGCTGCAAGACGTAGCATCGTGAGCACGAAATTCTTGCCCCACGGAGCGTATAGCCATGATGTGCGTATGACTACGCCATCGCAAAGTTGTATCACAGCCTCCTCGCCCGCAGCCTTACTTCTGCCGTAAGTGTTGATAGGAGCGGTGGCGTCATCCTCCGAGTAGGGGGTGGCGCGTTGGTTGTCGCCGCCAAAGACGTAGTCCGTAGATATGTGTATGAGCTTCACGTTGTGCGCCTGACATACACTTGTGAGCGTGTGCAGGGCGTCGCTATTTATGGCGTAGGCAGCATCGGGATGCTCCTCAGCACCCTCAACATCGGTGTAGGCTGCACAGTTTATTATTGTATCAATCTCGTCGTTAATAATCCACTTCTCGATAGAAGCATAGTCGCGGATGTCGAGCTCGGCTTGTGTGGCAATGATATAGCGGTTGGAACTATCTCCCGCCCTTGCATATATAGCCTGGCCTAACTGCCCAAAACCTCCAGTGACAAGAATCCTACGCATAGTAGTCTGTGTTATAGTCGAATAGAGCACTACACTCATCGAGCATGGGTGCTGTAGCATCCTTGGCCGAGACTATCGCCTCTAAGCTATTGATGCCCCAATCTATAGCCAACGTCGGGTCGTCCCAGCGTATCGCCCCCTCACACTCGGGGGCGTAGTAGTCGTCGCATTTATAGGCAACGATGGCCTCATCGAGTGCCACAAAACCGTGGGCAAAGCCACGTGGGATGAAGAGCTGGCGATGGTTCTTGCCACTGAGCACCGTGCTTACCGAGCGACCAAACGTGGGTGAGCCACGGCGTAGATCCACGGCGACATCTAATATCTCGCCCTCGATGACACGCACGAGCTTCGACTGCGCATGGGGTGGCAGCTGAAAGTGCAAGCCTCGGACAACCCCCGCCCTTGAGCGCGACTCATTGTCCTGGACAAAGTGCGTAGCGATGCCTGTGAGCTTGAGAAATTCGCGCTCGCTGAACGACTCGTAGAAGTAACCACGGGTATCGGTGTAGACCTCGGGCTCGATGATGTATATACCATCTATGTCGGTGGCTATTAGTCTCATAGCTTAAGTAGATATTGGCCATATTGGTTTGCACGCATAGGCTCGGCAAGACGATGTAGCTCCTGGCGTGTAATCCATCCATTGCGCCAGGCTATCTCCTCCAAACATGCAATCTTCTGCCCCTGGCGCTTCTCTATCACCTCGACAAATATCGATGCCTCGGCCAGAGAGTCGTGCGTGCCCGTATCCAACCATGCAAAGCCACGGTCGAGAATCTCGACATTTAGCTCTCCGCGCTCGAGGTACTCCTGGTTTACGGATGTAATCTCAAGCTCGCCACGTGCCGAGGGTGTCACACCAGCAGCAATATCGACGACGCTGTTAGGGTAGAAATATAGACCCGTAACGGCATACTCCGAACGTGGATTCTGTGGTTTCTCCTCGATAGATATAGCGTGCCCCTGGCTGTCGAACTCCACAACACCATACCTCTCAGGGCGGTCTACGCGGTAGCCAAAGACCGTGGCACGATGTTCGCGCTCGGTGCGTGCAGCGGCATTGCGCACGATATCACTAAGGCCTGCACCGTGGAATATGTTGTCACCAAGAACCAGGCATACAGCCTCGTCTGCCACAAACTCACGACCTATGATGAATGCCTCGGCAAGACCATTGGGTTGAGGCTGCTCGGCGTAGCTAAACTTCATGCCCAGCTCCCTGCCTGTGCCCAAAAGACGACGAAACGACGGAAGGTCGTCGGGGGTGGATATAATCAACACCTCGCGTATCCCAGCCATCATAAGCACAGCGATGGGGTAGTAGACCATCGGCTTGTCGAAGATGGGGAGCAACTGCTTGCTTACGCCCTTGGTTATAGGGTAGAGCCTTGTGCCACTACCGCCCGCCAAAACAATACCTTTCATCCTATTAATTAGTTGTGTTGTGAAATATAACGCTGAACATGCCGTTTTACATGCACGTTAACCCAACAAATATACAATTTTTCTTGCGATATTCCAAATATTTGACCACGAGGCAAAATTTTAGGGAGCTTAGAGCGCTGGTCATAATCTCGACCGCAATACCCTAAACTCCCTAATGATATCGAATCTTAAGAACTAATAGTCGTTAGTTAAGATTCAGACGCTCAGCACTATATAGGTAACGCTTGATGCTGCGCTTGGGGGTCTTGACGAACTCCTCGTTGTGGATGATAATGTTAGACACCTTCTCGTACGAAGCAACCATGTTGTTTAGCTCCTGGAGGTTCTTATCCATAATCTCTTGGAGGTTGTCAAGGTTGATGCCCTCGGCATTAGCAAGCTCATAATCGGGCACAACAAGTGCCGTAAGACGACCATGGTTCTCGATGACAAGCGACTCGCCGACCATGTATAGGTTGTTTAGGCGCTCCTCGATCTCCTCGGGGTAGATGTTCTGTCCCGAGCCCGAGAGAATCATCGTCTTGCAGCGACCGCGGATATAGAGTGTACCATCCTCGTCCATCGTACACATATCACCTGTGTGCAACCAGCCCTCGGCATCGAGAACGGCCTCCGTAGCCTTCTCATTCTTGAAGTAGCCATCCATCACATGCTCACCACGCACGAGAAGCTCGCCTGGAACATTCTGTGGGTCGCGCGAGCATATCTTACCCTCCAACAAGTACGATGGCAGAATCTTACCGCACGAGCCAGACTTGAAGAGCGTGGGTAGCTCGAAGCTGATGAGCGGAGCACACTCGGTCATACCATAGCCCACGGTGATGGGGAACCGAATCTTACGTAGGAAGTCTTCAGTTTCGCGATTGAGGGCAGCACCACCGACGATAAATATCTCGATGCACCCACCAAACTGCTCCATAAGGCGAGCTTTGATGGTTGAGTATATCGCCGTGTTGATAAGAGGTATGCGCATGGCAATACTCATGGGGCCCTTCTCCAACATTGGGAGGATGCTCTTGCGATATACCTTCTCGAGGATGAGGGGTACAGAGCATACCACATTAGGACGTGTAATCTTCATCGCCTCGATAAGAATCTTGGGCGAGGGTATGCGGCCGAGAAGTGTGATGTGAGCACCACAAGCCAACGGCGCGAGGAAGTCGAACGTACAGCCGTAGGCGTGAGCCAAGGGCAGGAACGAGAGTGTACGGCCTCCCTTGCGGAAGAAGTGGTCGCCTGTCTCGGGGTTCTCCATGTCCATCGCGAAGCCTACATTACCCGTGAGGTTGTTCACGCTGAGCATTACACCCTTCGACGAGCCCGTTGTTCCCGAGGTGTAGTTTAGCAGACATATATGCTCGTTGGGAACGTCGGGATACTTGATGTCATCGACGCTAAAACCACGGGGGTACGCCTCACGGTAGTGTATGAGCATATCCTTCATAAACCTAGTGAGCTTGTCGCCCTCCTTCTCGTAGATGACGTGGAAGTCGGTGAGCGAGAATACAGCCTCGATGGCGGGAATCTGATCGCCCTCAATGTCGTCCCAGAAGTTGTCGCCGAGGAAGAGGAGCCTACTCTCTGAGTGGTTCACAATGTTGATAACATCGGCGGGATTGAAGTCCTGAAGGATGGGTACGATGACCGCGCCATAGGTGATTGTGGCGATGTAGCTTATGCACCAACGAGTGTTGTTGCGGCCGATAAGTGCAACCTTGTCACCCTGCTCGATGCCCGCCTCCTTAAATAGGAGGTGAATCTTTGCTACCTCCTTGGCCATCTCGTAGTATGAGAAGGTCTCGCCCTTGAAGTAGTCAGTCAGTGCCGACATCTCACGATTCTCGCGGAAGCTCTTCTCGTAAATCTTGATTAAATTCCTTTCTAACATATCGTTATACTGGTTTTAAATGATATTTCGTACTGCAAATATACGACTTTTTTATTACTAATCTAATTATTCAACCGATTTTCTAATGATACTTTGTTGTCTATTTTTGCATATCAGTATATAACTAACAGATAAATAATGTGTTATATGTGCTATTATTTGTTATGTAATTGGTAATATTTTTCTATATCGTGTAGTGCTGTCGTCCGATGGTATTAATTCACTACTTTGTAATTATTTTCATTAAAAAGATTTGTATTATATCTTTTTTATGTATACCTTTGCAAACAAATGGTGTGTTATTCCCCTGCACAATCATATTAAACCGTACATTGAAAGAGTAAATTTAAAAGAAGTATTACTATTTATTAGGTTTGTTATGAAAAGGGTTTTATTATTTATGATTACTACATTATTGGTGGTATCATGCCAGAAGGAAGATTTATTTGAATTCAGGGAGCAGAGTGCAATTACGATTATTTTACCTGATACGTTGCCTCATATTGTACCTATTAACCCAATTATTCAAAATGAGACAGAGATAATCTTGGGTGATCAACTGGAGAATCCCTACTCGGTTGAAAATATGAGAAATGCTTATGTTACTCGTTCGCAAGATTTTATAGATGCAGGTCTTGATGAGGATGAGATTACAACAACACATTTTTATGTAAAGTTTAAGCCTGATGATGAAAGCGAGTTGCAATTAATTAAGCAACGTTACATCAATCAGGATATATATGAGTATCCATTGGATTACGAGATATCAGGAAGGACATCATACCATGATCCATCACTTCCAGATACTGTCCCTACATACCAATATATGGCAATAGATTCATTATCGTGGAACGTGATTACTCGTCCTGAAAATGTCGATTATGAAGTTCTAGAACGCTTATATATTCCCGATGAGGATCTTGATATTAATATCTCCTCTTGTGCGATGTTTACGGGGACTATGTCTTATATAGAAGCCATTGAGACTCTTGTCAATACATCCATGGCGCTTACTGGAAATCTTGAGGATGATATGACAGATGAAAACGGAGTGATGAGTTCTGGAAATAAGTGGTATCCATCTGGTAGAATTACTGCATACGACGATATTGTTGATGGCCAAGTTCCGCTTCAAGGTGTTAAGATTAGAGCAAGACGATGGTTTACTACCCATACGGCAATTACCGATGAGGATGGGTATTTTACATGCTCTAAAGGCTTTAAGCATCCCGCTAATTACTCAATTGTGTGGGAGGGCTCTATGTGGGATATTCGTGATGATTATATGGTTCAGGCTTATTACAATGGGCCTAAGATCGAGGGTGCTTGGAATTTGGCAATTCCTAATAACAATAATAAGTCGTTAAGATTCGCTACCATTCATCGTGCGGCTTATCGTATGATGGAGGGTGATACATATGGTTTATCTCGACCAACTACCCGCCAAAAGATAGCATATCTTCATAGGGATGGTAGTGATAATGGAACATATTATTGTGAGATTGGATTGGGCGTGTTTTGTGATATTCGTATTTTGGGAAAGGATAATAACGGATGGCGTAGTGTTCACCACCTTATATCAACTACATTCCACGAGTTGGGACATGCTGCCCATTTCACAAATAGTCCTATACAGTTTCCATTAATGAGGGGATATCTACGTGAAAGTTGGGCTAGTTTTGTTGGTTACTATCTTGTTATAAATGAGTATCAAGAGTTGGGTTTCTATTCGGGTCCATTTGAAATGGGATCATATGAAAGTGATGACCCCAATATTTTTGTATCGTATCCCTATTATGTGCCAGATAATAGGATTAATTATCAATTATGCGAGGTCGATGGCAATACATTATATACTCCTTTTTTTATAGATTTATATGATATTCAAAATCAATATATATCAAATGTGAAATATGATGCAACAAATGCATCAACACAAGAGTATTATCCCTACGATGAGATTAAAAATCTACCTATAGATGTGTTAGAAGACATTGCATATACATAGTTATCTACCACGTACATAAGGAACTACCTGATAGATTATTTCAATACAACATTAGGTGGGTCAAACAATAATCAAAATCTAAGTATAGATGCCATTAATAATTTTTTTGAGCTATATGAAGCATATTATTAACATTGTGTACCTGTCGATTATCATGTTATCAACGTCATGCCTTATTATCCACGATTATGGGGGAAGTGTGGTATCTGTGTTGGTAAATGATAGTAGGCACCATATTATGATAATAGATCTTGAAAAACCTCATGATAGATATTACCCTGCGGGCATTGAGTTATCTCCTGGGGATACGATTGAGTTTCAACGTATGGAGTATAGTGCGAGCGAAAAAGATCCTTTAAATGCAGATGATCGTCAGATAGTCTCTCTCGCTAATGCAGCTATACTTAATGGCGCAACAGTAATATATGATGATAAGTATGCAATAACATATTTGTATAATGGTGAGCATACCGCATTATGCGATTATGAGAGTTACGTGCCTAAAAGAACTGGTGATCTGTGCTGGAGGTTTACCTATCACTTTACCGATGAGGATTACGAGTATGCACGCGAGCATGGTAGGGAGTATTAGGGCGTGATGCCGACGCTTGCCGTATCCTGCTGTATCCTGTATGCTGTATGCTCATTATTTTGCATTTTGCAAAAATATTCGTATCTTTGCATGTTGTTTGGCTCTTTAGTTCAAGGGATAGAACGAAGGTTTCCTAAACCTTAGATCCGAGTTCGAGTCTCGGAGGGGCTACGATATGTGGGGGTAACGCGTTTATATATGGCGAGTTACCCTATATTTTAAGAATTTGTTATGGCGAGATTTTGTACAGAGTGTGGTGAGGCATTGACCGAGCCTATGATGCGTTGTCCGAGGTGCGGCTCGGCGATTGTTTGTCGCGAGGGTAACGAGGCGTCTATGGTACGTAATGCAACCATACTATTATCCACAATCATCGTACTTACGACAATGTTCGCATGGTACTCCATGCATCTAAATATTGATGGTGGTGGTGCGATGGATGCAGCGGCTAATATCATCACCCGCATACTCCCTGGTTATTCGGGCATATCTACTGTATATGGTCGTGTTACCTTTGCGTTGGCACTCGTTATAATCGTTGCAGCGGTATGTCGTAGGAGGGTTGTTGCCTTTGTTGCGGCCTTGGGGTGTGTGGTTACGGCTATTGTCGCCATGGTTGCTATGCCCGACTTCTTGTCGCTCAACGCTGTTTCGGAGGGTGATGGTGCGACTATTACGGATATGCTCAATGGCCCTATGGGTTATATGACAGATGGCGGTAGCGACAGCCTGCGCGAGGTAGCCATGGCGATAGAGGTTGGCTCGTCGTTTGTTGTGGTGGATATATGCTACGGCCTCTATATGATGCTTGTAGCCTCCGTTGCAACGACAGCAGTGACGCTCTATGACGTTGTGCGCATGTTACTATCGAGAAGAAAGGACAATAAAACTGAGGCTTAGGCGTTGGATATTATATAAAAGGTAAAAATAGATATTATGGCAAATTATGTTTCGACACAGACGGCTGCGGAGTCGGCCGTAGCGACACTCTTCAAGAGTCTCTATATGCAGATGGCTGCAGCCCTCACCGTTACGGGCTTGACAGCCTACTTCCTCTCGCAGTCAGCAGACTTCTGGTTCTTCTTGGCAGAGAACCCATCGATGCTTTGGATTGCTCTATTTGCACAGCTCGGTCTTGTTATCTGGATGTCGGCAGGTCTTATGCGCATGTCGATATCGATGGCTACCGTGCTATTTATCCTCTACTCGGTATTGATGGGCGTTACGATGTCGTCGATATTTATGGTCTACACCATGAGCTCTATAGCATCGGTATTCTTTATCACGGCGGGTACGTTCCTTGTGATGAGCATCCTTGGTTATACCACGCGCCTCGATCTCACGAAGCTTGGCAGCTTACTCTTCATGGCTCTGATAGGTCTTATCATCGCCTCGGTCGTTAACATCTTCCTTGGCTCGGAGACACTCTATTGGGTGGTAAGCTATGCTGGTGTCATTATCTTTGTGGGTCTTGCTGCCTTCGATACGCAGAAGATTAAGCAGATGTTCTTGGAGTATGGCTCTGCTGACGAGATGGGTAATAAGATAGCGCTCTTTGGTGCTCTCACGCTCTACCTCGACTTTATCAACCTCTTCCTATTCTTGCTTCGCATCCTCGGGGATCGTCGATAAGGGCACGGAAGTGTAATAATTATGTAATGTAGGCTGGCAAATTGTTAATGTCAGCCTACATTTTTGTTGCATCGTAACAAACCCTTTGCGATGACGTTAAAATTTTGTTACATTTGATATCACATGTTGCAAGATACTAAATAGTGTGGTAGTTTTGTAGTCGAAAAGGAGGAATTTAAACTAATTTCATATAAGTTATGATGCAATTATTGACACTTCTTGGCGCATTGGGTATGTTCCTCTACGGAATGAACCTTATGAGCTCGGGTCTACAGAAGGCAGCAGGTAGCAAGATGCGTGGCCTGCTCACTGCTATGACCTCAAATCCTTTTAAGGGTGTAATGACAGGTCTTGGTATCACCTCGGTGATACAGTCATCTTCGGCAACTACGGTTATGACCGTAGGCTTTGTGAATGCTGGTCTGCTATCGTTGTCGCAGGCCATTGGCGTGATTATGGGTGCCAACATTGGTACTACGGTTACGGCATGGTTGGTGTCGTGGTTGGGCTTCAAGGCCGACATCTCAATCTTCGCTGTGCCTATGATGGCTGTAGGTTTCCTCCTAAGCCTCTCGAAGATAGATAAGCGCCGACATATCAGCGAGCTGATCGTGGGCTTCTCGCTCCTCTTTCTCGGTCTCTCGTTCATGAAGGACTCTGTACCCGAACTCAACGCCTCAACACTCTCGTTTATTGAGGGGTGGACAAGCTATGGCTTTGGCTCGGTGCTCATATTCATGGTCTTCGGTACGGTGCTGACACTTGTGTTGCAGTCGTCATCGGCGACAATGGCCCTGACGCTTGTTGCGATGAACATGGGATATATTCCCTTCGAGATGGCTGCTGCTATGGTGCTTGGTGAGAATATAGGTACTACCATCACTGCTAATATTGCCGCCGTGGTGGGTAATGCCAATGCTCGACGTGCCGCACTTGCACATACGCTCTTCAATGTCTTCGGCGTATGCTGGGCACTGGCGCTCTTTAACCCCTTCCTCAGCCTCGTTGGTGAGACTATCACGTGGATGGGTCTGCCCAATCCGTTGGATGTAACCTCGGAGATGCTCATGGTGGCAAAGCCTGAGTCGGCAGAGAGTATGTCAGCACTCTACGGTATCTCTATGCTCCACTCGCTCTTCAATATCATCAACACATGTATCCTCGTATGGTTCGTGAACGTCATCGTGAAGATTGTTACGCGTGTCATCAAGGATAAGAAGGGTGCTGATGAGGATGTTGTTAAGCTTAAGTTTATCAACGCAGGCCCTCTCTCTACGGCCGAGCTTGCAGTAGGTCAGGCACGCAATGAGGTGATACACTTCGCCGAGATATCGCGCCGTGGTATAGGCTTCATACGTCGTGCTGTGGATGCTAAGAATGACAAGGAGTTTGAGGAGGCACGTCAGAAGCTCGTTAAGTACGAGGAGATATCTGACCGTATAGAGTATGAGATTGCGCAGTTCCTCAACTCACTCCCCGAGGATAGTATCTCGGAGGAGACACGTACGGAGACTAAGCGTATGTATAAGATTATTGGCGAGCTTGAGAGCCTCGGTGACTCGGGCGAGAGCGTGAGCCGCATACTTGCACGTCGCAATAGCCACAAGAAGAACTTCACGCCTGAGCAGCGCGACAAGCTTGAGACCATGCTCTCGGCGGTGGATAAGGCTTATGAGATCATGATTGACAACCTTAAGGCTGAGGAGTATGATGCTCTGGGTCTGCGCATGGCAACCGACTGCGAGATTGAGATTAACGAGATACGTAACAATATCCGCGAGCAGGAGATTCTCAAGATTGAGAACGATGGTGCGAACTACCAGTCGAGCGTCTACTACCTCGACACCGTCTCGGAGATTGAGCGTATGGGTGACTTTATCATCAACATATCTCAGGCGTTGGTTAAGTAATACCAATTAAACCTCTTAAGAAGCGGGGATGGCTAAAAACAAGACTTAGCCATCCTCATTTTTTTGCATATAGAATGTAAAATTTTGCATTTTATGGTTAATTTAGTATATTTGCGACAGTAAATATGTATGGCTAATCTGAATAAAGACACATACTTATACTATTTTTAACTAAATTACATTTATGCAAAACATTAAGTTTTTATTTCTGGCTCTCATCCTCGCTGTGGGTATAGCATCGTGCGAGAAGGATAATGTGACGGATGGGAATGCCCCTCAGTTGAAGTTTGAGCGCGAGGAGGTGGGTATCTCGGCTAATGGCGGTAAGGTGACCGTCAAGTACGAGGTGAAGAATATGGCTGAGGATAGCAGCTGGAAACTCAACGTGCAGAACGATGCCGACTGGTTGACGGTCGATGTTGCTAAGGATTGTGAGGTGATATTCTCGGCTGGACGCAACGTGGCCGAGGAGATGCGTCGTGCGGATGTTGTCTTTAGCCTCGAGGGGGCAAAGGATGTGAAAATAGCGGTCATGCAGGGTGGTGGCGCCGACCCCGATAAAGTATCTTTAGAGATTACGTCGGTGGACTCTACGATGATAACATTCAACGTGAAGGCCTCGCGCGAGGATCTTACGTGGATTCCCATGGTAACATACGCCGATGGCTGGGAGGAGCCCGTAGACGAGGATTATATCTATACGTACGACCTTGCCTATTTCGAGTATCTGTCGGAAAATGCTGGTGTGACGCTCGAGATATTCCTCGACGAGATGCTTGGCGTGGGCTCGCAAGATGATATTGTCATCGAGCGCCTTGATCCAGAGACTGAGTATGTGGTCTATGTCTATGGTTTGGCTAAGGATGGCACGCGCCTAACTAGTATTGTGTGGGCTAAGGCTACGACAGCAGAGGCTTGGACGGGAGATATAACCTTCGCGTTTGAGATTGAGGAGGAGGACTTCAAGCTTGAGTATATTGTGACACCCTCGCATCTTGGTGTGGACTACTACCATGGCATTGCTAAGGCGTCGGAGATCGAGGCGTGGAAAGAGGCCACGGGTAGTGACGACCTCGCTACGGCAATAGAGTATGGTGATATTGAGGATACGATGAAGAAGCTGATGGATAGTAACTTTATCGACTCTCGTGCCGACTACTTCGATATGTTTAACTGCTATAACGTGTACGACGATGGTTGGGCAGATGTAGAGGCTAATACAAAGTATATTGTATACGCTGCAAAGTGGGATGATGATTGTCATATCACAGGCGCAGTGTCTACGGCGGAGTACACCACGCCCGCAGCTGAGCTCTCGGACAATGTCATCACGCTCGAGATAACGGAGATTACCCAGTCGTCAGTCTCTGTCGAGATGAAGACTACGAACGATGATCCCTATGTAGTTATCCCCGTAACCGCAAGCAACATCGAGGGGATGACTAACGAGGAGATCTATACCTACATTATGGACAACTATAGCGTTCTTGTCAGCGAGTACACCTTCTCGGGGGGCTGGGCTAAGACCTATGGACGTATGCGCCCAAATACTGATTATGTCATCTTAGTATTTGGTAATAAGGCGGGTGTGCAGACCACTGCTATGCAGACGATACCCTTCACTACTTTACCTTCGGGCGATCCCGAGGATTGTACGTTCGATATGCTCTGCGTGCCTGCTGACGATAATGTGTGGATTCAGGTGATACCCTCAGATAAGGGACATCACTACTTATATGAGGTATATCCTGCCGACTTCACCGAGGAGATGGCCAAGGAGTTCATTGAGTATGTTATTACAAACGACTATGAGGGTAATGTGGCAGCCTTCTCGTCGTGGCGACTTATCCAGGGTGATCTGGTGACTACGGTTGAGGATCTTCGTCCTACGACCGACTACAAGCTCGGTGTAGTCATCATGGACTACGATACTGGAGCGTTCGTTACAGATGTGTGCTTCAGCGAGGTGTTTACTACGCTTGAGAAGACCTATGCCAATGTCTCTATCACGGTAAACTGGGATAAGTATTTTGATGCTAAGGCACTGAGCGAGGCGGGATATACACAGTTTAGCAATACGGACGGTTGCATTGTGCCCGTGAGCGTTACTCTCGAGGGTGACTATTCGGAGTTCTACTTCGCATTCTATAATAAAGATCTTACCGATGAGGTTACCTATCCCGATGAGATATTCTATCAGGACCTGCAGAATAATGGTTACAAGCAGAAGTCTCTTCTGCTCAACCTACCGTACGACCAGCTTATGACCGCTACGGGTGTAATCTATGACCAGGGCTACAATGCGGGTAAGGTGTTCCGCAAGGCTGTGACCTTCACTCGTCGCGGTGCATCGCCCGTCAGCGAATATGCCGTAGGTGGAACATCTGCCTCTGTGTCGCAGTCGCTTGTTGTCTTGAATCTACGATAATGTGCTTACGACTAAGAATAACTCTTTTTATTAGATATCTTAGAAAGCTGGGGATGGCTAAGTTTTTTAGTCATTCCCATTTTTTTACGCGGTAGAAATATGTTAACTTGTTGATTAGTAAATTTTTGACCATTTCACTAAAAAAAAAGATTGTGTGGTTATTTGTAACTGTTGAAAAATTTGTATCTTTGCAGGCCCGAAATAGGTGTTTCGGGTAAGGATTACAATAAAATAAGTATTAACTAAACTTTTAACAAAGTGGATTCAAAGAGCTACAAGACTATCTCGGTCAAGGCAGAGGACGCTCAGAAGGAGTGGTTCGTGATTGACGCTACGAACGAGATTTTGGGACGTCTTGCTTCGCAGGTTGCT
>JAFUPR010000021.1 GCA_017481145.1 Alistipes sp. | reverse complement strand
TGCTGTAAACGGCACGCTCTCACGTGCTGAGGGTCGCACCTTCGAGGGTGAGACATTCAAGCTTTCAAATGACCTCGACCTTAACAACGACCGTTGGACTCCTATCGGTGCTACTGGTAACTTCCTCGGTACGTTCGATGGCGGCAACTTCACCATTTACAATCTCCTCGTTTCAGAGCGTGGTACAGCTTCAGCAGGTCTCTTCGCAGATGGTATGTGTACAATCAAGAACCTTACGGTTAAGAATGCTGAGATCTATGGTCACTACAAGGCTGGTGTTATCGTAGGTGATGGCCTTTGCACGAAGGTTGAGAACTGTCATGTTGATGGTGCTAAGGTTGTAGTCACTCCTTATGAGAAGGATGATGCTAACAATGTTGGTGGTATCGTAGGTTTCCTCTCAGCTGATGGTGGTGCTGCTTATGTTAAGAATTGCTCGGTTAAGAATGCTGAGATCACTGCTTACCGCAAGGTTGGTGGTATCGTAGGTGCCGCTACAGGTAGCGCAGGTGCTGTTATTACGGGCAACACTGTTGAGAAGGTGAAGGTTGTAGCTGATCAGACAGCTGAGTACGATGGTTCTGAGATTGCTTATGTTGACACTATCCTTGGTTGCAAGGTTAATGACAAGGTCGTTCTTGAGAACAATACAGCTACAGAGTCTACAGCAGTTGTTATGGTTAACACAGCGGCAAATATTGAGTATCAGGCTAATAATGCCACATGCGACATCGCTGTAGTATTTGGTGACAATATCACTGGTGATGCAATCATCAAGCAGCGTGAGGGCGTTAACGTAGTTGTTGATGGTGCTGAGAAGAACTACACTGGTACCATCTATATTCACGGTGCAGCTCGCCATGATAAGGCTGAGACCTTGAATATTGAGAATGTTAAGTTCGTTGCTACTGGCAAGTGTGACTTCATCTCTTCTAATACTACTGCCTCTGCCGAGCGTTATGCACACAACGTAACCATTCAGAACTGCGAGTTCATTGGCACTGATAATCTCGATGTTGTAGGTGCTCGTTTCCGTCAGGCATTTAATATCACAATCAAGGATTGTAAGGCTACAAATGTACACTCATTGCTTCAGGCTACAGGTGGTAAGAATATCATTGTTGATGGTGTTGAGGTTAAGGGTAAGAGCGGTATTTCATTCGGCACCTCTACTGACTGTTCCGTGAAGAACTCTACAGTTGAGGCAATTGGCTATGGCGTACGTGTTGATGGTACTACCAATAGCTTGGTAGTTGAAAACTCTAACCTTGCTGCATATATTCCTATTACAGTACGTTCTTTGACTGCTGATAATGGTAACTTCGACCTTGTTCTTAATGGCAATGAGCTTGTAAAGGGTGGTTTATATCACGTTGCTTTGTGCTCTAACGAGTTTGAGGAGGGTGTCACACCTGAGGCTCCCAAGGGTACTTACACAGTTACTGGTGCTGACAACTACGCTGTATTCCCCATCAACGCTAATGGTAACTACACCGACGAGGAGGGTAACACAGTTGCTCAGACAGGTACAGGTTTCAAGGAGGCTGTAAAGAGTGGCAACGACGTAGTCTTAGGTGACGACATCTCAATGAAAAAGTCTGAGGGCGAATCAAACGCATATGGTACGACAGGTGTTAACCAGACAAATGGTGGCACTATCGATGGTAACGGTAACTCATTTGGTGTAAGCGCTTGGAGCACTTGGGATTCTGCTATCAGCACAACTGGTGGTACTATCAAGAACATCACTATCAATAGTGGTATGCGTGGTATCTTCGTAAACCACAATAGCGATAATTATGGTAAGGTATATCTTGAGAACGTAACAATTGACGGCACTGTTTATACAATCAGCTGCGACCAGGGTACTAATAGCGGTCTTGAGGCTACTAACTGCGTTATCAACGGCTGGACATCATACGCCGCAACTATCGGTGATGTTAAGTTCACAAACTGCTCATTTGGTGAGGGTCAGGGTTATGCATTTTGCCGTCCCTACGCTCCTACAACATTCGTTGGTTGCGAGTTCAAGGCTGGCTATGAGATGGATCCCCGTGCTAAGGTAGTGTTTGTTGATTGTACATTCGATGGTGTAGCTTTGACACCTGCTAATGTTGATACTTTGGTAACAAGCAACGTCGCTAATGCTAAGTTCGAGGATGAGTATGGCAACACTATTGTTAACACTGTCGAGGATATTAAGGAGGCTATCGCTGAGGAGGGCGCCACAGTAAAGGTTATGGCTGGTGAGTATTCATTCCCCGCTTCATCTATTGCTGAGGGTGTAACCATCAAGTGCGAGGAGGGTACTGTATTTACTGGTACATCTTCTTTGAACATAAAGGGTGCAACTGTTGAGGGTGCTACCTTCAAGAACGATGGTGGTCAGGCAGTATCTGGCACAATCAATGGTAATTTTAAGGATTGTACCTTTGAGGGTCATGAGACTCTTCGCTGGTGCTATACTAAGGCTGGCGAGACCACTGTATTCGAGAATTGTGTGATTAAGACCTCATTTCGTGGTATACACTTCGACGAGATGAACGGTGACGTTATCTTCAGAAACTGCGAGATTAACGGTTTTAACGCATACTCTGGAACTGGCTCAATGACATTTGAGAACTGTACTTTCGGTAATGATGCTTCACGTTACAACGGTTTGAACATCTATACCAATACAACCATCAAGGATTGTACATTCAACTTCGTTAGCGGCAAGACCAACTTCATTGATATGGAGGGTACAGGTAAGACCTTGACAATCATCAACTGCACAGCTACGCTTGATGGTGCAGCTGCAAATGTTGCTGACTTTGTTGGTGGCAGCAAGCTCGATCAGAACACTGTTATCTACGAGTAATCAAGTTCTGTCATTATCAATACACAAAAAACAGCACCCCGCGGGGTGCTGTTTTTTTACTGTCTAATAGGGCAACCAAACGATAACTGATGAAACAGCAAGGCGCTCTACCGTATCAATCTATAAAACGAGTGTTCGTTACTTGTTCTTCTGCTTGTTATACTCCTCCATCAGGCTCTTACCCATGTGTACAGCGGTATCCTCGACAGACTTGTAGGCATCGACCGTGGCATTCTCCACAGCCTTATAGCCACCAACAACACCATTCTCAATGGCCTTATAACCACCTACAACACCCTTCTCAATAGCCACATACGTGCTAACAACACTCTCCTTCAAACTCTTCTTCTTTTTCTCCATAATCGTACCTTTTTAATCTGTTCAACTTTCATGGTGCAAAGATAGAGCACAACATAACGCGAACAAAGAGCCAAAAGGCTAAATGATTGGACTATTATTCGGATTAATATTGCATATTACGACAATATATACTACTTTTGTGGTGTAATAAGCGTATTAGACCAACGAAATAAGAATAATAGTCCAATGAGCACAACACTATCAGACACGCTACGAACATACGTAGACGCAGGACACACAGGGGCGATATACTGCATAGGCGACGACTTCGGCATAATCCGCAACCCCTCGTTTGCCATACTGCCCAACCACCCCTATCGTAGTCCCTTAGTTGTCGCCCTATACTGCACCGCGGGGCATGCCACAGGTCGTATAAATGCCCTTACGTACGACATCAGGGAGGGGAGCTACTTCGTGGTGCTCCCTGGACAGATAACAGAGTTCGTAGATACAAGCACTGACTTTAGCGCCACCTATATTATAATGTCTGACGACTTCACGGCGGGGCTCGGCATAGGCAACACTTTCGACATCGCGAGCATCGTAGCGGCATCTCCTCATGTACACCTCGAGGGCCGAGCACGCACATCCTTAGAGGCTTACATAGCGATGTGCGAGAGCCTCATACCCATAGAGAGCAATCCCCACCGCATGGAGATACTACACCTCCTAACGCGCGCCTTCTTCCTCGGCCTCGGTCACTTCCTCCACGAGCCCACAACAACGACGACAACACGCCAGTCGGAGATAACATCATCGTTCATACACCTTGTCGAGCAGAGCTATGTCGAACATCGCGATCTCGCCTACTATGCCGACATCTTGAGGCTCACGCCCAAGTACCTATCGACGGTTGTAAAGGAGACCAGCGGCAAGAGTGCTACGGAGTGGATAGAGAAGTATGTCACGCTTGATGCTATCACGCAGCTCACATCCACATCGAAGAGCATAAAGCAGATAGCCTACGACCTTAACTTCCCGTCGCAGTCCTTCTTCGGCAAGTATTTCGCACGTATCGTAGGGTGCTCACCCGCCGCCTACCGCGAAAAAGAGACGACGAAGTAGTAGAATTGTAAATAAAAGTATACCTTTGTAGAAAATAGCAACACTATGAAGTATTACATCATCGCTGGCGAGCCCTCGGGCGACCTTCACGGCAGCAAACTGATGCGAGGCATACGCAACCACGACGCCAAGGCCGAGTTCCGATTCTCGGGAGGCGACAGCATGGCAGCAATAGGAGGCAAGGACAACATGCTCTACCACTACAAGGAGATGTCGTTCTTCGGCTTCGTGCAGGTGGTCATGAACCTACGCACCATATTCCGACAGATAGACGATACAAAGCGCGACATCGAGGCTTTCAACCCCGACGTGGTCGTTCTGATAGACTACCCCGCCTTCAACCTACGCATCGCCAAGTGGGCAAAGGCGCGTTGCATAAAAGTGTACTACTACAAAGCCCCCAAGGTGTGGGCATGGAAGGAGCGCAGAGTGAAGTGCCTACGCCGTTATGTCGACCGTCTGTACACCATCTTCCCCTTCGAGACCGACTACTTCCGTGGTCACGGCATTGAGCCCATATTCTGCGGCAACCCCCTCACCGACGACATCGCCGAGCGCCGCGCCATGCTCCCCACGAGCGAGGCATTTCGTTCGGAGTGTCACCTCGACGGCCGTCCCATAGTCGCCCTCCTTGCTGGCAGCCGCGTGTCGGAGATTAAGGCCAACCTCCCCGACATGGTAGCCCTCGCACGCCGCTTCACGGAGTATCAGTTTGTCGTCACGGCAGTGCCATGGATAGACAAGGCACTATATGATAGATATATAGGCGACTCGGGGGTAAAATATGTGTGCGACCGCACGCAGCATACCCTCGCGCACAGCGTTGCCGCCATCGTCACCTCGGGTACGGCGACACTCGAAACCGCCCTTATGGGCATCCCCGAGGTGGTACTGTACCATGTGCCATGGCTCTACGAGAAGCTAAAACCATACTTTTTGCGCATACCATACATATCGCTTGTGAACATCAACCTCGGCCGTGAGGCCGTAAGGGAGCTTGTACGCGCAAAGCTACCGCCCGAGGAGGCAGCTGCGGAGCTTACGGCGATACTCCCCAAGGGCAGGGATAGGGAGCGTATGCTTAGAGATTTCGACGAGCTACGCCAGATGATAGGCCGCGAGGGAGCCTCGGAGCGCGTGGCTGAGGATATTGTTAAAACACTTCGATAATATGAAACTAATAACGATAATAAATAGCTACGACGAGGCGGGCACCACGCCACGATACTATCTCAAGGCCGACACCGCGCTCTTGCGCAACAACGACGCCTTCTACATTCCCGACGGCGTAGGACGTGTAGTGGCTGCCCCACATATCGTCTTGAAAGTTGCGCGTCTGGCCAAGTGCATAGGCGAGCGCTTCGCGCCACGCTGCATCGAGGGCGTCATGGGTGGTGTGACCTTCACCGCTATAGATATGCTCGACAAGGCACGCCGCGAGGGTCTGCCATGGGACGAGGCCGTTGGCTTCGACCACTCGTCAGCACTCTCGCTCGACACCCTATCTCGCGATGCTATGCTCGAGGGGGCTATATTTTATATCAACGGCCAAGAGTGCGCACGTATTACCCTCGGCGATATGCGCTTCACGCCCGAGAGCATCGTTTCGCACCTCTCGGAGTGCATGACACTACGCATCGGCGACCTTATATTCTTAGGCTCGCCTGCGGAGTTCGAGGTCAAGGCGGGCGACAACTACCGCCTCACCATAGGCGACCACACGCTCCTAAACTTCGATATAAAATAGCTCACCATATAGACAAATACTGCGACCCGTGGGTCGCAGTATTTGTCTACTCATTAAGCAAATCGGGGCGAAGCAGTTTTGTTCGCATATAAGCTTCGTTATCCTGCCACTTCTCTATCTCCGCGAAGTTGCCCGAGAGTAACACGTCGGGCACCTTCCAGCCGTTAAACTCCGCAGGACGTGTATATACGGGCGGGGCGAGGAGGTTATCTTGGAAGCAGTCGGTGAGTGCCGAGGCCTCGTCGCCGATAGCCCCTGGGATGATGCGCACGACAGAGTCGGCGATGACACATGCCGCAAGCTCACCACCCGTAAGGACATAGTCACCAATAGATATCTCGCGCGTGATGAGGTGCTCGCGGATGCGGTAGTCGATACCCTTATAGTGGCCACAGAGGATGATGATATTCTTCATCAACGAGAGGCGGTTTGCCTCATGCTGGTTGTAGGTGATGCCGTCGGGCGAGGTGAAGATTATCTCATCGTAGTCGCGCTCCGACTTAAGCTTCTCTATGCAGCGATAGACAGGCTCAATCTTCATCACCATGCCTGCCTCGCCACCAAAGGGGTAGTCGTCGACAGTGCGACGCTTGTCGTCGGTATAGTCGCGGAGGTTATGCACATAAATCTCGGCATGTCCCGACTCCTGCGCACGCTTCAGGATAGACTCATTCAGCGGCGAAGCCAACAACTCGGGGACAACGGTGATAATATCTATACGCATAGCCTAACCCTTATAGTTAACCTCGTTATTTAACACCTCGACGATAAAGGGGTTATACAGCACCTCATGGCCTATGGTCGACTCCCTCTCATGGCCTGGGTATATCGTCACATCGTCGCCAAGGGGCACTATCTCCTCGAGGATAGACTTCATGATCCACGAGTAGTCGCCACCTGGGAGGTCGGTACGACCTATGCTCTCGCGAAAGAGCGTATCGCCCGTAAATAGGGCCTTAGCCTCGGCAGCATAGAGCGACACATGACCAGGAGTATGGCCTGGGGTTTTGATGACACGCAACTCCGTATTACCAAACTTGATGCTCTCGACAGCGTCAAGGTCGAGGTCGATAGGTGGCACCTCATTGCACTTGAGGCCATACATCATACCTCCCGACGTACTCTCAATAAGGAAGGCATCCTTCGCGGAGCAGGCAAACTGAGCGCCATAGGTATCCTTGAGCCACTTAACACCACCCACATGGTCGAAGTGTCCGTGGGTATTGACAGCCATAACAGGGCGTAAGCCACGCGACTCTATCATCTCGCCAAGGATACGATTCTCGCCCTCATTCATATTTCCTGCATCAACGACGATGCACTCCTTAGTATCATCCCAGACGAGATAGGTATTCTCGCGAAAGGGATTAAAAACTACACATTTAATCTCCATAAGTTTTAATTTATATGGCCTCGCTTAATTTTCAATCTCGGCCTTTAACGTAATATGTTGCACGCCGCTACGCGCCGTAGAGTAGACCTGCAACACGCGGTAGAAGCTACCCTCGGGAGCCTTCGACGGATCCATCGTCACATTGAGCACGCCACGTTCGCCTGGCATGACCTTACCTCGGTCGTAACGCACTGTAGTGCATGAGCACGACGTGCGCACCTCCGTGACAACCAACGGCACATCGCCCGTATTGGTGTACTGAAGGCGAACAACCTGCTTAGGATCATCCTGCCACAGCGTGCCGAGATCCACAACCTTAGTCTGGAACTCTATATCTGCACCCGCAGGGCTTTGCGCCAATACATATCCACCAAGAGCCGTCACGATGGTAGCGACGACGAGTATAAATGACCTCTTCATCCATTAGTGCAACTTAAAGTCGTATGTAATCTTACCTCCCTGCTCCGTGCGACTACTCGGCTTGAACTTAGCCTTCTTAGCAGCCTCAACAGCCAAGCGTCGTAACGTAGCATCAGAGGTTGTCGTGCCATCAAGGTCTACGTTTGCCGTGAGCACATTACCATCGCTATCGATGGTCACGTAGACCACAACCCTACCCGCCGTATTATAGCGCGTAGCAGGCTTAGGCAGTCCCTCTCTGAGACCTCGCCCCTGGAGACCAGCATCGAGCTGGTCAGTACCCTGAAGGTTGTAGCCCGTACCCTCGCCGCGGTTGCGCTCCTCTTCTCCATCGGGGGCAAGGCGGTTGCCCGTAGGCACGCTCTCGGCGCTATTACCTACCGTGGGCTTAAAGAGCGCATTGGGGTTGACCGTCTCGGTACGCTCAGCCTCACCCGAAGTTTGGTTGCTCGCCTCACTCGTTGCCTCCTCGACATGAGCAGGTCGCAGGTCGCGACGCTGGTCAGTGGGGGCACTCTGCTGTGGCACACGCTTAGGCTGCTCCTGGGGGATCTCCTCCTCGAAGAGTATCTCCAAGGGTGGAGCTACCCTACTCTGAGAGCCCAACTCCACCTCGATGAGGCTGAGGAACAACACAACACCGAGCATAACCACAGCCGTGATGACGGCGGCATAACGCTTCGACGAGTGATCTATAGGATCGTAATACTCCATTATCTCTTCTCCTTGGTTGCCAGCACCATTTTATAATCCTTCTCACGTGTAAGGTCGATAATCTCGACCAACGCATCGACCGTAACCTTCTCGTCGCAGCGCAACGATATGTAGGGACGCTCCTCGACGGGACGACCCTCATACTCGGCATAGTGAACACCAAGCGCGGTGGCAACCTCCGTAACGGCGGTATACTCCTCGTCGCTGTTGATGTAGTATCTATAGCCCGAGGGGCTCGTCGTATCACCCACAACCGAGAGGGCGATGACCGAGGGGTCACCCTCCTCGCTCGACGACGACGGCAACGTCAACTTAACAGCATTGTTGGGGTTTATAAGCGTCGTAGCCAAGATAAAGAACACCAACAACAAGAAGATAAGGTCGGTCATCGACGATGCCGAGAACGACGAATCTACTTTAGAACTTCGCTTTATTGCCATAGCTCAACTTATTTTTGTACGGGCTGGTTAAGGATATCCATAAAGGCAATCGTCGTAGCCTCCATTCTAAATATAAGTTTCTCGATGCGTGCCACGAGGTAGTTATGGCCGAAGTAGGCGGGGATACCGACAATAAGACCACCTACGGTAGTCACCATCGCCACATACATACCTCCCGAGAGCGTCGACAACTCAATAGCACCCGACGTATTAGCCGACATGTTGATGAAGACCTCCACCATACCTACAACCGTACCCAAGAAACCAATCATAGGAGCGCCACCCGAGATAGATGCCAACCATGGTAGGCCAGTCTCAAGCTTAGCGACCTCGACGTTAGCCACATTCTCGATAGCAGTCTGTATATCACCCATAGGACGACCGATACGCTCGATACCCTTCTCGACCATGCGCGCTACGGGCGAGTCGGTACGACGACATAGGTCAATAGCGGCATTGATGTTACCCTCCGAGATATAGTCGCGTATGCGGTTCATGAAGTTGTTGTCTATGCGCGTAGCCTTACGAATGGCGATGAAGCGCTCAACGAAGATGAAGATCATCACGGCAGCGAGTGCAACGAGCACCCACATAAGCCATCCACCACTGGTGAATAGCTCCCAGAGGCCTACTGACACCTTATCGGCTGTATCACCAGCCTGACGCAAGGCCTCCTCGGCCATAGCAATCGAATCTGTCTGCTCAAGAGCACCGTTCTCCACTGCGGGGATAGCATTTACATTGTTAATCATAGCGTTTTGAAATGTTTAAGTTTATTGATTATTATTACTTTTATCCTTTGTCTTACTCTTATTAGCGTTTTCCGAATCACGTTTATTGCCTCTTGCGCTCTTCTCCGCGCTCTTTATTGCGCGATACTCCTTGCGCGAGATCTCGCGACCGAGGCTATCACGACGCACAAAGTGCTCGCGTATGCTCACCCACAGATCCTTAAATCGGTTGAAGCTCTCACTATAGTAGAGTCCCACGCCCGACTCCTGCATACCCTGGTTCTCACCATAGCGGTCGATGGTCTGCGTGAAGCCACGGAAACGGAACGTACCCTCGGGGTCTATGAGCCACGTGATGAATGCCTCACCAACGAAGTTAGAGGCATTCTCCGTCGCCTGAAGCGAGGCATCCGAGAGATAACCGCCCTCCAGCTCTACGATAAGACGGTCGTCGAGCCAGCTCTTCGAGAAGCCGAAGTCTACCTCGTCGCCCGTGAGCTCCGTACGTGGACGGTAGCGTAGCACGATATTGTAGTTATCGCCCGAGAGCCAGTTGCTCAGCTGGTTGGAGAGAAGCTCAAAGCCCGTAGTTGCAGAGAGCGAAGCACCCATAGCCCCCGTATCCTCGGCCGAGAAGCTATTTGCCGCCAGCAACCAGAACATCTGCGTGGCTATGGCCTGCTGGTCGTTAAGCGTCGACTGTATCACCGTCTGTATCTCGGGGGCGACATTCGGCACTTGAACGTCAAACGTGACCGTCGGCTTCATAAGCTCGTCGGTGAGTTTGATGTAACAATCCACGGGTACGGCACGTGACGTATCAATGCCCTGCACCGAACTGCCTAACAGCGGGCGTAACGACGCCTTGGTGCTATAGACCGCATCGATATTAAGCGTAGCACCCAGCGGCTCTCCCGTCCAGTGTATAGACGAGCCTGGCACGACGGTAAAGAGCTTATTGATGATATTTTGCAGCGTGAAGAGGTAGGTTCCCTCGGTTATCTGCACATCACCACGCATCTCGAAGATATTGGCCTTGGGTACAATGTGCATATTGAGCTGTCCCGAGCCCTTACCCTTGATGACGTCGCCCACCGTAGGGTCGATAACCAGCTGCATCTCTATGTTAGGCAGCACGTTGAGCGTCATGTCTATATCCATCATACCACCCGATGCGTTCATCGCCCTCGTCTTACGCTCGTAGGCCATCATGCGACGAGTGAGGAATGTTGAGTCGACGCTCTCGACGTCGCTCTCCTTAAACTTCACAAAGTCGGCATACGACACATCCTCCTTACCCAGCAGCGGCATGAAGAACTTCGAGTTCTCGACGCTCGTACCCTCAATATCCATCTTAATACCTCGCTTGTCGCCACGGAACGATGCTGTGCCCGAGGCGTAGACATGGCCATAGAAGAGGTCGTTATCCTTCGTATCCGTATCAAGCACGAGCATCTCGTTTGCGTCGATATCTATATCGTAAGTAATATTCGACAGATGGTCGAGAGATATATCCATCGAGTAGTGTCCCATGTGTCCCTCGGGGTCATAGACAGGCACGCGCTCCGCCGTGATATGGTTGCTGTCGATAGATAGACGCGCAAAGGGTGCTGTGTAACGCACCTTGGTGTAGTCGACCGTAGCACCTATCGAGTCGACCGTAGCAGCACCACTGAGCGTAGCCTGACGACCCGCACCCCTAATCTCGGCAAGGATGTTAGCATCGCCCTCAATATCCGATATTATGCCCTTGAGGAAGGGTGATATCAACTCGAGCTTGATGTTACGCATGCGTGCTTGTGCCCAGTAGCGGTTACCCTGCGGCTGATAGTAGCCACGTATCACCGTATCGCGCGACTCACGGTCGCGGATAATCACACGCGCACGGTTGGCCTCAAAATCCCAATTCGAGGTTATCTCCTGCGGAGGTGCCTTGATGCCATTAACATCGATGCTATCGAGGTCGATGCTCGCCTCAATCTCGGGGTTGTTGAGCGCCGACTTAACCGTAGCATAACCGTTAGATATACCTCCGACGTTATAGCCCCAGCGATTTATCAGCGCCGAGAGTGGCGATATATCGAAATTATTGAGCGTAAGACGTATCGAGTCACTGCGTTCGCGCGAGGCCACACCGTTGATTACGAGCTGCTGGTCGGGACGCGCAATATGTAGGTCTCGAACGCTTATACGCGTAGAATCGATATCTATACCTCGCGAGAAGAGCTTCCACTGCTGCGTAGAGTTGGTAAAGTGCGAGGGCGATATATCGATATGTACCGAACGGCGATTGGTCTCAGCATTGCGGCTAAACTTAGCACTTAAGCCCAACATTGCCGAGTTATTCACACTACCACCCTCCTGCTTGAATCCCGCCGTTATACTTATTCGGTTCTCGCGAGCACCACCAACGAGATTGAAGTTGGGCATGAAGGGGCGCGCGCCGATATATACACCCGACGACTTCACACGCATAGATAGCGAGTCGACGCTATTATTGTTGATGTTCCATTCGGCATTTGCTAAAATCACACCCGAGTACTCGAGCGCCTCCGACGAGCCGCGCAACGACAGGTTGTTACTCTTGGGGTTGAACATGATACCCATCTCCGTATCGGGAGCCATGACTAAGCCACCAGCCACAGCATCCAAGAGCTCGTTTATCGTCTCACCCGCCTCGAATGTTATGGCCGTATAGTCACTCGGCGTATTGACCACATCCGCACCCACATTCCTACTCGAGCCATTGTCGTATAGCAACGGCACGTACGTCTTCAACGAGTTGTATACATAGTCGTACACATCGCGATAGGTAGAGTGGCTATGATAGTCGAGCGTAAAATACTCCGACTCGGCACGTACGAGCTTCTGGCGATGGTTCGCCTCGATAGCCACGCGCATACGGTCGAGGTCGAGGATGCCTCCAGGGTAGTGGTACTCACCATCGGCTATACTTATGTCACCGTCAATATCATCGAGCGTACGTCCTGCTAGTTCAGCACCCACATTTGCCGAGAGCACCGACACCGAGTCACGACGATTAAGGCCTATGGCATGCAGGTCGGCACGGTCGAGCTGCAACGATAGCGCATACTGGGGCACATCGCTCTCCATGTCTATGTTTGCGAAGAGTCCAAACTCGAGGTTCGGGTCGAGGGAGTTAACCTCGGCATAGTAGCTCTTGCCGTTAATATGTCCCACACCCTCAATATCACGATATACGTAGCTGCCAAAGCCCACACTCTCCACCTTCACATCAACCGCTCCAGCAACACCTCCCGACTCCATGCCGCCAATCTTTCCCTCCAGCACAACTGACGAGTTGAGCGCATGCAGGTTGCTCACATTCAGAGCACGTCCCACGTTGAGTTCATTGGTATGCAGATGTCCGCTTGTGTCGAAGCCGCCATCACGGAGCTTGCGCATAGTGACATCTCCCGACAGACCTCCTACGCCCGTAGACACATTACCTACCACACGGAACGACGTCAAGCGGCCACCAAACGTAGCACGCGCATCTACCCACTCTGTACGCTTGATTATCCCGATGACACTCTCGGGCAGTGGCTCACGTAGTATATTGTCGGTGAGTGTTATTATATCCTCCGACGTAGCGTGCACACGCTCTATGCCTATGACATAATTCGACGTGCGCCAGTCGGGTAGGCCAATGATGTGATAGGTACCCAAAGCATAGCTATCGTTGCCTATCGTTGCACTGTGTAGCACTCCCTCGAAGTCGCGCACCACACCATCAAACGTAGCATCTATATCTCTGACGGTCGTATTCCACTCTCTCAGCCCTGGGGCAAAATATCCGAGGTCGTAGGTCGATATTGACGAGCGGGTGACGTTACCCGTCATCCACACCTTGTCGATATATTGCTTATACTGCGACCAGTCGGCACCATTGAGCGTTACATTTGGGGCGTATATCGACGATGACGCTGTCGTAGCGCTAAACTCGTCGAAGCGTATCACACCCCTATTGACGTAAAGGTCACTCTTGATGTTATCGATAACAAAGCCACTACGTTCTCTTCCCGAGAGTGCTGCCACGTGCATCGCAACGACGCCCTTAACCACCGAGAGTCCCTCAACACGAGCATCCACGTCGGTGAACTGCATATCATAGTAGTCAATGCCATACTCGGGGTCGCGGTGTATTAAGCGTTCGAAGCGGAACTCCACGTCGCGAGCATCTATATCGTCGATAAATAGTCGGAAGTTACCCTTGCTGTTAGGGTTCTGCATCTTCTGCACGATGGGACGGATGTTTATCTCACCATTAGCCAGCTCCTTTAGGAAGAGCTTAGCCCCATCAGCCTCGGCCTTCGATATGCAGAGACCGTCGCGCTTGATATTGAGGCTCGATATCGATGCTCGCACTCGCTCGACGTATAGGAGCGTATCCTGCTCCTCATCCTCGACGTAGAAGCCCTCGACGCGCACGCGCGAGAAGAGGTCAAGATCTATGTGGTCAATGCTGACACGCACGCCTAAGTAGTCGGTTGCGAACTTCGAGGCACGATCTGCCACTACATTCTGCACCGCCTCGATATTGAGCACAAGGGTTATGGTCACAGGTAAAAATATCAACAACAATATGATTGTCGATACCACCTTTGCCAATATTTTTATACCTTTGCGCATTGAAACGACCTTTGTAGCTTATGCAGTTTACAGCAATTAACCTACAAAAGTAATAATTTTTCTATTGACATAGAAAAAAATTGGCATAAAAAGCAGAATAAACTTATCCATTATGGACATTACCATCCTCGGCATCGAGTCGTCGTGCGACGACACCTCGGCGGCAGTCATCCGCAACCGCACGCTTCTATCCAACGTAATCGCCTCACAGGCAGTACACCAGAAGTATGGCGGCGTGATTCCCGAGCTCGCCTCGCGCGCCCATCAGCAGAATATCATCCCCGTAGTGGACACCGCACTCAAGGAGGCGGGCGTCACCATCGACAAGATCGACGCCATAGCCTTCACACGTGGCCCAGGTCTCCTCGGCTCGTTGCTCGTAGGCGTATCGTTTGCCAAGGGACTATCCATAGCCCGCAACATACCCTTAGTGGAGGTCAACCACCTCCAGGGGCACATTCTTTCGCACTTTGTCGACCTCCCCGACAGGGAGCTACCACACCCCGACTTTCCATTCCTCTGCCTCCTCGTTAGCGGTGGACACACTCAGATTGTGCGCGTGGACTCGCCCACCGAGATGGAGATTATAGGCACAACCATTGACGATGCAGCAGGTGAGGCCTTCGACAAGTGCGCCAAGGTCATGGGACTACCCTACCCAGGAGGCCCCATTATCGACCGTTTAGCCAAGGAGGGCAACGATAAGGCCTTTAAGTTTGCCAAGCCACATGTCGAGGGTGAGTTCGACTACTCATTCTCGGGACTCAAAACATCGTTCCTCTACACATTGCGCGATGCCGTAAAGGAGGATCCCAACTTTGTCGAGAACAACAAAGCCGACCTCTGCGCCTCGTTACAGAAGACCATCGTCGACATACTCCTCGACAAGCTCATCAAGGCCTCTAAAGCCACGGACATCAAGGATATAGCTATTGCTGGCGGTGTATCTGCAAACTCAGGACTTCGCAACGGCATCACCGAGGCGGGACGTCGCCGTGGCTGGCGCACATTCCTCCCCGAGCTGAAGTTCACCACCGACAATGCCGCCATGATAGCCACGGCGGGCTACTACCGCTATATGGCGGGCGAGCTCTCCTCGCTCGACGTATCGCCCGTAGCACGCCTTGAGGACCTCTAACGATGTCACCCGAGCAACTACCCTACAACGACTATGGGGCTGCGATGCGTCGTCGCCTCGGGGGCCGCGTGCAGAAACTCGCCATCGACGCAGGGCTGAGCTGCCCGAATCGCGATGGGACAATAGCTTACGGCGGATGTTCATTTTGTTTGAACGATGCATTTTCGCCAGCCTACTGTCGTGAGACTACTAGCATCACCAAGCAGATAGAGCTTGGTATCGATTTTCACCTACAACGTCGACGCGAGAGTGATATATATTTAGCTTATTTTCAGTCGGGAACAAATTCTCATGCACCAATATCAAGACTCCGCGAGCTCTATAATGAGGCGTTATCACACCCCAAAATATCGGGCATAATCATAGGTACACGCCCCGACTGCGTCGATTCTGAAAAGTTACAACTATTGTCCGATTTGCGACAACATCATTACGTTGCTGTAGAGTATGGTATCGAGAGCATCAATGACGCCACACTCCAGCACGTAAATCGCGGTCACACCTACGCCAGCGCCATTGACGCCATTGCACGCACCAAAGCCATAGGCGTAGATGTCGGCGCGCACTTTATCCTCGGCCTCCCCAACGAGAGCTACGACGACATCATCAATAGCGTTGCGTATATTAACAACCTAAACCTCAATACTATAAAGTTCCACCAACTGCAAATATACCGCAATACGCCCATCGCCCTAGAGTGGCATCACCAACCTGCGAACTTCCTACTCAGCACGCCCGATGCCTGCGAGCTATACACCTCGCTCCTTGTCGACATCATCCGACGCCTGCGTCCCGACACGGCCATTGAGCGTTTTACATCCGAAGCGCCACGCCACCTATTACTCCACTCACCCCTCGGCGGCATGCGTCCCGACCAGATACGCAACAAGGTTGTTAGCCAGATGATTGAGAATGGCTACCGACAGGGCGACCTACTCTAATAGCCTAAGCTACGTCTAAGGGTTATTTTTCACACTTTCACATTTTCTCAACTAAATATTTGGATATTTGGTTCGTATATGCTACCTTTGTAACTGACTATATATGCGAGCACACGCGCATGCATACGAACTGAAGATTGCAGACTAAAAAACAAATAAACTAAAATACTGATTTACAATGAAAAAGTTATTATTCGCATTAGCATTCTTCGCTGTGGCACTCACATCGTGCTTCACCGATGGCGGTGAGTTGAACTACACCGGAAAAGATGCTGTAAACGTAACTATCGGCATCGCTGTTCCCGACTTGGAGCAGACACGTAGCAATGAAACAGGCATGAACAGTGCGCTCGGCGCAGTGGACAACTTCTCGGATGACGAGTGGGCACGCTATGATGTTCGTTACATCTTAGAGGTTTACGACGTAACGGATGGCTATGTTAACCTCAACACACCTGTTAAGAAGCGCGATGTAAATGTTCACGACAAATACGAGCCTACGACGTTCGAGCTTCGCCTTATACCTAACCGCAACTATAAGTTCGTCGTATGGGCCGACTTTGTTGAAAATGGCAACGCAGCGATCACAGATCCCGACCAGAAGCGTGCTATCGCCGACCTCAACTACAACACATCTGACCTGAAGAACATCACACGCATAAATGCACTGCCCACACCTATGGACGAGTGCATGGATGCTTACTTCATCCAGAAGGACCTTCTTATCACGGGCTCTGGTCTTCCTCAGACTCTTGAGCTTACACGTCCCTTTGGTAAGCTCCGCGTTGTAACTACCGACATCGACGAGGTGAACATTGGCACAACGCCCACAAAGGTAGATGTAACCTTCTACAACCACCCCACATTCGTCTCTTTGAACGCCATCACTGGTAAGACTGAGACGACGGTTGAGCAGATTGTATATAAGACCTACACCATTGCTAAGGACGCCCCCTACACCGAGGGTTACGACAGCAAGGCACAGAACCAGACACTCTTTGCCGACTACATCTTTGCACAGCCTCAGTTGGATGGTGCTCAGGAGGTTAACTTCACACTCAAAGTTACTGACCAGCAGAACCGCACAGTTCGCGAGCACGACTTCAACACGCAGATACCTCTGAAGCGCAACCACCTCACAACTATCATTGGTAGCCTTCTGACTACATCTACCGAGTTTGAGATTCGCATCGACGACAACTTCGAGAATAAGGAGGATGACGAGGACTGGATTGTACGCGTATGGGATGGCAAGTATGAGGCTCTTCCCGCCGCTAATGCTGATGGTGTTATCGAGATTACGACGCCTGGCCAGCTTGCAACGCTTCTCACTTCGGACTACCGTGGCATGAATATTAGCCTCCAGAAGGATGTAGACCTTGGTGGCTACGAGATCACTCCTAATAATGCTGTCGAAAAGGGTGGCTCACCATTTACTTTCGATGGTAATGGCCACACTATCGCCAACTTCACATCGTCGGATGGCAAGAACGCAGGTCTCTTCGGTATTCTTCACACTGCCACCGTTAAGAACCTCATCATCAAGGATGCCGTTATCGCTCCTAATGCCAATACACGTGCATACACTGGCGGTGACTTCTACGCTGGTGCTCTTGCAGGCTCGACACTTGCTACATGTCACATCGAGAATGTGACGGTTATCAACTGTGAGGTTGAGGGTATCAATAAGGTTGGTGGTCTTATCGGTAACGCTGCCGAGAACTACCCCTTGACCGTCAAGAACTGCTCAGTAGAGAGCACCAAGGTATACACACGTAGCACCGAGGATGGTGGTTGCGTTGGTGGTCTTATCGGCTACATCGTGCCTAACACCACCATCGAGGGTTGCGCTGTGAAGAACTGCCAGATCGACGCTATCAACTCAGCAAATGAAGCTAAGCGTGCAAATGCCGAGTTCGTAGGTGCCTTCCACGGCAGTGGCAAGAACCTCGCAATTGTGGGTTGCACCCTCGAGGGTAACACCTTCGCTCAGGCTGAGACTTCATACGTTGCTCCCGAGAGCTTCGGCGCTTGGTTGGGTGGTATCCGCTATGAGGGCACATCTGACGTTACGGTTGATGGCGAGTCTATCGTCTTCACCGAGCCCGAGGTGCTTGCAACACCCAAAGTTACAGCTACACCCGACTTAGACAAAATCACCCTTGAGTGGGAGGCTGTTGAGAACGCAACACGATACTCTATCACCGTAGGTACACATGAGCCCGTATTCACCGAGGAGTGTTCATACCTCTTCGAAGGCGAGTATGTCACTGAATACACCTTTACTGTGGTGGCAGTCGCTGACGACGAGAAGCGATTTGCTGCATCTGAGCCCGCAATGGTGACAGCTACTACCGAGGCTGAGCCCGTAAAGCTTGCTACTCCCGAGGTTACATCAGCGATATCTGATTACAAAAACATCACACTAACATGGGATACTAATAATAACGCTGTGTCGTATGTTGTAACCCTTGATGGCGAGGTGGTATATGATGGCACGGAGACAAAGTATTCATACGCTGGTAAGTATGCTACTACATACAATTTCACCGTATAGGCCATTGCTAATGCCGATGATAAGTTCTCACTCAACTCTGAGGCTGCTGCACTTAGCGTAACAACCGAGGCTGACCCCTACATCTACCTCAAGCCCAACAGCAACTGGAAGGCGGACAACGCCCGTTTTGCTGTTTACACGTGGACTAAAAATTTCTCTGGTTCAGAGACTTGGTATAATATGACTGACAGTGATGGCGATGGTATCTATGAGGTACTTAAGTCTAACCTTCAGGCAAACATCATCTTCTGCCGAATGAATCCTAACACAACAGACAACAACTGGAATAACAAGTGGAATCAGACAGGCGACCTTACAGTTCCAACTGATGGAACAAACCTCTATACTGTAAAAGACGGCACCTGGGATAATGGTGGTGGCACTTGGAGTACCAAGTAATTGTATGTAATATATAAGGTAAGGAGTCGAGCTATCGGCTCCTTATCTTTTATGGCAAAAGAAAAAAAGCAAACAAAAACTCACATTTGTTTGGCATATTGATTTTTTCTGTTTATCTTTGCCACGCAAATTCTAAGCCACCAACTCGGGATGTAGCGCAGTCCGGTTAGCGCACCTGCTTTGGGAGCAGGGGGTCCCAGGTTCGAATCCTGGTATCCCGACACTAAGGGCCGACCATACGGAAGGCCCTTATACGTAAGGTATGGTGAAGGATTCATTTGTTCGGGATGTAGCGCAGTCCGGTTAGCGCGCCAGCTTCGGGAGTTGGAGGTCCCGGGTTCGAATCCCGGTATCCCGACATAGTTTTGTTAGCAGGTGACTTTGTAAGTCACCGCTTTTGTTTTTTTATCGCAATTATAGGCTTAATGGTCAAAAAGAGACCTGCGAGAGGGGGTAAAATTGTTTAATGGTCAAAAATGAGACCTAAACAGACTGTCGAGAGATTATTTCGACAGTT
>JAFUPR010000006.1 GCA_017481145.1 Alistipes sp. | reverse complement strand
ATTTTAAGGACTTTGTCAAGTGGTATCTTTTTCTTCAAAGTAACGAGGGGAAAGCTGCGAAAAAATAGGGCGAGAAATTCTGCATCTCTCGCCCTTAATTTAGATGTCAAAAAGCGCCACTTTTTGCATCATTACCTAAAACTCAAGAAAAAAGATGGAGAGCAAAGCAGCCCTCCATCTTTTCTTTATCGCTCAGAGAGTATATTACGTGCCTCCTCCACATCCTCGGGTTTGACCATTAGTCGCACAGGAAAGGCGACAGCAGCGTAGATAGACGACATATACTCACCATGGAGAACCGCATAGATGCCAGCACTCTCTAACATCGACTTGGCAATCTCTGCCTGCATTGTGTTGTCATACGTCTGAAGGACAACCAATGATTCTGAAAAATTAGATGTATTCCCCATAACCATAATAGTTTATGTAAAGGTAAGCATTATTTTCTTAAAAAGAAAATCTATAGACGAAAAATATACGAAAAATTATAGTTATATTTGTACGCTGAAACACTATACTACGAAAGACTACCTATGCGACAGTTTGTACATCTACATATTCACAGCCAATATTCGCTATTGGATGGCCAGGCAAGCATCACAAAACTTGTCGATAAGGCCATTGCAGACGGTATGCCTGGCATAGCGCTCACCGACCATGGCTCAATGTTCGGCGTAAAGGAGTTTTTCAACTACATCAAAAAGAAGAACTCTGCACGTAAGGATAAGATCAAGGCGCTACAAGGGCTTGTTGAGCGCCTCGAGAATGGCACAGCCTCGGACGCTGAAAAGGGCGAGGATGCTGGTGCAGCCTTAGCCAAGGCACGCTTGGAGTTGGATGCTATACCTAAGGCTGACTTCAAGGGTATCATTGGTAGCGAGGTGTATGTTGCTCGCCGTCGCCTCTTTAACAAGGATAAGGGCACTGGCGACCAGAGTGGCTACCACCTAATCCTCCTTGCTAAGAACGAGCAGGGTTACAAAAACCTCATCAAGATAGTATCTAAGGGCTATACTGAGGGGTTCTATGGCCGTCCACGTACCGATCGTGTAGAGTTGGAGAAATATCACGAGGGGCTTATCTGTTGTTCGGCATGTATTGGTGGTGAGGTGCCACGCCTTATTCGCGAGGAGCGATTTGAGGATGCTGCAGCAGCCATAGAGTGGCATCGTAGCATCTTTGGCGACGACTACTACTTAGAACTTCAGCTCCACAAGGCCACCGTCGAGCGCGCCAATCATGAGGCATACGGCGAGCAGCTTAAGGTCAATGAGTTTCTTGTTGACTACGCCCATAAGCATGGTGTGAAGCTCGTATGTACCAACGACGTACACTTCGTCAACGAGGAGGATGCCGAGGCTCACGACCGACTGATATGCTTAGGCACAGGCAAGGACTTGGACGATCCTAAGCGTATGCTCTACTCCAAGCAGGAGTGGATGAAGACGACAGCCGAGATGAATGCCATCTTCGACTACGTTCCTGAGGCGTTAGATAATACCGTTGAGGTGTGTAATAAGGTGGAGAGCTACTCCATAGACCACTCCCCCATCATGCCCACCTTCGCCATCCTTGAGGAGTTCGGCACGGAGGAGGGCTACCGCCAAAAATATACTGAGCAGGATATATTTAACGAGTTCACGCGCGACGAGAATGGCAACGTCGTGATGGAGGAGTCTGAGGCTCGCAAAAAGATTGATAAATTAGGAGGTTACGACAAATTATATCGTATAAAGCTTGAAGCAGACTACCTCGCTAAGCTAGCCATGGATGGCGCACATAAGCGCTACGGCGATGTCTTAGACGAGGAGACCGAGACACGCCTAAAGTTCGAGCTGCACATAATGAAGACTATGGGTTTTCCTGGTTACTTCCTCATCGTGCAGGACTTCATACGCGCAGCGCGCGAGGAGCTCGACGTATCGGTAGGCCCTGGTCGTGGTTCGGCGGCAGGCTCGGCCGTAGCCTACTGCCTGGGTATCACACAGATAGACCCCATCAAGTACGACCTGCTGTTCGAGCGTTTCCTAAACCCCGACCGTATCTCGCTGCCCGATATCGACATCGACTTCGACGATGACGGCCGTGGCCGTGTGCTCAACTGGGTGACACAAAAGTATGGCAAGGAGAAGGTGGCGCACATCATCACCTACGGTACGATGGCCACGAAGATGGCCTTGAAGGATGTGGCGCGCGTGCAGAAGCTCCCGCTCGCTCAGGCCAACCAGCTGTGTAAGTGGATACCCGACCGTATTCCCGACCCCAACGACAGAGACAAGCTCCTAAAAATAAACCTCAAGAACGCCATAATGGCCGTGCCCGAGCTGAAGGAGGCAGAGGAGTCGACTGATCCCATCATGCGCGATACCATAAAGTATGCCAAGATGCTTGAGGGAAATATTCGTGGTACGGGCGTACACGCTTGTGGCACGATTATCTGTCGTGACGACATCACCGACTGGGTACCCGTGAGCATAGCCACAGATAAGGAGACGGGCGAGAACATGCTTGTAACGCAGTATGAGGGTGCTGTTATTGAAGATACGGGACTCATTAAGATGGACTTCCTCGGACTGAAGACCCTCTCTATCATCAAAGATGCCGTGGCCACCGTCGAGGAGACTCACGGCATAAAGATCGACCCAGACACCATACCTATCGACGATAAGAAGACATACGAGCTATATTGTGCTGGTCGCACCGTGGGTACGTTCCAGTTCGAGTCGCCTGGCATGCAGAAGTATCTGCGCGAGTTGCAACCCTCGACCTTCGAAGATCTCATCGCGATGAATGCCCTCTACCGCCCAGGGCCTATGGACTACATCCCAGACTTTATCGATCGTAAACATGGACGCAAACCCATTGTCTACGACATACCCATCATGGAGCGCTACCTGAAGGATACCTACGGCATCACCGTATATCAGGAGCAGGTCATGCTTCTCTCGCGCTTGCTGGGCAATTTCACACGCGGTGAGTCGGATACGCTGCGTAAGGCTATGGGTAAGAAGATTAAGTCGAAGCTTGACGAGCTAAAGCCCAAGTTTATTGCTGGCGGTAAGTCTAACGGCCACGATGAGAAGGTCTTGGAGAAGATATGGGCAGACTGGGAGAAGTTCGCCTCGTATGCCTTCAATAAGTCGCACGCCACATGCTACTCATGGGTGGCATACCAGACAGCATATATCAAGGCGCACTTCCCATCGGAGTATATGGCTACGGTACTAAGCCGCAACCTCAGCGATATTAAGCAGGTGACGGTCTACATGACCGAGTGTAAAAATATGGGCATCGCCGTCCTTGGTCCTGATGTTAATGAGTCGATGCTTCGATTCTCGACAAACAAGCAGGGCGATGTACGCTTCGGCCTTGCTGCCATCAAGGGTGTTGGCGAGGCAGCCTCGGAGTCTATCGTCAAGGAGCGCAAGGCTAATGGCCCGTACAAATCCATCTACGACTTTATGGAGAGGGTGAACTACTCGGTCGTCAACCGCAAGTGCCTCGAGAATATTGCCTACTCGGGCGGCTTCGACTCGCTCATTGACTTCAACCGCTCGCGTTTCTTTGCCGAGGACCAGAATGGCGTTCAGTTCCTCGACCTGTTGGTGCGCTACGGCCAGCGTGTACAGCAGGATAAGAACGATGCCCAGCAGAGCCTCTTCGGCATGTTCTCCGAGGGTGGCAGCAGCGACATACAACCACCCCGCGTGCCCGTGGCGGAGGATTGGAATAATATTGTGGTACTAAACAAGGAGAAGGAGGTCATCGGCCTATACCTCTCGGCACACCCTCTTGAGCGCTTCGACTTCATACTTAAGAAGATGTGTCAGATGGAGCTCGGCGAGCTCGCGAGCCTCACACTACTTAACGGCAAGGATATTGCCGTGGCGGGTGTTGTCACCTCGGTGACGCCCCTTACAACTAAGGATGGCCGTCGCTACGCTCGTTTTGTGCTCGAGGACTACAATACGCAACACGAGTTTACGCTCTTTAGCAAGGACTACCAACAGTTTGGCCTTATGATCGAGGTGAACAACTTCCTATTTATCAAGGGACGCGTACAACCTCGCTTCGGTAAAGAGGATGGCGAGTTGGAGTATAAGATACTCTCTATCCAACACCTCGCAGAGGTAGCCGAGAGCATCTCATCTATACGTATCGAACTCGACATTCACGAGTTGTGCTCTACGCTCACAGATATGCTTTTAGAGGCTGTAGAAAACAACCCTGGCAAGACGACTTTGCAATTTACCATTGTCGACAGACAGGATGATGTGCGCCTTAAGCTCAGCTCTAAGAAGTTCCATATTGCCCCGACAGCAGATTTCATGGACTTCCTAAACAACAACGAACTCAACTATTTTATTAACGTATAACTTTAAAACATTACAACTATGGCATTGAAAATCAACAATGAGAATTACAATGAGGTATTGGGTCAGGGTCTTCCCGTGGTTATCGACTTCTGGGCTACATGGTGTGGTCCCTGCCGCATGGTAGCACCTATCATCGACGAGCTCGCAGAGGAGTACGACGGCAAGGTTGTTATCGGCAAGTGTGATGTAGAAGAGGGTGACGATGTAGCTGCTCAGTTCATGGTACGCAACGTTCCCACCATCGTATTCTTGAAGGATGGCAAGCAGGTAGACAAGCACGTAGGCGCAGCTACCAAGGACCAGCTCAAGGCTAAGATTGAGGCTTTACTCTAAGAGTGTATCAATAATAATAGAGCCGTTGCAGCAAACTGCAACGGCTCTATTATTATTGATACACTACTCATCAATCTCTTCCTCATCGGGTACTACCCTACGCTCATTGCGGCGCTCAATAAGCAGACGACGAATAATTATAACGGCAGAGAGTATGATAATCAGCACACTAACAATATATGCAATTGTGGGGGCAAGACCTTCGCCAAAGAGGTTTAAGAGCGACTCATCGCGATAAGACAATACGAGTAGTGCGTAAGCCAAGGCATTATTGCACATGTGTAAGATGATGGGGGCAATAATCGAGCGTCGTACGATATAGAAATAGCTAAAGACAACACCTACAATAAGTGCCTCGATGATAACTATAGGCTCGAGGTGTACGATGCCAAAGGCCAAGGCCGAGAGCGAGGCAGAGGTAAGTGGCGAGCCATTATGGTGGAAGATATTATACAATCGTCCGCGGAAGATCATCTCCTCAAAAATAGGGGCGAGGATGACGATGCTTATGAGTGTAAATGTTCCCTCTGGAAACGACCTACTATCCGCAGGCAGCATCTCAGCCAGAGGCGTTAAGGCGATAGATATAGCCACAAGGAGTATCACACCCGTAAGTATTGTCACAGGATTAAAGCCTCGCTTAGAGTTATCTATCGGCGTAATACGCCCAAACGTCTGACGTTCGATAAAAGAGGCAACGAGGTAGCAGACGAGCATCGAGAAGAAGTAGACGCACATATAGCTGAAGTCGGTAACCACGCCGCCATTAAGCTTCAGCGCAACGATACCTACGGCCAGTTGCGACAGACAGAAGAGCACAATAAAGATGGCTAATAGAAGTATGTTTTTAACAAATCCTCTCATAATCAACTCGTATAATTTGCGCTATGTAAACTACGTGACAACATCTTAGGTCATGCCGCGCAACAAAAATCAAACAAAGATATATAATTTTCAAGAATCGAAGGCTTAAATCCGATAAAATTTACTATTTTTGCGCGTATTATTTGTTTAGATAGTAAAGATGGCAAAAGTTGTCGCATTAGCAAATCAAAAGGGTGGCGTGGGTAAGACCACAACAGCCATAAACTTAGCAGCCTCGGTGGCTCTGCTCGGCAAGAAGGTACTACTCATAGATGCCGACCCACAGGCAAATGCCACGTCGGGCTTAGGCTTCGACATCAACCTCGCGGGCATATACGAGTGCATCGTGGGCGAGTGTCGTGCCGAGGATGTGATACTCCACTCGGAGGATATAAAGAAGCTATGGGTGTTGCCCTCGTCTATCAACCTCGTTGCTGCCGACACAGAGCTCTCAACTATGGAGAATGCCCACCATATAGTAAAAGGCATCGTTGACTCAGTGCGCGATAAGTACGACTACATCTTTATCGATTGCTCACCATCGCTCGGCTTCACCACCGTGAACATTCTCACGGCTGCCGACTCGGTGCTTGTCCCCGTGCAGTGCGAATACTTAGCATTGGAGGGATTGAGCAAACTGCTCAACACCATCAAGATGGTCAAGAGCCGCCTAAACCCCGAGCTTGCCATCGAGGGCTTTGTACTGACGATGTATATGCGCAACAAGCTCAACAATCAGGTTGTCGGCGAGGTGCGCGAGCACTTTGGAGAGATGGCCTACGAGACCATCATCCAGCGTAACATACGCCTCGGCGAAGCCCCCTCTCACGGTAAGCCCATCATGCTCTACGACGCCTCGGCAACAGGAGCTGTAAACTACCTAAACCTCGCGCGCGAGTTTCTCAAGCGCAATAGAAAACCTTCAACGCAAAAGTAAGAGTCTATGACAGCACAGAAGAATAGAGGTCTGGGGCGCGGTCTCGACGCCATATTTGGAACGACAAACCCCACACAGCAGTCTAAGCCCATGTCTGAGATGGCCGAGATTGCCATTGCCGATATTGAGCCTAACCCGCTACAGCCACGCAGCATGTTCGACGAGGAGGCTCTCAAAGAGCTATCGGAGTCTATTGCACAGTTGGGCGTCATACAGCCAATAACACTCAAGCGACGCAACGATGGCCGCTATACAATCATAAGTGGTGAGCGTCGTTGGCGTGCTGCACAGATGGCTGGCGTAGACCGTCTACCCGCCTACATACGCGAGGTGGAAGACGAAGATCTGCACGCCATGGCTCTCGTGGAGAACATCCAGCGTCAGGATCTCAATGCCATAGAGATAGCCCTCGGCATGCAGCGTCTCATCGAGGAGTGCGGGCTAACACAGGAGGCTATGGCCGAGAAGGTGGGTAAGAAGCGTTCGACAGTATCGAACTATATGCGTCTGTTGGCGTTACCCTCAGAGGTGCAGCTTGCACTAAAGGAGGGCATCATCTCGATGGGTCATGCCAAGGCTATTGCAGGTCTCGATGGCGAGCTACAACTTAAGGCGCTAAAGCGCTGCATAAAGAAGAGTCTCTCGGTGCGTCAGGCCGAGATGTTGGCAAAGAAGATGTCGGAGAAGGCACGCAACATTAACACGGAGGTAGAGGATGAGTACCCCGAATCATACTCACGCCTCGTTGTCGAGTTTGAGCGCGTGCTCTCGGAGAATATAGCCATCAAGCGCACAAAGAGTGGCAGCTGTCGTATAACCATTGAGTGCGCCAACGACACGGAGGTAGATAAACTCATTGCAAAGCTCGGCAAGATAAAATAAAAGAGTAGCAGCACTCGTTAGTAAGGGAGGATGAATAGAGGTAGAATCATAGGTGTAATAGTGGCCATAGTTGCCATCATGACTGCAGCCTTCGACAGCTCGGCACAGGAGCTCAATCGCGAGAGGCTGAGGGGCAATGTGCGCACCATAAATCAGGGTGGCCTCGTTCCCATCGACTCGGCGGCGATACGCCAGGCTGAAGCAGAGAGGATAGCACGCCTTGACTCTATATACTATCGCCACATCGACTCGCTGGCATCGCTCGAGGAGTTACTATACGAGCAACTACCCGACCAGAAACGCGACTCTCTGCGCTCGGTGATTGCTGCACGACTTAAGCGCGACTCGATGATTCACAGCAAGGGTGATAGCATATCACCCGATGGTCGTCGTATACGTCTAAACAAAAAGGGCGAGGTGCGCAAGCCATTTATTAGCGACTCCATGGGTCTATCCAAGGTATGCTGGCTATCGTTACCACTACCAGGCTTCGGACAGATATACAACAAACAATATTGGAAGTTAGGTGTTCTCTACCCTGTTGTCGGAGCTTCCGTCGGCATGTTCGTCTACGAGAATAAACAATACAAACCGCTCAAGGCCGAATACGACCAATACCTCATCGACAATGGCTATATGCGTACTGCCGAGCTCGACAAGTTACAGACGAAGATGATACGTCACAACACAATGCGACAGATATACGCTGGTGTGGCAATAGCCTCGTATCTCTATTTTATAGGCGATGCGGCGGTGAACTATTCGACCAATGAGGTATCGCAAGTGAAGAAGGCAACGACGCTATCTACCATCTTCCCAGGTGCTGGTCAGGTCTACAACAAGAGCTATTGGCGCGTACCTATAGTTATTGGTGGTATGGCTTCGACGATATACACTATCGACTGGAACAACCGAGGCTACCAACGTTTCAAGACGGCATACGCCCTGCGTGTAGATTACGACAAGAACCCCGACAAATATCCAGGTGGCGCTGCCGACGAGTTCCATGGAGCCTACTCAGCCACATTCCTTAAAAACTTGAAGGATAGCTATCGTCGTAACCGCGACCTCTGTATCATTCTCACAGCAGGTGTATACCTACTCAACATCCTCGATGCCCATGTCGATGCACACCTGCAGGACTATGACATTTCGGACGACCTGTCGATGAATCTTGAACCCTACTTCGACTATACGACCGTAGGCTCGCAACCAGTATATGGCGTCAACATGAGCCTTAAATTCTAAGCACAATGAAGTTATCAACGCTAAAGGGTCTACTCGTTGGACTCCTCATACTCCTTAGCTACACAACTGCCTATGCCGACGTTGAGGTGCGACGACCTAAACGCCGCACACAGAAGCAGTATACCTCACCCGCAGAGATTCAGGCCGAGCGCGATAGTTTAGCCAACGAGAGTGCGCCTATGGATGTAGCAAATATTGCAAGTGAGGAGGCTACCGTTGCGAGCACGCCACGACGTAATACCCCAGCGCAGATAGATTCCGCCTTAGCACTATGGCGCGCAACGAGCACGGTGGAGGACTACGAGCGATACTTTAACGACTTCCTCGCCGTAAGCGAGCGCATCGACACGACACTCATGACAGACAACCTCGACTCCATGTATGTCGCACGCCTTGAGGCTCTAATGTCGCCCGTGCCTTTGGAGTATAACTACGAGGTACGCACCGCCATCGAGCGTTTCTCCTCGCCAGCATACGCCACCAAGATGAGCTATGCCTACTACTACTTTCCGATGATTGAAGAGGAGCTTATCTTAGCAGGCATACCCATCGAGCTACGCACACTCGCGGTCGTAGAGTCGGGGCTCAACCCATTGGCCGAGTCGCGCATGGGCGCTAAGGGCATCTGGCAGTTTATGCCGAGCACTGGCAAGGAGTATGGCTTAGAGATTAACTCCCTCGTAGACGAGCGTTGTAACCCTCGCTTAGCCACACGCGCAGCATGTCGCTATCTCAAGAGCATGTACGACCATTATGGCGACTGGACACTCGCCATTGCATCATACAACTGTGGTCCAGGCAATGTGAATAAGGCTATCACCCGCTCGGGTGGCGATAGGAGCAACTATGACGGCTCGTTCTGGGACGTATATGAGCATCTACCACGCGAGACACGCAACTACGTACCCTTATATATGGGAGCCACCTACGCCTTCGCATACCATAAGGCTCATGGCGTCGACTACCCCACACCTCCCATGCCATTGGCTACGGATACCATCATGATTAACCGCCCGCTGCACTTGGAGCAGGTGTCGTCAACAATAGATGTGAGCCTCGAGGTATTGCAGATGCTCAACCCCGAGTACCGCCTATCCATAATCCCAGCTACGACGAAGAGCTATCCTCTCACACTCCCTGCGGAACGTATCACCGAGTACCTTATCCACGAGGACTCGATACATGCTAAGGATACCACCTACCTTAAGGAGTATACCATCCACGCCAACATAGAGAAGAAACGTAATGAAGCGCCCCCAGCCACCTATTATACGGTAAAGAAGGGTGACACGCTCGGAGGCATCGCCCGCAAGTATGGCCGCACGGTCAAGCAGCTCATGACGTGGAATAATATTAAGAATGCTAACGCCCTGCGCATAGGCCAGCGCCTGCGCGTGAGTCCATACTAAGCCCATGACGCCCGAATATCTCGACACAACGACAACCATCGTAGCGCCAACAACAGCACCTGGAGGCGCCGTTATGGTCATACGCCTTAGCGGCAGCCGTGCTATAGAGATCGCCGACACACTCTTTCGTGGGCGTAAGAGGCTGTGCGATGCTGAGGGCTATACGTTGCACTACGGCCATATCATCGACAGCCAGGAGCGCATTGTTGACGATGTCGTCGTGGCACTTTTCCGCGCTCCACACTCATATACGGGCGACGACACCGTGGAGATCACGACACATGGATCAGAGTATATTACCACCGAGATAGTGCGTCTATGTATCGAGCGCGGTGCTACCATGGCTACAGCTGGCGAATTTACACGCCGTGCCTTCCTCGCAGGCAAGATGGATCTTAGCCGCGCCGAGGCTGTCGCCGACATCATCGCTGCGGATTCGCGCTGGTCGCATAACGTAGCCTCCACGCAGATGCGCGGCGCCTACTCGGCAAAATTCAGAGAGCTGCGTGACGAGCTACTGCACCTATGCTCACTCTTGGAACTCGAACTCGACTTCTCGGAGGAGGATGTAGAGTTTGCCGACCGCTCTACCCTACGCTCACTCCTTGATAAGGTGGAGAATCAGATTACCTCTCTCACATCATCTTTTACATTAGGTAACGCTCTTAAAAATGGTGTTACTGTGGCAATTGTCGGCAAGCCAAACGTAGGTAAGAGCACCCTACTTAATGCCCTTGTGGAGGATGATAGAGCCATGGTTTCAGACATAGCTGGCACCACACGTGATAGCATCGAGGCAACGACCGTTATTGACGGCATCCGCTACCGCTTTATTGACACTGCGGGCATACACACTACTGACGATAAATTAGAGCAGATGGGCATCGAGCGCACACACCGCATGATTGCTAATGCGTCGATTATCCTGCACCTTGCCACGGCAGACGATCCAACGTTTGATAGTGTTGCATACGACGATAAGCAACACTATATCCGCGTGGTCAATAAGATTGATTACGCCACAGACATCACCGACATTGACAGTGACGCACTTCTTATCTCGGCTCGCATGGGTACGGGGTTAGATGCGCTGCGCCAACGACTAAGAGATATTGTCGACACAAGCAAGCTCGACGCGGGCAGTGTTGTGGTGACCAATATGCGCCACTACGCAGCATTGAGCCAAGCTCTTGCCGCCCTCAGCGATGCCCGTAGAGCTATGAATGTGAATATGAGTGGCGACCTCCTCAGCGAGGACCTCCGCCGCATCCTCCACCACATAGGCGAAATCACTGGCGAGATCACCTCCGACGACATCCTCCACACCATATTTTCACGCTTCTGCATCGGCAAGTAAGTTGTTGATTATCAAATAGTTAAATCAATCATAAATGATTAATATAGCACTCTTTACGGGTGCTATTTTTATTTGTGCAAGCATCGTTGTTAATCGTTGCTAAGCCTTTTTACACCTGTTTTTGTACCTCCTGTGTACCTCGCCGCTAAAACCACCACCTTGTGGTTAGCGAGGTGATGGAGAACTTTTACGCCATTTTACGGGAATTTACGGAGTTATACAAAAATATTGGTGAAATAAAGAGAAAAGAAATGAGTAGCAACATTGACATTAAGCGAATTTGTGCGTGGTGTAAGCAAGAATTCATCGCACACAAGACAACCACAACTTGTTGTTCACACCGCTGCGCTAATCTTCTTTACAAGCAAAGAAAACGCGAAGCAGCGGTAAAAGCCAACAATCGGGTTGTCGAAAAAATTATTACAGAAAAGCCTATCGAAAAGATTAAGGAGAAACCATTCCTTACTATTACAGAGGCGGCAGTCTATCTTGGGGTAACACGCCCTACACTTTACGGGTATCTCAAGCGTGGAGAATTAAAGGCTTCTCGGCTTGGGTATAAATTCTTATTGAGAAAAGATGATATCGATAGCCTCTTTAACGACCCATCAGAGTTTAGGGTTCCAACAAGAGAAAAGCCAGCCATCACCGACTTCTACACCATTGCCGATATTAAAGAGAAATTTGGTGTTAAGGAGTCGTGGATTTATGAGATTGCGAAGGAGCATAATATCCCTCGCACTTTCAATCGTGGCAGAACTTATTGGAGTAAGAAACATATCGACTCATACTTTACCAAGAAAGCACCCGACGCGAGCATTACCGAGTGGTACAGCGTGGCGGAGTTGCAGGAAAAGTTTGGTATGACACTTTCGGCAATCTATACCTTCGTATATAAGAATGTAATTCCCAAACGCAAAGAGGGTAAAATGGTCTATTACTCGAAAAAGCATTTCGACATTGCCAAAGGCATTGCCACGCCCGAAGAGCCGAAATACTACACCATACCCGAAGCGATGGAGAAGTTCAACCTTACACGCGATCAACTTTATCACTATGTGGCATATCACAACATCACTCGCATTAAGGTTGGCAAGTACACCAAGATTGTGCGAGCCGAACTCGATAAATTCTTTGAGCCACCGAAGATTGAGTAAAGTTACTTGATGGTGAT
>JAFUPR010000020.1 GCA_017481145.1 Alistipes sp. | reverse complement strand
TGTGATATTCTCAAAACTATACCAGTAGCATACTGTGCCTGCACCAGAGACAAAAACTGTACATTTTGAACCATAAGAATCATTATTGAATAGCGTGTAGCTTAAGCCCTAAACAAATGTATCATCACCAATATCACCACCATCATCACTGCCAGCAGCTGCAGCCTGACGAATGATGGTTGTTTTTACGTTCTGGCCATCCTTGTAAACGTAGCCTTCGTGCTCGGGAAATGTACATACTACCTCGCAAGCACGTGCTGCGCCACTATTCTCCTCGATATCAGCCAACCACCAGGTGTCGATAACCTTACCATCAGTGTCGCGCTTGTAGTCAACCTTAACCCAATCTACCTCAGCACCACGAACGCCATTGGTATAGTCGTAGCACTTGAACTCGGCACTGCCATAGAGGAGCTGCTCGTTGTGAGTGTCGCCACTCCAGTCGGTTGCATCTGCACCATCAACTTTGATTACCCAGTAGCTCAAACCCCAATCCTGCTGTGCTGATGCATCATGGTTGAATTCGGCACCGAGACCACCCCAGAACTCGATGGTGCTAACACCTGTATTTGCGGGCTGTGTTACGAAGAACTGACGGAAGAATGATGTCGAGCCATTCTCGAACTGATAGCCCTCAGGAGCGTTGTATGTACAGCATACCAAAGCCTTGCGCTCAGCGCCAGTATCGTTGGCTGTCGCCGTGGCAAGCAAGTGTGTAGAGTTGAACTTACCCTCGGCATCCTTACCATACTCTACCGTAAGCCAGTCAACGATAGGTGCTGCTGCACCACCATCGCGGCACTCGATAACGACGCTACCGTAGAGCTCCTGCTCGTTGTTAGCATCTGTAGCCCACGACTCTGCATACGTGCCATTTACGGTAATTACACAGTAACCGAGGCTCTGCTTGATTACCTCACCACCTGATATTGTCTGGTCGCCAATACCGCCATAGAATCCGAGGGTCTTTGTCTCGCTATAGCCACCCTGTGTTACGGTGATAGTCTTAGTCTTGCAAGCCTCAGTGACAACATAGCCGTCAACATCTGGGAATGTAGCTGTCACGGTAGCCGAACGATCTGCGGTGTCGCTATTAGGCTGGACTGTTATCCACCAGTGTGTATTACCATCGGTACGGTACGATACTGTGAGCCAGTCGGCAGCCTCGCCCGTAGCGTCGTCGATGCAGTTGAATGTTACTCCCGTGTAGTAGCGTGCGTTCTCTATATTCTCGCGGGTAACCCATGTATCACTACCTGCGTCGCATGTCTGAGCATACCAGTAGCCACCATCCTTATCGGTTATGCCCTCGTAAGAGATCTTCTGAGAGGCAGCATTGAGATCGCCAATGTACTGCAAGTCGCCCTTAACGGCGCTGAGGTCCAAACGAGCTACATTCTCGTTCTCGAGGTTCAGGAGTACGTTCTTAAGCTCGTTGTCGGCAAACGTAGCGGCCGTCGTTGAGGCGTCGAATGTGTACTTAGCCTTATCGGTAGTAACGACATACTTATAACCGCCCACGCTCACGGGAGGTACGCACATGTAGATGCCAGCGCCAGGCTGATCTGCCGACTTAAGACCCTCGAGTGCAAGAGGTGTAGTCAGCGTAGTTACGATGCTCTTTGATGTTGCATCCCAGAAGATAACAGCGTTGTCGGCAAACTCCTCAGCGTTTGTTGTATGCCATTTGTAACCCTGCTCTGTATCGTAGTAGTCGGCATAGTTGCGAGCAATAGCGCAGCTTGTGCCAGCGATGATATTGTCAACCGAAACCAGCTCTACTGACTTGATGCTCTCCTCAGCATACGCACCTGTAGCTGAGTAGGGGAGGAAGCGTAAGATAGTACCTACGATGTTGAAGTGTGTCTCAAGCTTAACAACGCTCTCGCCCTCGGCAGGCTCAGTGACATCTACTCTGTCGCTCACAAGACGCAGATACTCGGGATTGATAGCACCCGCAGCCTCCTGAGTCTGTGCAGCGTTGTAGTTGAACTCGACCTTTTTTGCCGAGCAACCATCGTAGCCTGTATTTGAGCCTACAGCTAACCACGCCTTACCGCCCTGGGGCATTGTTGCGAAGTTGAAGGTTGCGCGACCATCCTCGGCGATAGAGGCTACGGTCTGCTCCTCACGTAGAGCGTAAGAGGCATTGCCCTCGGCGTCTACAAACCAAGCTGTAGCCTTGTCGGTCTCCGTCCACTTAAGGCTCTCGCCATCCAGGAGAGCAGCACGTGTGGCGTCGTCACCAATGGTAGCGACAACCTCATAGCTTACAGTTACGGGTGTTGAGGGGTCTTCGGGCTTTTCGGGCTCTTCGGGCTCTTCGGGTGTCTCGATAGGCTTCTCGGGCTCCTTTACATTGTCCTCCGAGCAAGCTGTGATGGCGCCGAACGATAGAGCTACGGCTGCCAATAACATCATAGAGTTGTAAATGCGTTTCATAATCTATACCTTTAAGTTAATAATCGTTAATGTGGCGTGGCATGGCTGTTAGCTCCACGTCTCCTCAGTGTCGGTTGTGTAGGTGAAGTCACCACTACCACCATTCTCATACCACTCGTTCGAGGTCTCGAAGCCGCGCTCTACCTCAAACTCTACTATGCCCAACTCGGGCGCTGTGTAATTCCTTTTCATAAGCTAAAAAAATATTGTTTGTTTATCTATTTCGATTGTTTGTTGATAAATGTAAATAGCCATACATATTAGCTGACTTCTCGATAACAAAGTTATAAAAAAAATCGTAAGCCTCAGTGGTCGCGGACTATAATGGTGGATATGTGAAATGATATAATATTGTAATGGCTTGATAATCAGTTATATGTTTATATATTCATGCTGCAAAAAAGTGGATGTATTCAAGTTGTGTAGTGCCGATTTTGCTCTCGTATACCTATTTACAATAGGAGGCTGTGGGGCGCTACGTCGGGTTAATGCTATCCACTTTTTATGGAGTGTGGTAGGATGCTAATATTCCTGTAACCAGTGTATTAAGTGCGTGATGGTTTTTATATTGTCTATATTTGCGTTTGTGTGCGATTGCCACCACGCAATTTTTTACTAACTTTACGTTGCAATTATTCGATAATAGTTGCAATTCTCATTGTCAAACAGAGTTAAAAAATTCAGAATATGAGAAGATTTTTACTAATCACACTCGCTACCCTCTGCTCGGGGCTTCTCTATGCGCAGAGCCTTAAGGTTGAGGGCGTGGTGACATCTGCCGATGATGGCTCTCCACTCATTGGTGTGGCTGTCACGCTTAAGGGTACTTATACGGGTGCTTCTACCGATGTTGCGGGCTACTACACTATAAGTGTGCCAGCCTCGGGAGAGCATACCTTGGAGTTTACCTATTTGGGTTATAAGAAGGTTGAACGTACGGTGTCGGCCTCGGCAACGCGTGTAGATGTGGCGCTGGAGACAGACGCCATGATGCTCGATGAGGTTGTGGCCATTGGTTATGGTACGATGCGTAAGAGCGACCTTACGGGTGCTGTTGCGTCGGTAAGCTCGGAGCAGCTAACCAAGACTCCAGCGGCAGGTTTGGACAAGGCGTTGCAGGGACGTGCCGCAGGTGTTACGGTAAATGCTTCGTCGGGACGACCAGGTGCTGGCGCAGAGGTGCGCATCCGTGGTATCGGTACGGTGAATGACTCGTCGCCCATATACGTTGTCGATGGTGTCATCACCTCGGATATAAACTATCTTAACCCCAACGATATAGCCTCGACGGAGATTTTGAAGGATGCTTCGTCGACAGCGATCTATGGTTCGCGTGGTGCTAATGGTGTCATCATCGTGACAACAAAGAGCGGTAAGCGCGAGTCGAAGGTAAATGTCGAGTTTAATGCCTATGTGGGTATTCAGAATCGCTGGAATAAGCTCGACCTTATGGGTGCAATGGAGCAGGCCGAGACCGAGATTACGATGCAGGGACAGCAGTCGCAGATCAACTACTTCAAAAATAACGGCTTCAACGCGTGGCTGTCGCTATATAAGCTTGGTAGTAGTACCTTCTATCCCACGATCAAGAGCGATAAGACGCCCGATGGTCTCGACTATTCGGCAATAGATACCGACTGGCAGGATGCAGTGTTCCGCCGCAATGCCGTAGTGCAGAACTATCATGTCTCGGTGTCGGGTGGTGGTGAGAAGACGACCTATGCTCTTAGTGCCAGCTACTTCGATCAGGATGGTACTATCATGGGCTCTAACTACAACCGTTTTACGTTGCGCTCGAATGCTACGTATGCTATCACCAAGTGGTTGCGCATAGGTGAGAATATATCGTTTGTGTCGTCACGTAGTGTGATGAGCGGAGATCCTGACTCGTACAACAGCTCGAGTCCAGGTGCCTCGATTCTCTCGGCAGCCTTGGCTATGGCGCCATGGGATCCTACGCACTATCCCGAGGGGTCGGTGAACTCGTTAGGCGAGGATATGAGCGGTCGCATTTCAGCCTCGTCGAACTTCCGTAATGTGACAAACCCCTTCTCTATGGTCAACATGTCGCACCCGTTGGATAAGACAGAGCGCTGGATAGGAAACATCTTCCTTGAGCTTAAGCCTGTTAAGGGTCTTGTCTTCCGCTCGGAGGTGAGCATGGACTTAGCCAATGGCATGAATCGCACCTTTAAGGAGAAGTACTACCATTCGGACTACGATGAGCAGGATAAGAACTTCGTCTCTCGTTCGATGAGCCGTGCGCAGACGATGCGCTACGATAATGTCCTTACCTATAGCGGTGAGTGGGGTAAGCACTCGCTCACGGCGATGGTGGGTCAGTCGACCGAGGAGTACAACTACTACGACATAGGTGGCTCGGGAGCTACTATTACAAACCCCACGCCCAACAACTGGTATATAAATCAGGCGACTGAAGACCTCTCCGAGGCCGATGACAAAGCAAAGCGTTCTCGTATGTTCTCGTTGCTCGGTCGTCTGCACTATACCTACGACAACCGCTACCTCTTGACGCTTAACTTCCGCGCCGATGCCTCGTCGAAGTTCCCCAACAACCTCTGGGGTTACTTCCCCTCGATGGCAGCCGCTTGGCGTATCTCTGAGGAGCCCTTCTTGCGCGATAATGAGGTGTTGGACAACCTCAAGTTGCGTGTAGGCTGGGGTCAGATAGGTAACGATAAGATTGACAGCGACAGCTTCACACAGAAGATGTTCAACGAGGGCCCGACGTTTGTCGACTACCCACTTGGTACTACGCCTGTGCAAATCCCTGGTGCTACGGTGCTTACCTATGTGAATACTGGTGGTAAGTGGGAGACTACGGAGCAGATAAACGTGGGTGTTGACTTCGGCCTTTGGGGTGGTAAGTTCTTCGGTACTATCGACCTCTTCAAGCGCGACACGAAGGATATGCTTCTGACGGTTACTGCCCCTGCACATGTGGGTAACCGCTACGCCTCGGTGGCTAACGTCGGCACGGTGTCGAACAAGGGTATTGAGATTACCCTCGGACACTACAACCGCGTAGGAGAGGTAAGCTATAATATCGACGGTAATGTCTCGTTCATCGACAATAAGCTTACGGCACTTAATGGTGGTGACCGTGTCTACGGCGACCACTCGATATGCGATAAGGGCATGGCGCTATGGACGCTTTGGGGCTACGAGTATGAGGGTATCTATCGTACCAACGAGGAGGTCTTGGAGCATCAGTACGCCCAGACGGAGCTGACCGTTACGGAGCACGCTGGTGATGCCCGCTATAAGGACCAGGATGGCGATGGTATCATCGACGATGACGACCTTGTGGATATAGGTAACCCCTTCCCATGGCTCACCTATGGTCTTAACCTCGGCTTGGAGTGGAGGGGTCTTGATGTGGCGATATTCTTCCAGGGCGTCTATGGCAATGAGATATACAATGCTCTTAGAGTTCGTACCGAGGGTAAGGGTCAGGAGTCTACGCTTGGCATCGCCATGCGCGATGTGTGGAGCGTCAGCAACCCTAATGGCTCAGTGCCCAACCCATGGGGTAGCTCGCGTAACTTCGAGAACTCGAGCCGCTTTGTGGAGGATGGCTCGTACCTGCGCCTTAAGGATCTGACCATAGGCTATACCCTCCCGAAGAGGTGGACGGATAAGATGCACATGAGCCGCTGGAGATTCTACATCTCGGCAAGTAATCTCTTTACCATCACCGACTATACGGGCTACGACCCTGAGGTTGGCGGCGGCGTAGACTATGGTAACTACCCACAGTCGCGTACGGTGATGTTTGGTACCAATATTAACTTCTAATTGTGTGCGCTATGAAACGAATTATGAGAAAGATAGGATATTTCGCTATGACGCTAATGGCGCTAAGCGTGTCGTCGTGTAACGACTGGCTCTTGGAGCCCTCGCCTGGAATGACCGAACTCGATGACTTCTTCGTCGGAGGTGCTACATGCCGACAGTCGGTCATCGCCGCCTACCATCCCCTGATGTGGGAGTATGGTGGCACCTACTTTAGCGAGTGGTTTATCGGCGATATTGTCTCGGACGACGCCCTTAAGGGTGGCGAGAATACGGGCGACATGGCTGCCGCCTACGATATGGAGAATTTCAAGACTACGGCGTCAAATCAGTTGCTCTTGGACTACTATCGTACACAGTATCAGGGCATCAGCCGCTGTAACTTGGCTATCGAGAATATCCCGCATGTGCCCACCGACGAGGTGATGAACGAGTCGCTCAAGAATCGCTACTTGGGAGAGCTTCACTTCCTCCGTGCCTACTACTACTTCCGCCTTGTGCGTCTCTTTGGCGATGTGCCCATGACTACGGAGCCCATCACCAATTCGGAGGATTGGAAGAAGTATCCGCGTGTAGCTAAGGAGCGCATCTATGAGCTTATCATCGAAGATCTTAAGAGCGCCGAGGCTACGTTGTGGCCACGCGCAGAGGTGCCTGCCGAGGAGGTAGGTATCGCCACTAAGGGTGCTGCCCAGGCCATGCTTATGAAGGTCTACCTCTACATGGGTGAGGCTGATGAGGCGCGCAAGTGGGGCGAGACGCTCGTTACGACGGGCGGTTATACCTTGTGTCCCAACTATGCCGACAACTTCACGCTTGAGGGCGAGAATGGCCCCGAGTCCATCTTCGAGATTCAGTATATGGAAGACCCGAAGTCGGACTATGGCGATGGTTATGGCTTCACGCGCGGTACATTTACGATGATACTCACACGCTCACGCTCGTCGGCATTTGGCGATTCGGGCTGGGGCTTTAATAAGCCTACGCAAAACCTCTACGATGAGTATGAGGAGGGTGATCCGCGCCGTGATGCGACGATACATACGCCTACCGACGAGGAGATACAGACGCCCGAGCAGGAGATATACCTTGGCTCGCGCTACCTCAATCGTAAGTATGCCGTTATTGGTGCCGATGGTAAGTATGTGAAGCTCTCACACCATGCACGAGGCCCTATTAATAACAAGCAGATACGCTATGCTGATGCACTACTTATGTATGCCGAGGCATGCTTAGCTTCGGGCGTAGATGTTGCTAAGGGAGAGGCAGCCCTTAACGAGGTACGTTCGAGAGTGGGTCTTGAGCCTGTGACGCTCAACTGGGAGTCGTTACGCCATGAGCGCCGTGTGGAGTTGGCGATGGAGGGACACCGTTGGTTCGACCTCTGCCGCTGGGGCATTGCTAAGGAGACGATGGATGCCTATAAGGCGACCGAGACGGAGGCTGCACGTGCCGAGATGGCCGAGTTCATCAAGGGTAAGCACGAGCTTATGCCTATACCAGCTGAGGAGGTGCGCCTTGGAGGTCTTACGCAGAATAATGGGTATTAACATAAAACATTAACATTCAATCTATTAACTAAATCAATTAACACTATGAAAAAGATTTTTAGCATTTTGTCGGTGGCAATGTTAGCCATGGCATTTGTAGCATGTGAGGGTGAGACACCTGATGCTCCTAACAAGCCTAATGAGCCTAATGAGCCCAACGATCCTACTACGGAGGTTACAGCTCTTGCTACTCCTGCACCAGCTGTAGATGAGGCTACCATCACAAGCAATAGCTTTACCGTAGCATGGCCTGCTGTTTCGGGTGCTATCGGCTATAAGTATGCTGTTAATGATGGCACACCTTCGAGCGTTGCTATCAACTCAGTAGAGATTACTGGCCTCACAGCAGAGACTACCTATACCGTTAAGGTTCAGGCACTCTCTGGCGATACCACCAAGAATAGCGATTCGGAGTGGGGTTCTTGCACCGTGACTACCGCTGCTGCAGCACAGGGTGGTACGAGCGATTTCGCTTGCCTCAATGGTAGCAACTACTACCTCATCACCCTCGATGCAACATCTTACGAGAGCATCAAGGATCGCGTTAAGGCCGACTACCGTCCTAACGATACTACTAACTTCCTCTATGTTTGGGACTACACCCTTGTTGGCGGTACGACAGCGGGTCTTGGCTACTATGGCAATGCTGGTGAGGAATGGGTATCACTCGTGTACAATAACGTAGGATGGTTTGGTGCAGGTTTCTTCTCAAGCCAGAAGGCTGAGCTCGATAAGCTTGCTGAGATTGCAGCTGTAAATGGCGAGGGCTACTACCTCCACATGGCATGGATGGCTCAGCATTCAAGTACTTACACTGTACGCTTGTATGATAACTCTGTAGAGGTTGATATTCAGGTGGGTGACGAGAATGCAGAGTATGGTTTCAAGCGCGATGGCGAGTGGCATGAGCTTGAGGTTCCTATGACCGTATTCTTCCAGAAGGGCCTCTACTATCGTGCTGAGAATATCCCCGCCGATGGTATGAACGTTCTTGCTATCGTTCAGGGTACTTCTGGTGCTCTTGCTCCTGGATTTGATATTGATGCGTTCTTTATCTACAAGAAGTAATTTGTTGTGATAGGGGAACATCTACCTTCGCTAACGAATTATCTCGCTAATGGGCAGTATGCTTAGGTGTAGCCCATCGTCTCGAAATTCGCCGAGCGTTGTATGTAAACCCTTCTGATAAAAAAAATGGTCTCGCGCTCCGCGGTCACTCTAAATTTGATGGTGACACAAAATGTCATCCTGAACGAAGAGTAGCGGAGTTGAAGGATCTCAAAATTATGAATACCAGATTCTTCACTACGTTCAGAATGGACATGGTAGGGTGTCCTACTGTAGAATACGTCACTCTGAGCGCAGCGCAGTCGAAGAATCTCTAAACATTAGGTATGGTGGCGTTGGCGCGCCACCATACCACTAATCGCAAAATAATCAAACAATGCGTAGAACTATACCTTTCCTCCTACTATTGCTTACTGCATGTTCAGGTGATGTTAATGACGAGCAGCCTGCCCCCGACAATGGTACAGACAAGATACCCGACGAGCAGCCTACGCCCGACAACAATGCGCCTATTGAGGGTTACGTGAAGATTTGGGGTGATGAGTTCGATGGTGACAGCCTTAATACGATGTACTGGACGGCGGAGAATACCGTGGGTGCAAATCAAGAGCTACAATATTACAGCGACCGCACCGAGAATGTACGTGTGGAGGATGGCTGCCTCGTGATCGAGGCGCGCAAGGAGGAGCTCGGAGGTAGGGAGTACACCTCGGGGCGTATCAACTCTCGAAGTAAGATACAGTTCAAGTATGGCTACATTGAGGCGCGCATGATGCTCCCCAAGGGACGTGGCACATGGCCTGCATTCTGGATGCTTGGCACGCAGAGCGTGTGGCCAGCATGTGGCGAGATAGATATCATGGAGCACTCGGGACAGAACCCTACGCAGGTGTCGCATGCACTTCATACCTTGGAGCGCAACACCTCGAATGGTAGGTATTGGAGCGCAGCATATACCCCCGAGGGTGGCGTCGAGGGTGTATGGCACACATACGCGCTACTCTGGGAGGAGGAGGCAGATGCTGGCGACGACCGCATAACCTTTATGGTTGACGGCGTGGCTACGGCTGTGCAGTATCAGCCGCACGGCATCGAGGATACGGCGCAGTGGCCCTTCAATAGCTACTTCTACGTGGTCATTAACCTCGCAATGGGTGGACTTATGGGCGGCACCATCGACGATGCCATCTTCGACGAGGGTGTAGTGATGAAGGTCGACTACGTACGTCTATATCAGAAACAATAAACAGCAAACATATCATAATCATGAAGCGAATATACACTATACTCCTTATCGCTTCTCTGGTTGCCTGTGGCGCTTGTACCGCTGAGGAGCCCGAGAACAACAACGGTAATGATACGCCAATAGAGACGCCCGAAGAGCCCGTGGAACTTGTCGAGCTTGCCATGCCTGAGCCCGAGATATTCGCTGGCTCGTTGTCGATGACATCCTTCACACTTACGTGGGAGGCTGTTGATGGCGCTGGCAGTTATGCTATAACGATTGATGATGGTGAGGCTGTGACTACCACAGAACTTTACTATGCCATAACGGGGCTTACGCCCACGACGGCATACGTCGTTAAGATGCAGGCGTTACCCGCCGACGCGACAACACATAAGGCCTCGGCGTGGTCGCAGTTGACGGTGACAACGGCAAACGATCCCGAGTCAGACAAGGAGTATCCCGATGAGATTCCTGAGGCGGTGATTCCTGCGGAGTATGAACTGGTATGGAGCGATGAGTTTAATGCTGCGGAACTCGACCTAACGAAGTGGCTCATAGAGGATAATGGTAATGGCGGTGGAAATAGCGAGTTGCAGTATTACGATGCTCGAGGTGTCTCTATGGGCAAAGAGCCCGAGACGGGACGCGACTGTCTGATACTCACGGCGCGCAAGGAAGACTATCGCGGACGCACGGCCTCATCGGGGCGTGTAAATACGAGCAAGAGTTACACCTTCACCCATGGCCGTGTGGAGGCGCTCATACGTCTGCCCAAGACCGCTGATGGACTATGGCCTGCATTCTGGCTCCTCGGTGCCAACTACTCTGAGGTTGGCTGGCCTCGCTGTGGTGAGATAGACATCCTCGAGATGGGTAACTCCTCGGGTATACGTCGTGGCATGCAGGATCGCTACTTTAATGGCGCATGTCATTGGGGCTACTACGAGGGTGGCGGCTATCCCAACTATGCTAAGGCTTCGGATGCCCCCTACTCGTTGCAGGATGGATTCCACCTCTTCACTCTGATATGGGATGAGAGTAAGGTGGCAACATATCTCGACCTACATCTATATCCCGACAATGAACCCTACTTCGTGATGAATATCGATGACCTATCGAGCGATAAGTCGCCAGGACACTACTTCCACCACGACTACTTCATCATCTTCAACCTCGCCGTTGGTGGTAACTTTACGGGTATTTGGGATATTGATGAGATTACGGCGTTAAGCTCGGGTGAGGCGAGCATGTATGTCGACTATGTGCGTGTATATCAGAAAAAATAGTGAGTTATGAAGAGAGGATATCTATTAGCTGTGGCACTTATCTTCGCCGTTGTGGCGTGCGATGATACGGTAGACGACGGTGGCGATGTGGTGATACCTCCCACAGAGCAACCCACCGAGGAGGATGTGTCGGGCATACGCCTAAACTACGAGATAAAGCAGGAGCGCAGTGCTAAGCGTGGCGTGTCGTTCAACTTCCAGTTTGTCGACGACGTCGAGCTCTTGGCGCCTGGCGTCAGCTGGTCGTACAATTGGGGGCCAGCACAAGGTGGCGCCTCGATTGTGGAGAGCATGGTGGCACACGATATGCGTTTCTACCCGATGGCTTGGAATGGTAGCTTCAGCGAGAGCCGCATACGCGAGTGGAAGGAGGCGCACCCCGAGACGGAGTACATCTTGGCATTCAACGAGCCCAACCTCACCGACCAGGCTAACATGATACCCTCGGTGGCTGCAGAGCACTGGCCTCGACTTAAGGCGCTGGCCGACGAGCTTGACATGAAGCTTATAGCCCCTGCGATGAACTATGGCACGCTGGCAAACTATCACGACCCCATAAAGTGGCTCGACGAGTTCTTTGAGCTTGTGCCCATCAGCGATGTCGACGGTATAGCCATACACTGCTATATGGCCTCGCCATCGTCGCTCAAGAGCTACGTGCAGCGCTTCTATAAGTACGATCTACCCATCTGGCTCACGGAATTCTGTGCCTGGGAGCCGAGCGTGGGTGATGCTAAGGCGCAGGCGCGTTTTATGTCGCAGACCCTCGGATACCTCGAGAGCGACCCTCATGTTGCGGGGTATGCCTGGTTCATACCGCGTGGCTCGGCTGACGAGAATAGCTATCCATACTATGCTCTGCTAACAAAGACGCAACCCCTATCGTTGACCTACCTCGGCAAGGTATATGTCAACTACTCGTCGTTCGATAAGAATACCTACTATGCTCCCGAGGAGGTCATCCCCGCAGAGTCGTTCCGCGACTGTAACGCCTCGGCCTCGGCTACGGCGAGCGAGTGGGTGCAATATATACACCTTCAGCCAACGACAGATGTTACGGGCGTGCTGGAGATTGCCGACCTCTACAATGGTCAGTGGGTGGAGTATGGACTCTTGTCGCCCGATGGCGCTGAGCGTGCTCTGTGGCTACGATATACCGCCCCTGCGGATGCTATCCTCGAGTTCACACTTGGCACTCAGGTAGTGCGTCACACCTTCCCTGCAACGGGCGACGGCAACTGGCGCACCGAGCGTGTCTACATCAAGCCCGATAGTGGTGAGAGCGTTCTTCGCGTGGGCGTAATGGCTGGACGTGTTAATCTTAACTGGCTATCGCTTAGATAGTGCTCAACCTCTTTAATACTGCTCCTTCTCATTTGGAAAGTCACGGCTCTTGACGTCGTCGACATAGTGGCCTACAGCCTCCGATATTATGGTGCCAAGGTCGGCATAGCGACGCAAAAAGCGCGGCGAGAAGGCCTGTGTGATGCCAAGCATGTCGTGCGCAACGAGAACCTGACCATCCGTAGCGCCACCAGCGCCAATGCCAATGGTGGGGATATGTAGCTCCTCGGATACGCGTCGTCCGAGCTCTGCAGGTATCTTCTCTAATACGAGGGCGAAACATCCAGCCTCCTCCAAGAGGTGTGCATCGCGCACAAGTTTCTCGGCCTCAGCCTCATCCTTGGCACGCACGTTATATGTGCCGAACTTATGTATCGACTGCGGCATAAGACCGAGGTGTCCCATAACTGGGATACCAGCCGAGAGGATGCGGTTTACCGACTCCAAGACCTCCTCGCCACCCTCAAGCTTCACAGCGTCGGCCTCGGTCTCCTTCATGATGCGCACGGCCGAGTCGAGCGCCAACTTAGAGTTACCCTGATATGTGCCAAAGGGCAGATCTACGACAACTAAGGCTCGCTTCGTGGCGCGAACAACCGACTTAGCATGGTAGATCATCATATCGAGAGTGATGGGTAGGGTAGTCTCGAAACCAGCCATCACATTCGCCGCCGAGTCACCCACAAGGATGACATCGACACCTGCCTGGTCGACAATCTTAGCCATCGAATAATCATACGAGGTGAGCATGGCAATCTTCTCGCCACGCTGCTTCATCTCCGTAAGGCGCAACGTCGTTACGGCTCTTACTGTACTTTCTACTGACATATCAGAACATAGGGGTTAATTATAATACAAAGGTAGCCAATTATGTGAAAAGTGCAAATTTTTTGGAGAAAAACACCTATATATATTTGTAAAGCCAGAAAATATTCTTATCTTTGTGGCGTTATGGAGCGAGAGTAAGGGGACGGGAGTCCCCTTATTTCGTAGTTAGAGGCTAACGAAAAGAGATAAAATTTATTTGTATATGATTGATATTAACCGAGTTATAGAGATTGCTGAGAAACATCTGGAGGGCACGGATATGTTTGTTGTGGAGTGCAAGGCTACGCCTATGGGCGAGATTGAGCTGCTCGTCGACAGCGACACGGCTGTTAAGTTGGAGGATTGTGCTGCACTAAATCGTGCTATCGAGGCTGAGTTTGACCGCGATGTTGAGGATTTTGCTCTGATGGTAGCGTCGGCAGGCATAGGCTCGGAGTTGAAGCTCTTGCGTCAGTATCACAAGATTATAGGCTCCTCTGTCGAGGTGCTACTCAAGGATGGCATCAAGATCTTAGCCAAGCTCGACAAGGCTGATGAGAAGGGTATCGTCATCTCCTATGAGGAGAAGCAGCTTGTTGAGGGTAAGAAACGCAAGCAGACGGTGGCAGTCACCAAGGAGTATGTGTGGGAAGAGATTAAGTATGTTAAAGAGTATCTCGACTTCAAGTAATTTGTTGTGATAATGGGCTATCTGCGGCACCAAGCTCATTGCCCCGAATGGGGAAATACGCCAAGTATTCCCCCATCCGTGTCAATTTCGACTTGGCACCACATCTAACCCATTCTGACAACAAATTAGGTTCTTTGTAGTGATAATGGCGCATCTTCGAAGTTTTGCTTGTCTGAAAATGCTCATTTACGCCGAGTAAACTCCGCTTTTTCAGCCTGCGACAAAACTCCAAATCTGCACCATTCTGACAATAAAGTTCGTATGGGAAGCGATTGAGTGTAAGTTAGAAACATAAGTGATAAATATATAACATAGTAACTCATAGTAACCCATAGAAACCCATTAAGAAAAAAACAAAACAAAAACAAAATATAAAAGCAAAATGAAGTACATTAATCTTATCAGCAACTTTGCTGAGTTCAAGGAGCTAAAAAGCATCGACAATGCCACGCTTATCGGCGTGTTGGAGGATGTGTTCCGTCACGCGCTACAGAAGCAGTTCGAGAGCGATGAGAACTTCGACGTCATCATCAACCCTGAGAAGGGCGACCTCGAGATCTGGCGCAACCGCACAGTAGTCGAGGATGACGCTGTGGAGAATGAGACTACCGAGATTTCGCTCTCGGAGGTTAAGGCCATAGATGCCTCGTACGAGGTGGGTGACGAGTATGTTGACCAGATCGATATGACCAAGTTTGGTCGTCGTGCCGTATTGTCGCTACGTCAGAACCTCGCATCGCGCATCCTCGACCTTGAAAAGGCAGCCCTCTTTGAGAAGTACTCGGAGAAGGTGGGCGAGATTATCGCGGGTGAGGTATATCAGGTATGGAAGAAGGAGGTGCTTGTGCGTGATGACGACGGCAACGACCTTATCCTCCCCAAGGGTGAGCAGATACCCAACGACTTCTACCGTAAGGGTGACACCATCAAGGCTATAGTTAAGTCGGTGGAGATGAACAACAACCAGCCTCGCATCATCCTCTCACGTACCGACAACCAGTTCCTCGAGCGTCTCTTCGAGCAGGAGGTACCTGAGATTTACGACGGTCTTATCACCATCAAGCGTATTGCTCGCATCCCTGGTGAGCGTGCTAAGGTGGCCGTTGAGTCGTATGATGACCGCGTAGATCCCGTAGGCGCATGTGTCGGCATGAAGGGCTCACGTATCTACACCATCGTCAAGGAGTTGCGTAACGAGAATATCGACGTAGTGAACTTCACGGCAAATACGTCGCTCATGATTCAGCGCTCGTTGAACCCCGCAAAGATATCGACCATCACCATCGACGAGGAGCGTAAGACGGCATCTGTCTACCTCAAGCCCGAGGAGGTGTCGTTGGCTATCGGTAAGGGTGGCTTGAACATTCGTCTTTCGAAGATGCTCACAGGCTACGACATCGACGTATATCGCGAGATTGAGGAGGAGGATGTAGCCCTCGTAGAGTTTGCCGACGAGATTGAGGGTTGGATTATCGAGGCTCTCAAGGCTGCGGGTTGCGATACTGCCAAGAGCGTATTGGAACTCACGGTAGAGGAGATAGCACAGCGCGCCGACCTCGAAGTAGAGCAGGCTGAGCGCGTAGTCGAGATTCTCAAGGCTGAGTTTGAGTAGTTGATAACGATTAATGAAGGAGATATTGAATGGATAACACGAAGAAAATAAGGCTTATACAGGTTGCCAAGGAGTTTAAGGTGGGCTTTAACACTCTCGCCGACTTTCTCCAGCGCAAGGGCTTGCAGAGCGACTGCTCGCCCTCGTCGCCCGTGACAGCCGAGGTATATGCAGCATTAGAGAAGGAATTTGGTCGCAATCGTCAGTCGGGAAATGAGCGTAATGCTGTGCGCGAGCGCATACAGCAGAAGGGCTCGGTGAGCATTACATCGCAGGGACAGAAGTCTAAGGATGAGGACGACGAGGAGGTTGTCGTTAAGAGCAACGTCATCAGCGTCAAGGATGAGGTTCGTGGCCCCAAGATTCTTGGTAAGATAGACCTTAACCCCAAGAAGGAGGAGGTCAAAAAGGAGGAGATCAAGAAG
>JAFUPR010000005.1 GCA_017481145.1 Alistipes sp. | reverse complement strand
GCACGACCGCGAATCGGAAAATCCTGTATGATACGATAATCACTAAAACCATGTGATATGATATTGCCACACATCTTATCCTCAGGCATCATGATCTTCTTCTCGTCAAGATAGATGTCGAAACGGATCGAGGTCTTGCTATAATCAACAACTTCGAAGTTGTCTAGAAGTATATCGGGGAGAATGGCGCGAAGTAGTTCTTCTGATTTCATACCGCAAAGTTACACTTTATTCTTGATTTGCGACAGCCCAACAACCTGAAATATCCGCTGACCCTAAATTTTAGAGAACATAGTCTACGCTACGGCATATTACAGTTGAGACAAGCTATATAGCGCTCGTCGACCTTTGACCAGTCAATGACATTCCACAGTTTATCGATAGCATCTTTGCGTGCATTGCGATAGTCGATATAGTAGGCATGCTCCCATACATCGATAGCTAACAGAGGAGTCAGGTCGTCAGAGAGTGGCGTACCTGCGTTAGGCTTTGAGATTATATACAAGCGTCCGTCCCTATCTGTGGCAAGCCATACCCATCCCGAGCCAAAGAGTGTAGTGGCAGCTGTGGTCATACGTCGTTTGAGCTCATCCGTTGAGCCGAACGTATCCTCCACAGCGCGGCGCAGGGCTCCTGTGGGGTGGTGCTTAGCGTGGGGTGACAGCTGCTCGAAGAAGAACACGTGATTCCATGCTTGTGCAGCATTATTAAATATGGCACCATCGCTGCTGAGGACTATCTCCTCCAGGGGCATAGTGGCATAGTGTGTACCCTCGATAAGCTCACCGAGCTTGGTTACGTAGCCTGCATAGTGCTTGTCGTGGTGAAAGTGTAATGTCTCAGCCGAAATATATGGCTCAAGAGCATCGTAGGCATAGGGCAGCGGGGCGACGGTGAGCGCCACGGTAGCAAGTGTTGTCATAGTCATATTGTTAAACTTTAAGTGTTGACTACCACAATACAACAATAGAGCCAAAGAGGGATACTCTCTGGCTCTATTGTGTAATAAGAAACTGTTTAAAATTTATTTATCTCATTCATTTATGCTGCTTACCTCTCTTTTCTCATACGATTTTCGCTACATCGAAACCCCTATGCGCCTTAAATCATACGAGAATATAGCCATAAAACAGATTATAAAATAATTTCGCAAACAAATTTAAACAGCATCTAAATTGAGGCGTGCTACTCCGCCTGGTGAAGTATGACATGCTCGATGGCGCGCTCGCATACGGGGCAGAAACGCTCCGCCGTATTATTGCGCATGCGACACACGTCCGTGGGTCGATAGATGCCCTTTGAGCGGTAGCCACCGCCCTCATACACACCAACGGTATAGTTTGCCGATCGCTCAGGGGTTACGGCTGTGGGTATCTCCACACCAGGGGCGACCATATCCGCCCACTTAGAGTCGAAGTCTACAAGGGTGGTGATGTTGGGCTCCCAGGGCTCATGGGTGAGAGAGTGCATCTCGTCGTTGTCCAAGTTACCCTCGTAGAAGTACTCGTCACCGAGGCCTGCGAACGAGTGGCCGAACTCGTGTACGACAACGGGGCGGAAGGCGCTATGATGTGCTGTGGTTAGCGTATACGAGTTATATATGCCACCTCCGCCGTAGGTGTCGGTATTGGCCAGGATGATGAAGTGCTCGGTGGGGATATTCGTCGTGAGGTCGTACATAGCATAGACATTGCCCGACGTTAGGTAGCGCTCCATATAGAAGGTCATAAAGTTGGAGCCCACGGCTGTCTCGCGCCATGCTCCCTCCTGCGGTACGCTCACGTTGCTATCCATCGAGGGGCTCTCAACAGCGATAAAGTTAAACTTTTCTTTATGGCTCTTGAAGGGCTCATAGGAGAGTATCTCCATGGCAGTGATGCGGGCATCCTCCATAAATGTACCCATCTCCTCGGCGGTGTAGCCTTCGGCGAGGATTACCACGTCGATGGCCTTCTGAGAGTCGCCACCCTTGTGGACGTAGCTGTGTGCGAGGGGCTTAATCTTCGAGCGGTCGCATATTAACACATCTGTGGGGTCTACCCTGTGGCGTAGCTCGGCACCCACCTCACCTGTATTGGTGCGCAGCACTATGGCGGCTATGACCTCCTTGCGGGGCTTGGGAACGAGAAGTGTGAACTCGAAGCTGCGTGTAATGGTGGCTGCCTCGGGTGTTGTTATCCACTCCTGGAATAGCGAAGAGAAGGATGTGGTGTAGAGCACAGTGCCTGTCTCTATGTCGTAGAGCGTAAGGTCGCCATTGCCCTTGAGGGGTACGTTGTCTAAGTTTATCCTGCGACCCCACCAGCCGTCGGTCTTGGACATATTGTCTAGGGCGACGAACTGCTCCTTGGCATTACCCGCAAAGGTGTAGTCTAAACGTAGGGTGGCATCCTCGAAATGGGTGTCGAAGTCTTGTGCAAACAGCGCCGTAGAGCTTATTACTGCTACGGCAATAAATAAAAATCTTCTCATATTTAGTTGGTTGTATTATTTTTCGCTCTTTTCTCCGAAGCCTAAGTCGTCCTTATCCTCCGCATCCTTGTTAGGCCCGCCCCAAAGAAATATCTGCGACTCGCTGCCATCCCTCAGACGGCCGATATTCTTGCGGTGAGTATAGACCAAGAGTATGGCTATTACCCATGAGAATACGATGAAGGGTACGCTCTCGAATGGCGCAGCGGCATTGTATGTCATGGTTGAGAATATCATCACGAAGCATGGGTAGCAGCAACCTGCAACCATCGAGGCGAGCGATACGTAGTGCCAGATGGCAAAGACGAAACACCACACGCCAAAGCATAGTAGCAGTATGGGTGCGTAGATACCTGTACCAGCACCGAGGAGCGTGGCAACACCCTTGCCACCCTTGAAACCTGCAAAGATGGGGTAGATGTGCCCTAAGACTACGGCGACGGTGGCAATGATGCGCAGATTGATGAGCCACGCATCACTCACGGCATCGTCGTAGCGCATGATAGAGGTGAGTATCACGGCGATGAACCCCTTGAAGTAGTCTATTATAAATACAGGTAGTGCTGCACGCTTACCTAATACGCGGAGCATATTCGTCGTACCTGCATTTTTACTGCCATGTTCGCGAATATCTATGCCATAATATTTTTTACCAATCCACACGGCACTCGGTATCGAGCCAAGTAAGTAGGCCACAATCATCAAGGCGATGGCACTTAGCCACGTAAGAACCGTCCACTCTCCCATAATTTTGTTCTATTTTGTTAATACTTAGTGTGTTGTTATGCCGACAACATAATACACAATAGACAAAGTTATAAATAATATCGTTAAATGCAAAATTTCGCGCCATCCTTTTGGTGCGTGTGCGTGGTGGCGTTGAGCTCGGCAGATGGGGGCATCATGAAAAAAAATGGGTAGAAAATTGCCGTTTTCAAAAAAATGTGTAATTTTGTTTTGTTAAAGTACATATTTGCATATTTATGAAACTACAACTTAACTTTGCAAACCTCTCAACCTCAGTTAAAGAGTCCGTGACCGACTGGCGTTGGTGGTCATCTATGGGTCAGATAGTATTTGGCTGTTTCCTTGTGGCTGTGGCCTTTGTGGTATTTATCAACCCCTACGACCTTGTGCCTGGCGGTATCTATGGCTTAGCTTTGGTACTTCACAATCTATTCCCCTCGGTGCAGGTGGGTACGTTCGGTTATATGTTCGATGTGCCTCTTATTCTCACGGCGCTGTTGCTCTTTGGTGGCACGTTCGGTGGCCGTACGATATTTGCATCGTTCCTCACACCTGGTATTATGAACATCCTCGACTACCTTGTCTATCCCAACGAGGCGGCTATTGAAGCTCTCGACCCAGCGCTTCTGCTCGGTGGTACGGTGAATCTCTCTGAGCACCTTATGCTTGCTGCCATCATCGGTGGCTGCTTCAGCGGTGTGGGTGTGGGTGTCGTTATCCGCAATAATGCTGCGACGGGTGGTACGGACATTACTGGCATGTTGCTGCATAGATTTGCTAAGATGAAGTTCGCGAATGGCGTGCTCCTCTCGGATGCCATCATCGTACTCAGTGGTCTTGTTGTCATCGGCTTTGGCGTAGGTCTCCCCGAGGGTAAGGAGGCGCAAGGCCTGCTCTTGTCGCTCTACTCGGCAATCTGCATCTTCGTCAACGCCAAGGTTTTGGGCTACACTATCGATGGTGCTTCGCGCGATAAGTTGTTGTATATCATCTGCGACGAGCATTCGGATAAGATGCGCGAGTATATTCTCCATGAGCTCAATCGTGGTGGTACATATATTAAGGCTAAGGGTATGTACACCGATCGCGATAAGGAGATGATCTTCCTTGTTGTCAACCGCAAGGAGGTGCGCAACGTGCAGCATAAGATCAAGGAGTTCGACCATAAGGCATTCGTCGTTGTCACCGACGCCTACGACACCTTTGGTGAGGGCTTCAAGCCTTTCCCTGAGGAGAATGCTATGCCTACAGAGTAATATTTTGCGCGACTCGCTCAGTGAGCCGCGCTATTTTTCTTGGAGATATGAATATCAATATTAACAACCTACGTCCACTCACAGGCAGTGGTCGTAAGCTATATGTCGAGACCTATGGTTGCCAGATGAATGTAGGCGACACGGAGATTGTAGTCTCGATTATGCAGAATGAGGGCTTTAGGTACACCGAGAGCCTTGAGGAGGCAGATATTGTCCTTATCAACACGTGCTCTATACGTGACAATGCCGAGCAGCGTATCTGGGGTCGTCTGAGCGAGATGCGAAGGATGCGTAAGCAGAAGCCGTCGCTTATCATAGGCATTATAGGCTGCATGGCTGAGCGTCTTAAGGAGGAGCTCACGAAGGGCGGCACGGGCGTAGATATTGTCGCTGGCCCCGATGCCTACCGCGACCTGCCACGTCTTGTCCGCGAGGTGGATAATGGTGCTTCGGGTGTGAATGTAGAACTCTCAAAGGAGGAGACATACGCCGAGATAGCCCCCGTACGTTTAGATAAGAATGGAGTGAGTGCCTTTATAGCCATCATGCGTGGCTGTAACAACTACTGCTCGTACTGTGTTGTGCCCTACACCCGTGGTATTGAGCGTAGCCGCGATGCCCAGACTATCGTGTCGGAGGCACGCACACTCTTCGAGAATGGCTATCGCGAGGTTACACTTCTGGGTCAGAATGTCAACTCCTACCGTACGGGCGATGTCGACTTTCCCGAGTTGTTGAGGCGTGTTGCCGAGATATCGCCGCTCTTGCGCGTGCGCTTTGCTACCTCTCATCCTAAGGATATAAGCGATAAGCTTCTCGAGACGATGGCCTCGATGCCCAACATCTGCAAGGCCATACACCTCCCCGCACAGTCGGGCTCTACGGAGATGCTCAAGCGCATGAATCGTAAGTATACGCGCGAGTGGTATTTGGAGCGCGTTGCGGCTATACGTCGCTATATGCCCGATTGCGCCATAACCACAGACCTCATTGCTGGCTTTGCACACGAGACCGAGCAGGAGCATAAGGAGACGCTGACACTCATGCAGGAGGTGGGATACGACTTCGCCTACATGTTTAAATACTCAGAGCGCCCAGGCACCTTTGCCCAGCGTAACCTCGGCGATAACATCCCCGAGGATGTCAAGACCCGCCGCCTGACGGAGATTATAGACCTCCAAAATCGCCTCTCGGAGGAGAGCAATAAGCGCGATGTAGGCAAGGAGTTTGAGATATTGGTTGAGTGTACATCTAAGCGTAGCGATAAGCAGCTATCGGGGCGTACCTCGCAGAATAAGATGGTTGTCTTCGACCGTGGTAATCACAATATTGGTGACTACGTCAAGGTGCGCATCACGGGATGTTCGTCGGCGACGCTCTTTGGCGAGGAGATATAGTATGATTTGAACCACTGAAAAAGTTATGTGGATGGCTGAGTTACTTCTTAGCCATCCACATCCTTTTGTAAAGCGCCGTGTAGCACGCTGATTTACCCTCTATTTATACTTGTCGCCCCAGAGCATACGCATACGCTCGGAGATCTTTGCCTCCGAGGCGTTCTGCTCGTTGGGGGTATAGAAGCGTGTGCCAGCAAGACTCTCGGGCAGGAACTCCTGACGCACGAAGTTGCCAGCATAGTCGTGGGCATATTTGTAATCTGCACCATAGCCCAGCTTATCCATAAGCTTGGTGGGGGCATTTCTGAGGTGCAGAGGTACAGGACGGTTGGTGGTGTCGTGCTCGACGAGTTGTAGCGCCTTGTTGATGGCCATATACGCGGAGTTACTCTTAGGGCTCGTGGCGAGATATATCGTTGTCTCGGCGAGCGTGATGCGCGCCTCGGGCATGCCTATCTTATGCACCGTGTCGAAGCATGCATTAGCCAAAAGTAGGGCGTTGGGGTTAGCAAGCCCCACATCCTCCGATGCGAGAATGACAAGACGGCGGGCGATGAAGCGCGGCTCCTCGCCACCAGCAAGCATGCGAGCGAGGTAGTAGATGGCGGCATTGGGATCGCTGCCGCGCACCGACTTGATAAAGGCCGAGATAACATCGTAGTGTTGCTCGCCCGACTTATCGTAGAGGGCAATATTCTGTTGTAGGCACTCGGTGACGCGCTCGTCGTCGATAGTTATATCTCCATCCGAAGCACCGACGATGATGTCGAGGATATTTAATAATTTGCGCGCATCGCCTCCCGAGAAACGGAATAGAGCCTCCGTCTCGCGCACCTCTATATGTCGTTGTTGTAGCTCCTGGTCGGTAGTGAGGGCGCGGTCGAGAAGTGTCTGTAACTCGCCATCATCCATGGGCTTGAGCACATAGACTTGACAGCGGCTAAGCAGCGGCGAGATGACCTCGAAGGAGGGGTTCTCGGTGGTAGCGCCTATAAGCGTGACGATGCCCTGCTCCACGGCACCGAGGAGCGAGTCCTGCTGCGACTTGTTGAAGCGGTGGATCTCATCGATGAAGAGGAAGGCGGGGCGGGCATTGAAGAGGTGTTGGTTCTTTGCCTTCTCGATAACCTCGCGTACATCCTTGACGCCCGAGGTCACAGCCGAGAGTGTATAGAAGGGGCGATCTAAGGCGTTGGCCACAATCTTAGCCAACGTAGTCTTACCCACACCTGGAGGTCCCCAGAGGATGAACGACGGCACGCTCCCTGTGGCGATAAACTTGCGAAAGACGCCATTATCGCCAACAAGGTGCTTCTGTCCTATGTAGTCATCAAGCGTCTGCGGACGTAGACGCTCAGCTAATGGAGGCACACTCATATATTAATGCTTAACGCTCACCATCTTCGAGCGATCATGCTTGTAGCGGAAGAGTATCATAAACAGCAGCGCCACAACAAGTGCGTAGCCCGCGAAGATAAACCATGTCGACTGCCAACCATCCGCGAATTCTGGGCGCGAGACGAGGTGACCACCCTCCCACGTGCAGAAGTGGTTGACAATCTTACCTGCTATCCACGTGCCCACCGAGGCTCCGATGCCGTTGGTCATAAGCATAAACAAACCTTGAGCGCTACCCTGCATATTTGAGGGAGCTTCCTGCTGCACAAACATGGCACCCGAGACGTTGAAGAAATCGAAGGCCACGCCATATACTAAGCATGAGCATATTAGCGCAACGATGCCCATAACGCTTTCGGTCGTACCCACTCCAAAGAGACCAAAACGTAATACCCACGCGAACATGGCGATAAGCATCACGTTCTTAATGCCGAAACGTATGAGGAAGAAAGAGGTGAGAAGTATACATAGCGCCTCAGATATCTGTGATAGCGACACGAGCATCGTGGGGTTATTGGCAAACCAACTCTCCGACGTTGCCGAGAAGCTCTCAATATAGGGCGTAGCATAGCCATTGGTTATCTGCAACGACACACCGAGCAACATCGAGAAGATAAAGAACATTGCCATCTTCTTGCTCTTGAAGAGTACGAAGGCATCGAGGCCTAGGCGCTCGACAAGACTCTTCTTGCCTACATTCTCGCTGAGCGGACATGTCGGTAACGTGAAAGCGTAGAGGCCGAGGATAATGCCCAAGCCACCGCTCATAACAAGCTGCATATATGTCTGCTGTGCTGTGAGCTCGAGGCCGAAGGTTAGGCTGTTAACAAGCCACATGGAGGCAATGAAACCTACCGTGCCAAGAGTACGTATCGGCGGGAAGGCCTTTACAAAGTCGAGACCAGCACGCGTAAGCGTACCAAAGGCTACGGTGTTCGACAGCGCAATGGTTGGCATATAGAAGGCTACGCTTAATACATATGGTATAAATATGGGCCAAATATTGGCGACATACTCCGCATTGTTGGCATTGGCCTCCGCAAATTGCGTGGCCTCATAGCCGAAGTAGGCGGCAACGAGCATGAAGCCACCAGCCAACAGGTGTGACAAGCCCAGGAGACGCTGTGGCTGAATATACTTATCGGCAATGATACCCATAACCGCGGGCATAAAGATTGAAACAACACCTTGTGCAATATAGAACCACGAGATGTAGTCGCCGAGTCCTACCTTGCCTAAAAATTGACCTACACATGTTAGGTATGCTCCCCATACCGCAAACTGTAGGAAGTTCATGACGATCAAACGCAACTTGATATTCTTCATAATCAGTATGTTTTATATTCTATTAATCACGTTCATTGCAAAAATCTTAACAAAGGTATGAAAAATTTTTCACTTTTTCTTTGTAATTACAAAATAATGTTCTACTTTTGCACCGTCAAAACAGATATTGGGCTATGGTGTAATGGTAACACTACAGATTCTGGTCCTGTCATTCTTGGTTCGAATCCAGGTAGCCCAACTAAAGCGGTCGATTTTTCGGCCGCTTTTTTTGTTGTGTTTGCAATAGGTCAGTGTTCCACTGCTGGCGTATGTGTGCTTGGCCTATCGATGCGAGCATCATAGTCCAGCCCACCTACGCCATAGCTGCGCTGTTACCTATTGCAAACACAGGCACTACTTTAGTGTTGTTCTCCCTGATTCTCACTTGCGGGTGGTTGAGCCGATATGATTACGATTTATTGCTCGCCTTTTACCAACAAAAGGCTGCGCTTTTCTATAAGGTATCGGCTCTACTTTGCAATGGCAAGCCATTGCTGCAGTTCGAATCCAGGTAGCCCAACTAAGGCGGTCGATTTTTCGGCCGCTTTTTTTTGTTGTGTTTGCAATAGGTCAGTGTTCCACTGCTGTCGTATGTGTGCTTGGCCTATCGATGCGAGCCATCATAGAGCCGCGATGCAGAGGGGTGGTGTTCCCTCCGATGTCATTCCGAGCATGGCGAGGAATCTGCTCGCGACAATGTTGTCCGCGACCTCTCTGCTGTCTCTGAGGCCACTTTTAGAATACGCTGCTATCGTACGCGTGCATAGCTTATTACCGTGAGGTTACTCGGTTGATTTGCCATGCGACGCCGAGGCTTATAGACCAGCATTGGGCTGGGTGACAGAGATCCAAATTGGCAGCGGCATCGAGTTGTACGCTATCGCTAATCATATAGTTGAAGCCGAAATCGACGCCATAGGCATTGCCGTGGCGTGCGAAGTTATTGTAGCTCTCGACGAAGCAGCCCACCTGCTCGGTGAGGGTGAAGCCGAGGCATAGCGCCACGAAGGTCTGAGGTGCTGGTTGCGCCCCATCCCACTCTGCGCCTACATTATAACCGATGCTTAGCCACTCGTTCACGGGATTCTCGAAGAGTATATAGAGCGATGGCGCGAGGTGCTCCACGACGAAGCCGCGGCTGCCAGTATATGGAACAGCAAGGTTTGCCATAAGCGATACGGCGGGCAGCGCGTTGCGCCCCTCGAAGCATCGTATCTTTGTGCCAACGCTAAGCCCCGAGAAGGCAGCCTGCCAGCTGCCATCATGATGTATGAAGCCATCGCCTCCCAGGCGCAGCTCTACGCCCTCAAATAGTCCGTAGCGTAGTAGCGTGTTACTAAAGGTAAACTGGCCATGGCCACCATCACCATCGTATTGCACGCCCTGCTCAAGCTGCACAACACGATGTCCTATCACTGTAGGTCCAGTCGATACTCCTGGTCTGTCGGCGGTAAACTCTACCTCTTGTGCCATGACGTTGGCAGTTACAGCCATCGCAACGACAATAAACAATACTCTCCTTATGCTTCCCATATTAACATCTTAGTCTGATAGAATCAATATAATGGCAAATATACGAAAAAACTCATTCGAGGCTATATTTTACGCTAAATAATGCCAACAATAATCCACCATTTACATGCGGAGCATTACGCGTATGTTTCGTTTTATCAGCGTGTTAATATGGAGGAGTGTTTATCTAAGTCCACATTTTTTGATTCGGCAATCTCCTTGTTCGTACTTACACGCGTGTGCCTCCTCCTTGACGTCCACTTATTCGACTGTGCTTGGGCGCTCTTACAGTTTGATTACTAGTATGATAGAATATGAGCGACTCTATATTTTCCACTTTGTTATGTGTGAAGGTTGCCATGTAACGACAAAAATGATTACCTTTAACCTAAGAATTAACTACTAAAAATATCATGATATGAAGATTAAAGGTCTATTTTTGCTTATGTCGGCAATGTTCGTGGGCACGATGACCATGGCACAGAGCGCCGACATCGACCAGCGTGTCGAGGAGCTTCTGCAGAAGATGACCGTCGAGGAGAAGATTGGTCAGATGCATCAGGTGTCGGGAGGTTACCAGTTCTACAACGACATCGTCGGTGGTAATATAGGCTCTATTCTCAACGTTGTTGACCCTATAGAGATTAATGCTGTGCAGCGTGCTGCCGTCGAGGAGAGCCGACTCGGTATTCCACTGCTTGTGAGCCGCGATGTCATTCATGGCTTCCGCACCATATTTCCTATACCCTTAGGTATGGCCGCCACGTTCAACCCCGACATTGTGGAGCGTGGTGCTCGTGTCGCAGCCATCGAGGCTACAGCCTCGGGCATACGATGGACATTCTCGCCTATGCTTGACATAGCGCGTGACCCTCGCTGGGGACGTGTTGCTGAGGGATCGGGTGAGGATACATACCTCGACGTGCAGATGGGCGTAGCGATGGTCAAGGGCTATCAGGGCGGTGACTATACCGATCCCACCTCTATGGCGGCGTGCATCAAGCACTTCGTGGGCTATGGAGCAGCGGAGGGTGGTCGTGACTATAATACAACGATGCTCTCGGAGCGTGCGCTACGCAATATCTACTTCCCACCCTTCAAGGCTTGTGTAGACGCTGGCGCATTGACGCTCATGACCTCGTTCAACGATGTCGACGGCATACCCTCGACGGGTAATAGCTGGCTCTTGGACGACATCCTGCGCCAGGAGTGGGGTTTTGATGGCATGGTCGTAACGGACTGGAACTCGTCGGGCGAGATGATAGCTCATGGCTATGCTGAGGACCTGAAGCATGCCACCGAGTTGTCGATACGTGCAGGTGTGGATATGGATATGATGTCGTTTGGCTTCATACAGCACACCAAGGCGCTATTGGATGAGGGTAAGATTACGATGGAGCAGCTAGACAATGCTGTGCGTAATATCCTTAAGCTGAAGTTCCGTCTTGGTCTCTTCGACAATCCATACGTTGATGAGGGCCTTGCCGCGCGTGTTGCCTACGCCAAGGAGCACCTCGATGCTGCTAAGCAGTGTGCCGCGGAGTCTATCATCCTCCTGCAGAACAACGGCATACTACCGCTTAAGGATGCTAAGCGCCTCTTAGTCACGGGTCCCATGGCACATGCTCCCTACGAGCAACTCGGTACGTGGGCCTTTGATGGACAGGAGGAGCATACTGTGACACCTCTGATGGCGCTGCGTGAGGCTTACGATGTAGTCTATGAGCCCATCTTGACATATAGCCGCGATAACGATATGTCTAACATCAAGGCTGCAAAGAGGGCAGCTAAGGGTGTTGATGCCATCGTCGTATGCGTCGGCGAGGAGGCTATACTCTCGGGTGAGGCACACTCACTCTCAAACCTCAACCTTCAGGGTGCACAGAGTGCCCTTATCGCCGAGATGAGGGCTACGGGTAAACCCGTCGTCGTCGTGGTCATAGCAGGTCGTCCCCTTACTATTGAGCGTGATCTTGCTTCGTGCGATGCTATGCTCTACGCCTTCCATCCTGGTACTATGGGTGGTGAAGCTATTGCCGACATCATTAAGGGTAGCACCGTGCCCTCGGGCAAGCTCCCTATGACATTCATACGCGATGCTGGTCAGGCGCCCTTCTACTACAACCATCCCGTGACGGGACGTCCGAATAACGGAACGGAGACGCTCCTCGACGCCATACCTATCAAGGCGGGGCAGACCTCGCTCGGCTGTACATCGTACTACTTAGACTCGGGCTACGGTCCCTTGCTACCTTTTGGCTATGGTCTGTCTTACACCACCTTCGCCTACTCGAACATTAAGCTTGATAAGTCGGAGTATACCGAGGGTGAGCGTATCATCGTTGAATACGACCTTACAAATACGGGCGACTACGATGCTACGGAGGTGGCACAGCTCTATGTGCGTGATCTTGTGGGCTCTGTTGTTCGCCCTGTCAAGGAGCTTAAGGGCTTTGAGCGTGTGACGCTCAAGGCGGGCGAGACACGTCACTGCCGCTTCGAGCTGAGTGTTGCTGACCTCGCATACTGGAATCGCGATATGGAGTATGTCGTCGAGCCTGGTAGCTTTGAGTTGTGGGTAGCTGGTGACTCGGCTTCGGGCGAGGCTCTGAGCTTCAGCGTAAGATAATTTACAAATAGAGGGCTGACCACTCGGTCAGCCCTCTATTTGTAAATTATATTTGTGCTACTTTGTAGTCTCGGTATTTGCATTGTCATTGCCCGATGGGAAATCTATTGTCGTGTAGTCCTCGACCATAGTCCATGTTTTACCCTTGATGTGGAGCGCGCGAGGAATATATGTACCTCCTGTCTTGCCGAGGCATATAATCCACTCATCATCACCCATATCGCCCGTCGAGGTGTTGTTATACTGGGTGATAAGGCTGTTGATGCAATCCTTCCATATCTCGTCAGCCATGATGTCTACGCCCAATTTACCATTGCTATCCTTCTCGTACTCAGCACCTACGACTATGGCCTCGTCGCAGAATGCGTCGAAGTTAACATTGGTGCGTAGTATCGCCAAGAGCTGTATCCATCCATCCTTATTTGTTGTCTCAGCGGGTGCGGGCTTATACTTCTCGAAGTAGCGATATACGGTAGGCATCTGGAGCTGATAGGGGCTCGTCTTGTTGGCATCTGAATATACCGACATATCCTCCCAGAAGTCCCATGTTGTAGCCAGCTCGCTGTAGAGCTTATACGATGGAGCATCCATGTTGAGGTAGACGTTGATATCGCCACCCGTCGTATTGATGTTACGAGAGTTCGAGACGCCGAAGCTCAGACCAATACGTCCAGAATAGTTGGTGCATACCACATCGGGAGGTGCGATATAGTCGGCATTACGTCCCCAGTGGAAGTCGAAGAGCTCATATACATCTGTGCCATCGTACCATCCCCATGCCCACTTAGCATATCCATCTTTCGACTCATACGTGAAGGGCATCTCCTGATGCGAGACGGCCGTGAAGTCCTTAGGCAGCGTGAAGTCTGCTGCGAAGCCAATATCGAAGTGACCACCACCGTTTACGCCTGCTGTGCCACCATCAACCTGGCCGCCGCCACTAAGTGAGCCTCCCAATGTTGTGCTACCTGGGTCGTGTGTTGTAATCACAGTGCCCGATGTCACCACGGGAGCGGGCTCTATAACCTGAACATTTGTACCATCAAACTTGAAGCTCGTATTATTGCTCGACAAGCTGAACTTAAACGTCGGACCTACATAGGTGAAGCCTGCAAACTTATTTGTATATGCGGCAGGAGAGCCTACATGCTCGCATCCCTCCCAAACGTCGCTTGTCGGGAAGTAGTGCTGCACCTGCACATCATACACGTCGGCATTAAGAGCCTCATTGTATGCGCCTGAGGCAAATACCGTAACCTTGGCCGTCACCGTTCTCTTGTCTGGCCAGTCATCATCACAACGACCAGGGTCGTGGTTATACTTCTCATAGTCAACCGTTATGCTCTGATCCCATGTCGTAGCCACCGAGGGATCGAACGAGATGCCTGAATTTGACGCACGCGTATCGACAAAGGCGCGGTGAAGGTCGCTCTTCGGCACGTTGTTGTTCAGCCACTCGATGACAGACTCTGCCACGCGTCCCCACTCATAGTTGCTAAGTTTAGGCTTGATGGTATGTGTCTCCTCGCTCTCGTTCACGACGCCATCCTCGCCCGTATGCTTTGTTGTGATATGAATGGTCTTATCCACCTCGGGACGGCTGTAAATATAGCTATTCCTATCAGCTCTTGTCAGATAGAGGCTTATTTTGCTATACTGCTCTATCATCTCGCTTGTTACGTTCGTGGGCTCGTTCTGGTGACGCGCATCACGACTAAGCTTCTCTAATAGGGTCAAGGCGTTGGCGCCAGGATTGTAGAAGCCGACAATCCTATTAGCGTTCCATAGTGTGCGGAGTGTCGAATACTTCGACTCATCGCTGAGGAATGTGGCGGCGTTCGTCTCGTCCATGAGCACAAACTGCACATCGTCGACCAACGTTGACTCCGTGCTCTTTAGACGCTTCGCCATGAAGGGTATAACGCTCTCGCTGCCCGCGAGAATTACAGCCTTGTGACCGAATGTCTTGCTCACAACATCCTTTGTAGGCCACTCCACACTGGGGCTCTCATCGTCATTGTCAGCACCGCCCTTTGGGGAGTCATCATCCTTGGTGCATCCTGCTACAACGAGTAGTATCGCGGCAAATAGCCATGTAAGGCTTCTTCTCAACGACCACGATGTTAAAAATTTTCTCTTCATAGTGGTAATCTTTAATATTTATAATCTGTTAGTTGTATATGTTTATCGTCAAAAACATGTATTTTTATGTCGCAAATATAGATAAAAAAAGTAATAATGCAAATAAAAAGCTATAAAGTGATATTTTTTTACTTTCGAGACTTGCTATTTATAATAAAAAGTCCTATCTTTACAATGAATATTTCAATCATGTATATGCTTAATATTATGAGACGCAGTTTTAGATATTGTATGTTGGCGCTTGCACTTGTCGGTGTGGTGGCGTGCGGTAGCGACAATGCCAAGAAGGATACACTCCCTGAGTTCGAGCCCTTTACTCTCGCTGTTGAGGATGATAGCATTAGTGTGAGTATATGCTATCAGCGCATCGCTAACGTCGATGCCAACCCCATCTTCACCACCATCGAGGAGCAGAACTATGCCAATAGTTTCGATGGCTATGCCGTTGAGCCTATGAGCGTTGAGGCCTCAGCACAACTTCTTATGGAGGACTACTCGGATAGTGTTGCATGGGATGTTGATGGTGGTTCATACTTCTATACGATGGACCAGAAGGCGCACCTCGAGCGAGATGATAGCATCCTCTGCTATGAGACCTATATCGAGTCATATATTGGTGGTGCTCATGGTGGCTATAGCCTGTGGTTCGAGTGCTTCGATCTTACCACAGGACAGCTCTACGACTTCGCCTATTTGGTTGATGGTGAGTGGGGTACTGCTGTGCGCGAGCTTATCTGTGCGCGTCTCAACGAGGTCGAGCCTGTTAACTTCATCGATAGTATCGACATGCTCCCTGCGCCGAGCAACGCTCTAATCACTAAGGATGGTCTCACTATTGTCTACCAACCTTACGCTGTGGCCTGCTTTGCTGCGGGCATCATATCGCTGGAGTTCACCGATGCCGAGCTTGCCGCCACAGGCGCACCTTTAGTGTGGGTTGCAGAGGAGTGACGTGTATAACCCATGCTACGACTATAAAAGTATAGGGTGACCCGCGGGTCACCCTATATTTTTATGGTCATAACAACCTATTACATCATGCCGCCCATCCCAGCAGCGCCTGCGGGCATGCCTGGGAGGGGGTTATCCTCCTTCTTCTCTGCCAAGACGCACTCAGTGGTGAGGAACATCGAGGCGATAGATGCTGCATTCTCAAGGGCTACGCGCGATACCTTCGTGGGGTCGATGATACCCGCTGCAAGCATATCCTCGTATCTGTCGTCGCGAGCGTTATAGCCGAAGGCTCCCGTGCCCTCCTTAACCTTGTTAACGACAACCGAGCCCTCGCCGCCAGCATTGGCGACAATCTGGCGCAGAGGCTCCTCGATGGCGCGCTTAACAATCTGTATACCTGTGGTCTGGTCGTCGTTCTCGCCCTTCATGCCCTCGAGCGATGCTACGGCACGGATGTAGGCGACGCCACCACCAGGCACGATGCCCTCCTCGACAGCGGCACGTGTAGCTGCAAGAGCATCATCCACGCGGTCCTTCTTCTCCTTCATCTCGACCTCCGTGGCAGCACCTACGTACAGCACGGCAACGCCACCTGCGAGCTTAGCAAGGCGCTCCTGAAGCTTCTCGCGGTCGTAGTCCGACGAGGCATTCTCGATAGAGGCGCGAATCTGCTGCACACGCGCAGCGATAGCCTCCTTCTTACCAGCACCATCAACGATGGTCGTATTCTCCTTATTCAAGGTCACCTTCTCGGCAGTACCGAGGATATCGAGACCTGCATCCTCGAGCTTCATGCCCTTATCTGACGAGATAACGGTAGCGCCTGTGAGCGTTGCTATATCCTCCAATATCTCCTTACGACGGTCGCCGAAGCCTGGAGCCTTACATGCGGCAATCTTCAACGTGCCGCGGAGCTTGTTCACTACGAGAGCCGAAAGCGCCTCGCCATCGACATCCTCGGCGATGATAAGGAGCGAGCGGCCACTCTGTGCCACGGGCTCGAGGATGCCCATAATCTCCTTCATCGTCGAGATCTTCTTGTCGGCGATAAGGATGAAGGGCTTGTCTAACTGTGCCTCCATCTTCTCGGTGTCGGTGATGAAGTATGCCGAGATATAGCCGCGGTCGAACTGCATACCCTCGACAACATCTACATGTGTCTCCGTGCCCTTGGCCTCCTCGACGGTGATGACACCCTCGTTGTTAACCTTGGCCATAGCCTCAGCTATGAACTTACCGATTTTACGGTCGTTGTTTGCCGAGATTGTAGCCACCTGCTCAATTTTGTCGAAGTCCGAGCCTACAACCTGGCTCTGTGCCTTGAGCGACTCAACAACCTTCTCCACCGCAGCGTCGATCCCGCGCTTGAGATCCATGGGGTTAGCTCCTGCCGTCACATTCTTGATACCTACAGATATGAGCGACTGCGCAAGAACTGTAGCTGTTGTTGTACCATCACCAGCGTCGTCGTTGGTCTTTGATGCCACCTCGCGTACCATCTGCGCACCCATGTTTGCGAAGGTATCCTCGAGTTCTACCTCCTTGGCTACCGTCACACCATCCTTCGTTACCTGTGGCGCACCGAACTTCTTGTCGATGATTACGTTGCGACCCTTAGGGCCAAGTGTCACCTTCACGGCGTTGCATAGCGCATCAACACCCTCCTTGAGAAGCTCTCTCGCCTCTACATTATATTTAATCTCCTTGCTCATAAATCATTACTCATTACTAATTACTCATTACTCACTGCAGTTATTCTATAACTGCAATAATATCTGACTGCTTCATTACTAAGTAGTCTTCACCCTCGTAGTTAAGCTCCGTGCCAGCGTACTTGCCATACATCACCACGTCGCCAACCTTCACCTCCATCTTGATGTCTGCGGTGCCAGGGCCTGCGGCTATTACCTTGCCCATCAAGGGCTTCTCCTTAGCTGTGTCGGGGATGTAGAGACCACCTGCGGTCTTCTCCTCTGCCGGATTGGGCTTTACCAATACACGGTCTGAAAGCGGTTTTACTGCCATAGTTTTATAAATTTTTATATTTTAGGTATGTTCTATAAATTAGTAAAACAATTTTTCATTGTTGGGAGTCTCTATTTCGGTCGCTTCTGGGCTTATTTTGGTATATTTCCAATTTTTATTCAGTTACAATGCTCGCATTGCGCCTTTATAAGAAATTAGAAATATCCTCAAAATAATCTCCAAAATCGATGCGACCTAATTTATAAAACCTCCCTTTAGTTTATGTTTAGCCTTTTCTGCTTACGAAAAGTGTCGCGGCAATCTCTATGCCAAAGGGGTGTTGTCATAGATTACCCTCTCATTTTGTCACGCGACTGACAAAATGGCAGAGTGCTCTACTCGCCACTCGTGGCGCTGAGCCTCAGCTCGAGGTTTTCTCCCGACCAGTGGTTTATCTCTACATGGCGCTTAAGTATGGTTGTTGTGCCGTGGTCGACACGCAACAACATGTCGAGAGGTGCTACATCGCGTGTCGTATTCTCGCGCGGAAGAGTATGTGGTATTACATATATATATAAGGTAAGCTCCTCGGCATCGGCGCTGCGGAGTGTTACACCACGCTCGGGGTTATAGCCCTTGGGTATCTTGCGAAGCTCGGTACCCACGGGGGCTACCTCGTCGCGGTGTTTCAGAAACTCCACCTCCTCGCCACCTCGGCGCACACTGCACATAACGACATAATTATAGCGCCAAAAGTCCCTGTCGTTACAAGCTACTTCTATCGTAAACCCAGCCATCGTCTGATAAATTTAAATCTTTTTCTGCTACAAAAATAGTAATAATTTGCAGATTTTAGTTTTTTGTCGTAAATTTGCAGACTAATTGTGCTGAAATGGAGCAGAATGCATTGTACAAGATAGCTTACAAAGGGCTTAAGGCTGGCAGCTATGAATATGATTTTCAGGTAGATGACGCACTATTCGAGGCGTATGAGCGCGTGGAAATCAAGGGTGGACGTTGTGATGCACACGTTGCACTCAAGCGTAGCGAGACGATGTTGGAGCTTAATGTGACCATTCAAGGCGAGGTTATCTGTGAGTGCGACCGTTGTTTGGAGGATTGCCCCATAGCGGTAGATTACGAGGGCGATCTAGTAGTTAAGTTCTCAGACGAGATTGACGACTACGACGGTGAGGTGCTATGGATGTCGCCTGCGGAGGACTATGTAGACCTCACGCAGTATATCTACGAGAGCATAGTTCTCTCGTTGCCCTATCGTCGAGTACACGAGGAGGGTGGATGCAACCCCGCGATGCTCGCGTCGTTTAGCGAGGCAACGGAGGAGGAGATCGAGGCCATGGAGGCCGAGGTTGCAGAGAGCGATGTTCGTGGTCTTGATGACTACAACAAGGGTGTCCTCGAGGCTCTGAAGCACAAATTGGAGAATAAGGAGTAATAGATATAAGGCATGGCTGAGGGTCTATCCGTCAGGCAGGAGGCGATGCTGAAAAAGAAACTTAAAAACTTAAAAATTATATTGTAGTATGTCACATACTAAACAAAAAGTATCTTATACACTTCGAGACAAGATAAGAACTCACTACAAGGCAGTAGTTCCCACTGTAGTAAACTGCTCAAACTGCGGTTCAGCAGTACTCTACCACCGCGTATGCCCCGAGTGTGGCTTCTATCGCGGTAAGCTCGCTATCGAGAAGAAGGCAGCCGAGTAGTCTTCACCAAAGAGAAGAAGAGCACACCGCATGACGGTAGTGCTTTTCTTTTTTGTATAGAACATCTCTAAATTAATCCCTATGATAAAGATTGGTATCGATGCTATGGGAGGCGACTTCGCTCCCGAGGTGGCCATCGAGGGCGCTGTGATGTCGCTTAAGCATATCGCCAAGGATAGCCGTATAGTGCTCTATGGCGACCAGAAGCGTATTCGCGAGCTTCTCAAGAAGCATAATTGCCCCGAGGATAACTTCGACATTGTGGCTACAACTGAGGTTATCGAGATGGGTGACCATCCCGCCAAGGCCTTTGTCTCGAAGCGCGATTCGAGCATAACCGTAGGTTTTCGCGACCTCTCGGAGGGTAAGATTGATGGCTTCGCCAGCGCAGGCTCTACGGGTGCTATGATGGTTGGCTCGATGCAGGTAATCAAGCCCATTGAGGGTGTCATCCGCCCTGTGCTCGCAACACTCATACCCACAGTCTCTGCCGAGCGCGGCATCGGACGCGCCGTGCTTATGGATGTGGGTCTTAACGTCGATGCTAAACCCGAGGTGTTGGCGCAGTATGGCCTCTTAGGCTCGATATATGCCAAGTCGGCATTGAACATCGACAACCCACGTGTCGCGCTCCTCAACATAGGCGAGGAGGAGGGTAAGGGTAACGCCCAGTCGAAGGCTGCCTACGACCTTATGAAGGCCGATGGCCGCTATAACTTCGTCGGTAATGTTGAGGCGTCGTATATGCTTACGGGTAGGATTGGCGACGTTGTTGTGGCTGATGCCTTCGTTGGCAATAGCCTTCTCAAGATGGCTGAGGCACTCTACCGCATAAACTCGCGTCTTGGCGCCGTGCCGAGCCTTCGGAGGATGCTACGTCCCATACTCGGCCGCATCATCCCTAAGCTCTACTGGCAGGACGACTTCTGGAAGGCTATGAATGCAGAGAGTGTTGGAGGTCTTCAGGTTATGGGTGTGAATGCCCCTGTGATGATTGGCCATGGCAGCTCGTCGGCACGTGCTATTTGTAGCATGATATGCTCTATCGAGCGCGACATCAAGAGTAACTTCCCAGCTAAGCTTCGCGAGGCGCTCAAGGAGACGAAGAGCGAGGCAGAGGATAAAGAGTAGATAAACCTGTAAACTATAATCAGCTGACGATTATGAGATTTCTTAGACTGTTGACAATGATGGCTCTATCGCTCTCTATCGCTGCATGCGGTGGCGACGATGATAAGGGCTCGGGGGTAAACAACAATAACCAGCCAGGTAAGCTCCCTAATGAGGAGATTGACGGCACTCCTGATGATGATATGGGCACCCCAAATGAGGATGACAACGGTGGCAACAATGGTGGCAACAACGGAGGTGGCAAGGTGAATGAAAACACCGATGCTACGTATGTCTTTGAGGATAATATCTTGGGAATATTATGTGTGGTGGGTCACGACTCGTTGCGTAACGACTATGTTGAGTTCCTCGATAATACTACGGGTGATGCGCTATATATCGACTTTTACTCGCCCAAGGATGGGGAGTATCTTCCTACGGGCACTTATCCCCTTGGTGATGGCTCGTCGATGACAAGCGACAAAAGGTACACCTATATCTTGCCTGCAGGCTGGGCTGACTTCATATATATTACCGAGGGCTACGCCGAGGTTGTAGCAACACTCGACGAGACGACAGGTGAGGTGGAGCATAGCATCAAGGCCGACTACACCATGGAGAATGGCAGTACCATAGCCCTACGTTATGAGGGTGTCCTTGAGCTGCGCGAGATGTAAATAGAGGCTGAATAAAAAGAGTATTTTGTCATTCTTTGTTGTCATAAGTCATCATCTACTGTCGCTAACGAATTATCTCGCCAATGGGCAGTACGCTTAAGTACAGCCTCATCGTCTCGAAATTCGCCGAGCGTTGTATCTAATGCCTTCTAACAACAAAATGCTCGCCCTCAAAATGCTACCGCATTTAGGGTTATGCTTACAATCCCCATTTAAGTTCGCTTCACTTATTTTCGTTGCTACGGCTCGGCAGAACAAGACTTGTTCTGCACTCACCTCAATCGCAACGCTGAAAAGAGGGGACTTTTAGGTAGATGCTGAGTAAACTCCGCTTTTTCGGGCTTCGTAGGCCTAAAACTGCATCTTTTTATTCAACCTCTTAAGGAACAGGGGATGGCTAAATTACTTTTTAGTCATCCCCGTCATTAGAATAAAAACCTAACAACATTGATCCATGAGAGAGAGAATTATAACTGCCATACTCCTTGCTATAATAGCTGTAGGCTGTGTGACGAGTGTAACGGATGACACACCTGAGCCAATACCAGAGGGGGCAGTGCGTCTATCTGTCAATGCTACGGTTTACGATGCAGATAATGGTGTTGCCAAGGATAGCTTTGCCTCGGGCGACACGATTGGTGTCTACGCCATTAGACATACGAGTGATGGTTCATACGCGCTGTTAAGCAGTGGCAACTATGTTGATAATGCCCCATATACCTATAAGGCGTCAACCGAGACATGGTCGTCTACCGTTGCGGCGTGTTATGCGGATGATAGCACGCCCGTGGACATCATAGCATATTACCCCTACATGAAGGTGACAAACGCCCGTAGCATAGAGATTCATACGCCTATGGACCAGTCGAGGGCTAATGCCTTTGATAAGGCAAATGTGCTATGGTGTAGGGTGCGAGGTGTAACACCCACGGATGATGACGTATCACTTATCATGAAGCCTCTTTTGGCCTATGTAGAGCTGCAGCTGTTGAGAGGTACGGGGTGGGATGATGACGAGTGGCAACGCCTAAGTAAGAGTGTCGCTGTGTGCAATACGCTCAACGTTGCGCGCCTCGACCTTATGGAGGGAGCCTTGCAGCCCAAGAGTGGAGAAACAGGGGAGATTAGGACTATGGCCGATAATAGCATCTTTCGTGCGGCCATCATTCCTCAGAGACTTACTGCTGGCACTCAGCTCTTTAAGGTTGCTGTAGACGATGCGGAGTATCAATATGCCTTGGACGAGGAGACCACGTTTGCTGCGGCCAAGCGCTACACCTTCACGATGACCATCGACAAGGAGGGTGGTACGCCTCCACCCGATGAAGTTAAGCTTTCGGGTGCGATTATCGGCACGCGCTACTCTGTCGACTACGATACATCGCAGCCGAGCGAGACGGTAAACACTAAGGCAAATGTCTTCGATGGTGATTTAGAGAGCTTCTTTGCCTCGTACGACCGCTCAAATACGTGGGTAGGTCTCGACCTCGGTGCGCCTCATGTAATCACGCGCTTAGGTTATGCTCCACGTCCGTCGCAACCCGAGCGTGTGGTTACCGCCCTTATCGAGGGTGCAAATAATGCGGACTTCAGCGACGCCCTGCCTATATATATCATCAAGGAGTCGGCGCCCGTGGGTGAGCTAACCTACGCAGATATAAGCTGTTCGCGTGGTTTCCGTTATGTGCGCTACGTCACGCCCAACGACAAGCGTTGTAATATCGCCGAGCTTGAGTTCTACGGCTATGCGGCTACGGGTGATGATAGCAGACTATACCAGCTTACCAACCTGCCTACGGTGGTTATAAACACAGATAACGCTGTCGACATAGTGTCTAAGGTAGAGGAGGTAAATAGTCACGTGTTTATAATCTCGGATAATGGCACATCGCTACTTGAAGATAGTGCTACGGGTGTACGCGGTCGTGGCAATGCAAGCTGGGATTTCCCCAAGAAACCATACCGTCTGCACTTCAGCCAGAAGTGTAGCCCTTTGGGAGCTCCTGCCGAGGCCAAGAAGTGGACGCTCATAAGTAACTATGGCGATAAGAGCCTTATGCGTAATATCGTAGCCTTCGAGCTTAGTCGTCGTCTTGGCTTAGCTTATACGCCCTTCTGCCGTCCTGTAGACCTCATACTCAATGGTGAGTACAAGGGTTGTTATCAGCTTTGCGACCAGATAGATGTGCGCGAGAATAGGGTTGATATTACGGAGATGACTTCGTCGGATAACTCTGGCGATAGACTTCAAGGAGGCTATCTTATCGAGATTGATGCCTATGCTTATAGTGAGGCGGTCTACTTCTACTCTAACCGCGGTACGCCAGTGACGATCAAGTCGCCCGACGATAAGGATATCACGGCCGAGCAACGAGACTATATCATCAAGTTCTTCAACGACATGGAGAATGCTGTCTATGCCTCTAACTATACCGACCATAGTAGTGGTTATCGCAAGTACTTAGATTTGGATAGCTTCTTGCGCCACTTTATTGTCGGTGAGCTTGCGGGTAATACGGATACCTACTGGAGTGTCTATATGTATAAGGATCGCACGAGCGATAAACTCTATACGGGACCTATTTGGGACTACGACCTCGCGTTCGAGAACGACAGTCGCACTTACCCAATCAACTCGCTGGGCGATTATATCTATGCTGCGCGTGGCTCGGTGGCGAGTGAGACCGTGCGTACGATGGTTACGCGCATAGTGAAGCAAGATGCCGAGGCCAAAAGGCGTCTGGTTGAGATATGGAACGATGTGCGTGCTACGGCAGGTATCGATGCGGCCTCGCTTGCGGAGTATGTCGACGAGATGGAGGCGCTACTAAGTGAGTCTGCCGAGCTTAACTTTAAGCGTTGGCCTATCCTTAATCAGTATGTACACATGAACTTCCAGGCTCTCGGCAGCTATAAGGCCGAGGTGGGCACCGTGCGTAACTATATAAAGCAGCGCGTCGCGAAGCTTGATGAGCTAATCAAGTGATTGACTTTTTGGCTTAATGGTCAAAAAAGAGACCTGCGAGAGGGGGTAAAATGTTGAGATATAGTATATTTGCAGTATTTATAATTATTATGGACAAAAAAGTGCTCTCGTTGCGGGAGTTCTGATGTGGTCCGTAAGGGCATCTGACG
>JAFUPR010000019.1 GCA_017481145.1 Alistipes sp. | reverse complement strand
GGAAGGTGTAGATAAGCTCCTTGAAGAACTTAGAACACTCCTCGAAATCGGCCAAGTCGAACGACTTACGGCAAATATCCAAAACCATGTTGTACATCATCTGCTGACGCTCAATCGGACAGTTAGCATCGATCGAGTCGAAGGCATCCTGCTGCAAGATTACCGAGTCAACCAACTCGCTCTTCCAGAAACGCTCGTGATACGCAACGGGCACACCGTCGTCACCGAGGCTGTTAATCTGGTCGTTAGCCTCCTTACCACGCTGAACGATGGTCTTACCCTCATATACAGCGTCAACCCAGTTTTTCTCAATATGCTCGTCGAGATACTCGCGAATCTCGGGATATTCGAGATACTTAGAGTATGAATCCAGCGGGTCGATAGCGGGATAACGCTTAGAGTCGGCACGGCTCTGCGACAGAGCGTAGAAGCAACGTGCAGCCTTCTTCGTAGACTCCGTAACAGGCTCCTTAAGGTTACCACCAGCGGGCGATACCGTGCCGAGGAACGTAACAGAACCCGTAGCGCCATTGTTTAACTTAACAAGACCTGCACGCGAGTAGAAGTTAGAGATGACAGCCGAGAGGTCCATAGGGAAGGCATCCTGACCAGGAAGCTCCTCAAGACGGTTAGACATCTCACGGAGAGCCTGAGCCCAACGCGATGTAGAGTCGGCCATAACCAATACCTTCAAGCCCATAGAGCGGTAATACTCACCGATGGTCATACCCGTGTATACTGACGCCTCACGCGCAGCAACGGGCATGTTCGACGTATTACAAATGATGATGGTACGCTCCATAAGCTTATGTCCCGTACGGGGGTCAACCAACTCGGGGAACTCGGCAAAGATCTCCACAACCTCGTTAGCACGCTCGCCGCATGCTACGATGATGATAACGTCAGCCTCAGCCTGCTTAGAGATGGCGTGCTGGAGCACTGTCTTACCTGCACCGAAGGGACCAGGGATAAAGCCTGTACCACCCTCAGCCAAGGGGTTGAACGTATCGATAGCACGAACACCAGTCTCCATCACACGATAGGGACGGGGCTTCTCCGTAAAGCAACGGATAGCCTGCTTAACTGGCCACTTCTGCACCATCGTGATGTTATACTCATTGCCATCGGCATCCGTAACAACAGCGATAGTATCAGTCACCTTATACTCGCCCGCCTTGACAACGCTCTTAACGGTATAGCTACCCTGCATGATGAAGGGAACCATAATCTTGTGCATAACCCACTGCTCCTTAACCTCGCCAAGCCAGTGGCCTGCTGTAACCTTATCGCCAGCCTTAGCCAGAGGTGTAAATGCCCACTTAGCATCGAAGTCGATAGGGTCGGTAATAGAACCACGGTTGATGAACAGACCATCCATCTTCTCCAAGTCGTTCTGCAAACCGTCGTAGTTACGCGACAAAAGACCAGGGGCAAGCGTTGCCTCGAGCATGTGACCCTCGAACTCCACCTTGTCGCCAATCTTCAAGCCGCGCGTACTGTCGTAAACCTGCACATAGGCCTCGTCGCCTATGACCTTGATGACCTCGGCCATCATACGGGTATCACCGCAATATACGTGGCATATCTCGTTCTGACCCACCGCACCATCAACCTTGGCGATAACGATGTTCGAGATAATACCGTTTACACGTCCTAATGTTTTCATTCGTTTATGTAGTTTTATTGTTTATTCACAAGCTGCTTAGCATCAAAATCGGCAATCAGGCGCTCGAGCATCTGACGACCCACCTCAGGCGAGAGCATCGTCCAGCGTGCTACGATATTGACCTTAACCAAGTATGATAGGATATAGTTGATGTTGAAGAAGTCGAAAACAGTAATATTCTCAGCCTCAGCCCAGCGTATAGCGTCAATCTTACGCTCCTTCTCCACGATATTCTTCTCGTCGCTCACAGCCGCAATGACCGAGTCGATATACTGCAACTCACCACGTAGACCAAAGTCGGCAGCCGACGAGCGAGCAAGCTGCTCAACAATCTCACCGCCACCAACCGTGACATCCTTAACCTGACGACCTGCCTCGCGAGCAGCAACAGCAGCCGCAATGTTACGAAGGTTACGATCGAACTCGCCCCAGCCGCGCAAGAACCTGCACTTCGAAGCACCGAGCTCCGCATAGTATGCCTCGAATACAGCACGCTCGAAGCGCTCATCAAGCTTTATATCCTCGTCGCGGTCCTCGTCCGAGGCCTCCACGTAGAGTTTCACAACCTCAGCCACACGCTTAGGCAGCAACGCATAGCGGCGCTCTACAAGCACCTCGTCGAGCTGCTCAGCCGAGAGATTACCCAGCCCATTATAGCGAGGGCTCTTGGCGTAGCGGGCGATAAGGTTCTCACAATCGTAGTAGGCATAGAGAAGCTCTACAGCCTTACGATCGCTGCTCGTAAGATTCTCCATTATCTCGCCGAGAATCTCGCGAACATCGAAGCCCTTGGTATCTGAGTCCAACGTCCACTCACGCAGACCCGCAACCAAACAGTAGTACTTCGCAGAGAACATAACTACTTATAAAGCATGTTAGACACCTTCTCGCGGAGGTACTCCTTCAACAGTGCGTCGAAGCTCTCATCTGTGAACGAGATGTAGTAGCCACCATCCTTCTCGCCAAGCTTGAAGCCGCTCTTTACATCCTTCGAGTAGCCAACCTCCACGCCAGCCTTCAAAAGCTCTGCTGCACTCTTCTGCATTGCTGCATCCAACTCGGCACGCTTAGCCTCAGGAAGCAACGCCTTCAACGAGACGTTGGCCGTCGCTGACGACCAATTGGCAGCAACAGCCAAGAGCATATCCTTAACAAAGGCCTCGTCCATCGTTGCAGCCTTAACAGCAGCACCCGTAGACTTCATGATGACAGCCTCCGTAAGCTCGGCCTTAATCTTCGATACAGCCTGACGGCCAGCCAACGTAATCTCGGTCATCGCATTCTTAGCGATATCCTCAGCACGTACCTCGGCAGCCTTCGCGATAGCCTCAGCCTCGGCATTAGCCTCAGCGAGAATCTTTGCAGCCGTCTCCTTAGCCTCGGCAACAAGACGCTCGGCCTCCGAACGACCCTTCTCCAAGCCATCGTTATAGAGCTTTTGCGTAAGCTCCTGAAGTTTGTTGTTCTCCATAGTAATAGTTGTTTTTTAAGTTATATATAATTTATCTTAGTCGTTTCCGTCTACACTATCGCGCCTCAATATTTTATAAATATGAACGCGCGCACGTCAAAAATCCCACAAATGTAAACTTTATTTTTGTATTTCCAAAGAATTACGTACTAATTTTAACCCATTTTTAGACACAGCAAGGCCTTTAACCACAAATCGTAGATTATATCGAAAAAAGATTGGCTAATTCAAAATTATTACATATCTTTGTTGGACTATGAGAACACTTGAAACATCACAGCAGATTGTCGTCACGCTCGATGCTGGCGGCACCAACTTTGTCTTTGGAGCTATGTCCGAGGGCAAGCCTCTGGGACAGAGCATAACTAAGCCTTCGCAAGCCCACGACCTCGACCTATGCCTAAGCACTCTCGTTGCGGGCTTCGAGGAGATTATCGCGTCGCTTCCCGAGCCACCCATAGCCATCAGTTTTGCCTTCCCTGGCCCTGCTGACTATCGCAATGGCATCATTGGCGGATATCTCCCAAACTTCCCATCGTTCCGCGATGGCGTAGCCCTTGGCCCCATGCTCGAGGAGAGGTTTAATATCCCTGTATACATAAACAACGACGCCGACCTCTTCGCCTATGGCGAGGCTCAGGGCGGCGCACTTCCGCGTATCAACAAGATGCTCGAGGAGGCTGGCTCTGAGAAGCGCTACCGCAACCTCCTCGGCTACACCTTCGGCACTGGCTTCGGCTTTGGCTTCGTCATGGATGGCAAGCTCAACCTTGGCGACAACTCATGCGTCGAGACCTTCTGCCTTAAGCACCGCGACCACGCCAAATATATCGTCGAGGATGGCGTTGCTATACGCGCTGTAAAACGAGTATACAGAGAGCTCTCGGGTGACGACCGCGACCTACAGCCCAAGGAGATCTTCGACATCGCCGAGGGCACAGCCGAAGGTAATACAGAGGCTGCTAAGGAGAGCTTCGCTACGCTCGGACGCGTAGCGGGCGATGCTATGGCTACAGCTGCAACGCTCATGGATGGCATCATCGTCATTGGCGGAGGTCTGACGGGTGCTTCGAAGTACTTTATGCCCGCCCTATTAGAGGAGATGCGCACCGAGATTGAGACCATGTCTGGCGACAAGTTACGACGCGTACAGATGGAGGTCTACAACCTCGATGACAAAGCTGAGTTCGAAGCATTTGCACGCGGCAACTCAACCAAAATAAAGGTATATGGCAGCGACCGCGAAGTTGTCTATGATCCCATCAAGCGCATAGGCGTGACGCTATCGGACATAGGTGCGAGCAACGCTGTATCGTTGGGTGCATATCTCTACGCCGTACGAAATAGAACAAACGAACAGAACTAACTCGATGCCCAGTTATAAACCAGCATCTACAACCTAACACTATCAGCTATACGCTGAGTGATGACCGACAGCAGTCGATGTTCCTCGATAGAGGCTACTGAGGTTATGCCCATAACATCGGCAACGAAGAGTTCGTCCATACGCTTGAGCGCCGCTACCGTCAGCGGGTGGTGGACTAATTTTGCGCCCATGCGCCTAATAGCATCACGCACAACGACATACTCCACCGTATCATACTCCGTGGGGGTATATATCCTACCATGATAGACTCCGAATATGGGCAACCACGGGCGGCTCACCACGTTACCATCCACATCAACCCACAGCGCCGCATCGCCACCATCGCGAAATACACGACTATCAGCCATAGCGTCAACGGCAACAGAGACAGACGTCTGCGATATATATTCAGGTGCAGGCATAGTCAAGGTAGCAAGTGTTAATCGCTTGGCACGCAACGAGTAGCCCTCATATAAGATTGGACTTTCTACTTCGAATGACAGATGTCCCTGAGCATCTAAGCGCATAGCCACAGGCGTGCTCAACTTGTGCGAGACATGTGATAGTTCGAGTAGTTTTGTGATGATACGCTCGGCATCGGCAACGCCACAAAGCGAAGCGAAGCCAAAGAGTTCGATGGTACTATCGCGCAGTAGCATCAGGTGACGACTGAGGTTATATGCTCTGTTATCAAGTGTGTGGATACGCTGCAGGACATAGGGGTTCGCAAGACAAAAGTCATTTGCCTCGACAACCTTGCCATCGTTCCACACCATAAGTTTCATAATTGCTATGGTCGCTGTATAAATATCTTCAATAGCAGCTCCTTAAGCAGCTCGCCACCATCCAAACCACCACTATCTAAGCCCTTACTCTTGGCGTCATACTCACGCAGAAGGCCAAGGATGGCATATACACGACGGTTATCCCACTTCGACACATGAGCCTTAAGCTCCTTGACCATATATGGGCTGTTAGCCCTAATGAGTCTTACAAGCTCCACATCCGAAGGGAAGGGCACACCACGACGACGTGTAAGCCAGCTATGATAGTTGAGCAGAAATAGCTGCTGAAAGAGACCAAAGAGTATGGTTATGGTCAGCGTAATGGGATAGCTCTTAGGATTATGTGCGAAGTGTTCGGCTATACGCATCGCTCGTGCCATATCCTGCTTCAAGACAGCATCGTTAAGCTCGAACGTATTAAACTCCTTAGACAAGCCTATGAACTCCTCAATATGGGCATCGGTAACTACCCTCTCGCCCTCATTTATCGATACCTTGAGTTTATCGATCTCCTTAGCCATACGCCCCAAATCCATGCCCACATGCTCTTTGAGCATAGCAAAGGCCTTCGGCTCGAGGCTCAACCCCACAGATGACACATAGGAGTTCAGCCAAGCGTCGACCTCATAGTCTCGCGGACGCACCGACTCAAAGACGCAGCCACTCTTAACGCAGCTCTTATAGAAGGCCGTACGCTTATCTATGCCACGCCCCTGCTCCTTGTTCTTGTAGCAGACAATGAGTATCGTAGAATCCTTAGGCTGGAGCGTGTAGTGCGACAGACTATCAATCTTCGAGAGCTGCTGCACCTCCCTGACGATAACAACCTGATAGGAGCCCATCATAGGCATCTGACGACAATACATGACAATATCGCCAGGGTTGCTATCCGCACCGTAGAACGTAAGCTGATTGAACGAGCGCTCTGCCTCGTTGAGAATAGACTCCTGAAGACGGTCACAGATGGCATCGATAAAGTATCCTTCATCACCCGTAAGGAGGTAAATGTTGGCAAAACGGCGCGCCTCTATATCCTTCATTATCGCATTGTACGACGCTATGCAGTCACTGAATTTCAAACTCTTAGCCATACTCAACTAAACCTTATTATAGTGTATCGCGCACCACTCTTAACACATTCTCCGTATTTGGCGTAATAGCAAACCTATCATCCAAGCGTCGGCCTACGACCCAGACAATATCCTCGCCCGAGACAAGCACAAACTGTCGACTCTTCTCTGCCATCGAGACCTTCTTATCTATGAGGTAGTCACTCAACTTCTTGCGCCCCGACATACCGAAAGGCACGAACCAATCGCCCTCCCTCCAGCGACGCACATAGAGCGGAAAGCGTAACTTATCGGCATCGATGAGTGCCACATTCTCACCTTGGTCAAGGGTATCGATAAAGTCTATATTGCAATACTCGTAGTAGAGCACCGAGCCTCCTGCATACGAACGTACAGTGCCACACTCGACAATAGTCTCACAGCTATCATCCTCCATGATGGGAGCAACGACAACATCGCCCCTATCAACTACGGCAACCCATTCGCGCGAGTAGAACCTACGCCCCGTAGCGTCATTATCTATAGCATGACACAGAGCATCAACAACATCGCCCTTGAAGCCATACTCCGAGTTAAGAATCTCGTATATTACATAGTTGCGCGGCAACGTAGGGCGTATACGCTTCACATGTAGGGTGTGAATATCGCCACTATGCTCCAAGGCCTCGCTCTTAACGATGTTTATCGCCGAGGTGATAAAATCCTGCGCCTGGCTCAGCCGAGCAATATTACGACGCATGATGGTCGTAAACTGCGGATTTATCTCCTTGAGCATCGGAACAAGACCTATGCGCACCTTATTGCGCAGATACTTCGTCGAGCGGTTCGACCAGTCCTCCCTAAAGGGTATGTGGTGCGCTAAGGCATAGTCGTGGATATCTTTACGCGTTGCGAACATCATTGGTCGTACGACACGCCCAAGTTGTGTGGTAATGCCCGTGAGACCACGTAAGCCCGTTCCTCGCAACATATTTATAAAGAATGTCTCGATGGAGTCATTACTATGATGTGCGATAGCAATAGCCGTATAGCCGTGCTCGTCGCACAGCTCTTTAAACCAGGCATAGCGCAAGCGACGTGCCGCCATCTCCATAGACTCGCCCGTGCGCTCCATCTCACCAAGCGTATCGAAGCGCTTATTGTAAAACTCAGCGCCATAGCGACGCGCCTCACGCTCAACAAGAAGCTCATCATCGTCGCTCTCCTGACCTCGTAGCTGAAAGTTGCAGTGAGCCACGCCAAAACGATAGCCCGCGGCAGCAGCCAACGACATCATAACCATGGAGTCAACGCCACCTGAGACCGTGAGTAACAACCTATCATCGTGCGAGAAGAGTTTATTCTCCTCGATATATCGTTCAAATCCGTCGAGTAACAACATATTTTCTACAAAATGTTAACCTCGGGGCTTATGGCAACGCCAAACTTATCTTTAACCACCGAGCATACATAGTCCGCTAACGCAATAACCTCACCACCCGTAGCACCACCATGATTCACCAACACTAACGCCTGGCGATCGTGAACACCCACGCGACCACACCTATAACCCTTCAATCCAGCACGATCAATGAGCCAGCCAGCAGCAAGCTTCACACAGTCGGGACTGCCAGCGACATCGTAAAATGGCATATCGGAATATAGCGTTCTAAGTTCTTCGGCAATGTGGCGCTCAACGATGGGGTTCTTAAAGAAACTACCCGCATTACCAACAACCTTCGGATCGGGGAGCTTCGACGAGCGTATAGCGCAAATAGCCTCGCGGATATTCCTTAACGTAGCGCCTCCCCTTGCCTCTACCTCCTTAACGACATCGCCATAACCCAAGTTTGGTGTAGCAGTGCGATGCAGTCTTAGCTCTACAGCAAGGATTACGGCCACACCGCGCAACTCATGCTTGAAGACGCTCTCACGATAGCCAAATCCGCACTCCGCGTTACTTAGCCTTACGACCTCCAATCTATTGACGTCGAAGTATTCCACAGCCGTTATCGCATCCTTAACCTCAGCACCGTATGCTCCAATATTTTGAACGGGGGCAGCGCCTACAGAACTTGGTATGGCCGAGAGATTTTCTATACCCCATAGGCCCTCTATTACACTCCACTCGACGAGTGCATCCCAATCGTGAGCCGCCTCTACGCGGAGGTCTACATGCTCGCCGTCATCTGCTAAAATCTCCCTTCCAGCACACACAGGCTTAAGAAGCACGCCCTCGTAACGCTCGGTGAAGAGCGTATTATTACCACCACCCAAGACATACCAACGCTTAGGGCGGCGCTCCGAAAAATACTCTTTGAGGTCATCACTCGTCTCAAACTCAACAAGCTCCGCAGCACTCTCCACAACGCCGAAACTATTGCGATTCTGAAGATTTATATCATTATAAATTCGTTTCATAGTGCAAAGTTAAAAAATTTTTGCTATATTTGGGAACAATTTCGCGACAATAATCGCATACACACGAATAATATAATCGAAAATATTAACAATTAAGCTATAATACCATGTTTACAAACGACGACATCAAGAGAATCGAGGCACGTGGATTGAGCGTTGCTGAGGTTGAGCGACAGATAGAGAACTTCCGCAAGGGCTTCCCATTGCTCCCAGTGGTTCGTGCTGCTGCGGGTGGTGACGGTGTAAAGCAGCTTAGTGACGAGGAGGTACAGCGTGCTGCCGAGCACTACGATAGCCTCGCTCACTCGCTCCGCACTGTTAAGTTTGTGCCCGCCTCGGGTGCTGCAACTCGCATGTTCAAAGAGCTATTCGAGTATGTCAACGACGACAAACGCACTGCTGGCATCGACAAGCTTATCGTCAACCTTGAGAAGTTCGCTTTCTTCCCCGAGTTGGCTAAGTTCCTAAAGCCACAGATCGAGGATAAAGATGTTGTGCGTAACATAATAATTGACGGTCTTCAATATGGCACCAAGCCCAAGGGCTTAGTCACCTTCCATGCCTACAAGGAGGGTGCGCGTAAGCCCGTCGAGGAGCATCTTGTCGAGGCTGCCCTCTACGCCTCAAATGGCGAGAGCGCTAACATACACTTCACCGTATCGCCCGAGCACCAGGCTGGCTTCGAGGCTCTCCTTAACGAGCGACAGAAACATTACGAGGATAAATTCGGCATACGCTACAACGTAACATTCTCAATACAGAGCCCCGCGACAGACACCATCGCTGTGAACCCCGACAATACCCCCTTCCGCAACGATGACGGCAGCCTTCTCTTCCGTCCCGCAGGTCACGGTGCACTTATTAGCAACTTAGATAAGCTCGATGCCGACATCATCTTCGTCAAGAACATCGACAACGTGACTACCGACGAACGCAAGGCCGACACCGTAACGTATAAGAAGGTCTTAGCTGGCGAGCTACTACGCCTACAGAGCCGTCTATTTGACCTCCTACGCGCCCTGGAGCTTGGCGAGGAGTGCGAGGCTGAAGCCACAACATTCATCCGCGACGAGATATGTTGCAAGCTCCCCGAGGGAGCATCGCGCGAACTAATAATCGCAACACTCGACCG
>JAFUPR010000018.1 GCA_017481145.1 Alistipes sp. | reverse complement strand
TTGTTGTTATAAGTCATCATCTACTGTCGCTAACGAATTATCTCGCCAATGGGCAGTACGCTTAAGTACCGCCCATCGTCTCGAAATTCGCAGAGCGTTGTATCTAATGCCTTCTAACAACAAAATGCTCGCCCTCAAAATGCTACCGCATTTAGGGTTATGCTTACAATCCCCCTAAATCCCCCTTTAAGTTTGCTTCACTTCTTTTCGTTGCTACGGCTCGGCAGAACAAGCTTGTTCTGCACTCACCTCAATCGCAACGCTGAAAAGAGGGGACTTTTAGGTAGACGCCGAGTAAACTCCGCATTTTCGGGCTTCGTAGGCCTAAAACTACATCTTTTTATTCAACATCTTAAACAATAGGGAGCGACTAAATTACTTTTTAGTCACTCCCATTCGCTCTTTTGACTGAAGCGTCGCTAATGCGCCGCTATCACAAGAAATTACTCGGGTTTTACGAGCGAGAGGTATAGCTCATCCAACTGCACCTGTGCTACGGGCGAGGGGCCATCGAGCATCACATCGCGGCCAGCATTGTTCTTTGGGAAGGCTATATAGTCGCGGATAGAGTCCGAGCCACCGAACAACGAGCATAGACGATCGAAGCCGAAGGCGAGACCACCATGTGGAGGTGCGCCATACTTGAAGGCGTTCATCAGGAAGCCAAACTGCTCCTGGGCAGCCTCGGGTGTGAAGCCGAGGGCGTCAAATACCTTCGCCTGAAGCTCAGCATCGTGGATACGTATTGAGCCACCGCCAATCTCGGTGCCGTTGCATACGAAGTCGTAGGCGTTGGCGCGCATCTTGCCGAGCTCGCCCGTATCGAAATACTTGGCATCCTCGGGCTTGGGCGAGGTGAAGGGGTGGTGCATGGCGTAGAAGCGCTGCGTCTCCTCGTCCCACTCGAACATGGGGAAGTCGACAACCCAGAGTGGTGCGAACTTCTTGGGGTCACGCAGACCGAGGCGCTCAGCCACTTCCAAACGTAGAGTGCATAGCTGCGTTAATGTCTTAAATTTCTCGCCACAGAGGATGAAGACCATGTCGCCCGCCTTGGCGCCCGTGCGCTCGGCTATAGCCCTGACCTCGTCGGGGGTGAAGAACTTGTCGATAGATGACTTCACGCCGCCCTCAGCATCGACACGAATCCACACTAAGCCCTTAGCGCCCACCTGCGGACGCTTAACGAACTCCGTGAGCTCGTCTATCTGCTTACGCGTATACGAAGCGCAACCCTCGGCAGCGAAGCCTACGACATACTCTGCCGAGTCGAACACAACGAAATTATGGCCGTGGGCGAGGTCGGTGATGTCGCTGAAGGTCATGCCAAAGCGTAGGTCGGGCTTGTCCGAGCCATACTTCTCCATAGCCTCAATCCATGGCATGCGGCGGAAGGGCTCAGCAAACTCGATATCCATCACCTCCTTGAACATGTAGCGTGCCCAGCGCTCGAAGATCTCGAGAACATCCTCCTGCTCGACGAACGACATCTCGCAGTCTATCTGCGTGAACTCGGGCTGGCGGTCGGCGCGTAGGTCTTCGTCGCGGAAGCAACGCACAATCTGGAAGTAACGGTCATAGCCCGCAACCATCAAGAGCTGCTTCAATGTCTGTGGTGACTGGGGAAGAGCATAGAACTGGTTGGGGTTCATGCGCGAGGGTACGATGAAGTCGCGCGCACCCTCGGGTGTAGACTTTATGAGGTAGGGGGTCTCAATCTCCAAGAATCCCTCCATGTCGAGGAACTGGCGCACGGCCTGAGCCATGCGGTGGCGTAGTATCATGGCACGCTGCAACGGGGGACGACGGAGGTCGAGGTAGCGGTACTTCATGCGTAGGTCGTCACCACCGTCCGACTCCTCCTCGATAGTGAATGGGGGCGTTACGGCACGGTTTAATATTTTGAGCTCCTCGGCCGAGATTTCGATGTCGCCAGTGGCTATTTTCGAGTTCTTCGATGAGCGCTCGATGACTGTGCCTGTCACTTGAAGGACAAACTCGCGACCCACCTCCGAGGCGGCAGCCTTGACAGCCTCCGACGAGTGCTCCTCGACGGTAATCTGCGTGATGCCATAACGGTCGCGTAGATCGATAAATGCCATAGCTCCGAGGTTGCGTACCTTCTGTACCCAGCCTGCGAGGGTCACCCTCTGACCTACATTTTCGATGCGGAGTTCACCGCAATTATGAGTTCTGTACATAGTGTTATATTATTTAGTTTTCGTTTATTCGCTATAATGTTGTACCTTTGTAACCCACAAAGGTAATAATTTTTCGACTAACATTGACATGCTATGGAGAAAAAATGTGATTTGAACGTCTCGAAAGATGAAAAATATATGCGTATGGCAATAGCTGAGGCCGAGCGCGCGTTAGCTAAGCGTGAGGTGCCCATTGGCGCTGTGGTTGTCGCGGGCGACAGAGTCATAGGGCGTGGTCATAACCTCGTGGAGACGCTTATGGATGCTACGGCACATGCCGAGATGCAGGCTATCACGGCTGCGATGTCGTCGCTCGGAGGTAAGTATCTCGCCGACTGTACGCTCTACGTCACCGTCGAGCCGTGTGTTATGTGCGGTGGTGCGTTAGCATGGAGTCAGATTGGGCGTGTGGTGTATGGCGCGGCCGACACCAAGCGTGGCTACTCGACCTACTCGGAGCGTATCATGCACCCTAAGACCGAGGTCGTAGGTGGCATTCTTAAGACGGAGTGCGAGGCGCTTATGACACGCTTTTTTGCCGACTTGCGCAAATAAGTGTAAATAAGTAGGCATAAAAGTATTGCTATTAGAAAATAATGTCGTAAATTTGTAGCTGGTTTTGACCGTAATGACGAAAACTAATTAAACAAAATAACTTCAACGACTATGAAAAAACTAATTATGACGGTTGTTGCTCTCATGGGCGCAACGACACTATTCGCTCAGACTGATGTTGTGGCAACCTTCCAGCAGGGTGTGGCTAATGCTAAGACTGCTAACTACACCGAGGCTATCGCTCAGTTCCAGGATGTTATCGACGCTGGCTGGGATATCGACGAGCCCGATGCAAACCAGCAGAGGGCTATCGCTGTCTCTAAGAAGTTCATCGTTACGTGCTACAACAAGATGGGTGTGGCTGCCATTAACGCTAAGGAGTACGAGGCTGCTGTGGCTAACTTCACCGAGGCTGCTAACCTCGCAGAGTTGTACGAGGATGTTGCTGCCATGAACAAGAACCGCACGCTTATCGGTCAGGTATATGAGGTGCAGGGTGCCGATGCTTTTAATGCTAACGATTATGCTACGGCCATCGCCGTGTTCTCTAAGGGCTTCGAGGCCGATCCCCGCAATACAAGCATGGCCTTGAACCTCGCCGAGAGCTACTTCAAGAGCGATATGTATCAGGAGGGCATGAAGGTATGTACTAAGATTGCGTCACTCAACCCCGACAAGTATGCTGAGGCTATTGCTGAGGCTCAGTCTAAGATGGATATGTATACCAACAACGAGGTTGCTAAGCTCCAGATGGCTAACGACTACGATGGTATCATCGCTATGGCCGAGCAGCTCGACGATGTAGCCATGGCCGCTAAGATCACCATGCAGGCATACTATGGCAAGAAGGATTTCAATAAGATGATTGAGCTCTCTACTGCTGCTCTCGAGGCACAGACTACCGATGAGGGTCGTAGCGACATCTACTACCTCCTCGGCGTTGCCTACAACGAGAAGGAGCAGTTCGACCAGGCTGTTGCTGCCATGAAGAATGTTGTCGCTGGCAATAACGTGGCTAATGCTCAGGCTGTAATCGCAGCTCTCACCGCTCAGGAGTAATCTCTTGTGATAAGGGGTCATCTTCGACCTATCCCTAAAAATAGAGTGACATGGGCTGTACGGTTTAGTACTATCCTATGTCACTCTTTATTGTATCAGCGTCACGCGAAGCACAACAACTACTCACTACTCACTTGATGTTTGCACTACGACAATATAGACCATACTATAAGCGAATACTCCATCTTGCGCTACCTGTAGTGTTGGCTCAGGCGGGGCAGCTGACAACGCAATTTGCCGATACCGCAATGGTGGGCAACTATGGCGGCAGCAACCCTGTGCCCTTGGCTGCCGTGTCGCTTGGTAGCTCGTTATTTCTCTTGATATATCTTGCCGCTTTGGGCTTGGCGCTGGCGATAACGCCCTTGGTTGGTGAGCACTACGCTAAGGGGGATAGACGCATGGTGGCTCGTCTATTCCAGAATGGTGTGTCGTACTGCACAATAATAGGTGTTGTGGCTACGGCTGTGGCCGTTGCGCTACGCCCCTTTATACGTGTCTTGGGTGAGTGGATGTCGTCGCCTGGTGAGGATATAACGGCCGTTGTGGAGATGGCATTGCCCTACTACGACATGCTCGTGTGGAGCATCATCCCGCTCATGTTGTTCCTCGCCATCAAGCAGTTCTTGGAGGGTATAGGCAACACCTCCACGGCGATGTGGATAACACTCGGTGGTAATGTCGCAAACCTCGTGCTTAACTACGCCTTCATCTTTGGACACTGGGGTGCCGAGGCTATGGGTGCCGAGGGTGCGGGCTTGGCGACGATGCTCTCGCGTGTGGGGCAGATGGTGGCCATCGTGGTCTACTTCTTCCTCTCGCGTCGTCTGCGTATCTACCGTGCTATGTTCGAGCGTAACCCGCTAAGGATTAAGTATCTCGGCAGTCTCTTGGCTATAGGCTATCCTATATCGTTCCAGATGGTGTTGGAGTCGGCGGCCTTCATTCTCACCTCTATCCTCGCCCTCTCGTTCGGTACGGTGGCAGGAGGAGCTATGCAGGTCTCGTTCAGCATTGCTAACGTGGCATGGATGATAACCGTGGCCATAGGCTCAGCCTCGACCATACTCCTCTCGCACATCTATGGTGCTCGGGAGCGTCACGCCCTCAGTCCCACGGTGGCTGCGACATACCATCTTGGCTTGGCGTGGGGTGTGCTTATGGCGGCGGTGTTCGTCATCTTCCGCGAGCCAATATGTTCGCTCTTTACCGACAATGGGGCGGTCATAGCTCTCAGCGCCGAGCTTATGCTCCTGATAGCGATATATCAGCTCTCGGATGCGGTACAGGGACTATCCATTAGCATGCTGCGAGGTATTCAGGATGTGCGTGTTATCATGCCCATAGTACTCTGCTCCTATCTCCTAATAAACATACCAGCCGGGTGTCTTTTAGCCTATACTTTTGGCCTCGGGACACACGGCTTGGTCGTTGGTCTTATCCTCGGTCTCTCGACGGCAGCGCTTCTCACGGCGCTACGCCTCAGACGCAAGGTGCGAGCATTTACACTACAGGAATAGCTTAACGCCCACGAAGTAGGTGCGTGGCAGCGCTGGGCCATAGATGTAGGCTGAGTCGCGGCCTGCACCTACGTCTATATCGCGCTGGTACGAGTCAAACACATTCTTCACGCCAGCGTTCAGTTCTAAGCTTACGATATTCGACAGTCGGAAGGTGTAGCCGAACTTGAAGCCGAAGTCCCAGAATGAGGGTGTCATCACCTCCGAGTCGGGATGCTCCACGCCGAGGATGTCGGTGTAGGCTGCATGCTGCACGAGCATTGGGTCTGTGAAGGTGCCAAAGAGCGAGGCACTCAAACTTTTAGTTATGTAGAAGTTGGAGTTGAGATAGCCGTAGTGGTCGGGCGAGCGGAACATTGTACGCTGTGCCTCCACATCGTCGCTCCAAGCCTCGGGCTCAACATACTTACTTTTTTGGAACGTATAGCCCAACTGCACATCGAAGATGTTGGGTATGCCGAGCTTCATCTCTGCGGTGATGCCACCTATGCGTGCTCCCGCAGCGTTACGACGTACCTTATATATGTAGTTGTTGCCCTCAGCATCGCTCTCCTCGCGTGTGTTCTCCAACGTGAAGACGTCGTCGAGCATGGTATAGAAACCTTCGACGAGGATGTTGGTTTGCAGACGGCCGAAGTTGTGGTAGTAGTCTGCCGAGGCGCTGAACGAGTGCGAGAACTCGGGACGCAGATTTGGATCAAGCTCTATTATCGACACCGAGTGGTTGAGGGCATCGATGTGTAGGTCCTCGTTGTATGCCTGCGGTGCGCGGTAACCACTCGAGTATGATAGTCTTAGACCGAGGTTGTCGATGGGGCTGTAGCGCACATTTGCACGTGGTGCGAAGATGGGCTTCTCGATCATGTTGTGCTTATCTAAGCGGAAGCCAATCAATACATTCACCTTGTCGCTCTTCCACTCGTTCTGCGCGAAGAGTCCGTATGTCGATGTCTCCTGCTCAAGACGACGCCCAGTGGCGTGATATATGTCGTCGAGGGCGTTGTAGTTATACTCAGCACCTACGGTCAACTCCGAGGGTAGTCCTGCCTTGTAGCTGAAGGTGTACTGCGCACCACCCACGATGGTGATATCTGATGTTGCACCATAGGCGTTGGGGTTCATGTCGGTGCCAAAGTAGCTTGTGCGGTCGATACCCTGTGCCGAGGCGTAGACCGAGAGACGGTGCTTGATCGAGGGGAAGTAGTCGAAGGTGAGGCCGCCGCCGTCAATGTTGTGGTCGAGCTGTTCGCATATCATGGCGAAGTGGGGTGCCTCGTCGAGGTTGTCACCACCACGGCGGAACTCGTGGATATGGTGATATTCGGCCGTAAGGCGCGAGTGCGCCGAGGTCTTGTAGTAGGCGCGGAATCCTGCCGTCTCGGAGCGTAGCTTTGTGATGTCGGAGAAGCCATCATCGTTGCGGTCGTAGGCACCGCGATTCTTCACCTGACCGAAGATGTAGGCACCAAGTTTGTAGTCGTCCGAGACGAAGGCACCACCGAGCGAGGTGTTTATGTCGGGCGTGCCATCCTCTAATATGTTCGAGGTGTTCGAGAGCGATAGGGTGTTGCGTACAGGGTCTTTGGTGATGATATTCACCACGCCGCCAATAGCCGACGAGCCATATAGTGCCGAGCCACCGCCACGTATCACCTCCACACGCTCGACCATCGCCACGGGCATGAGGTCGAGACCATAGACACCTGCAAGTGAGGAGAATATAGCGCGGCTATCTAAGAGTATCTGCGAATATTGACCCTCGAGACCGTTGATGCGAAGCTGTGGAGCACCACAGTTGCCACAGGTGTTCTCCACGCGCAATCCCGACTGGAAACTCATGGCCTCCGAGAGGTTGGCAGCTGCCGTGCCCTCGAATAGTTTCGCTGAGGCTACGTTCACGACGGTGGATGTCTTACGACGGTTTGTCTCGTTGCGTGTAGCCGATACGACTACCTCGTCGACCATCGTCGTCGACTCCTCGAGCGATATGTTGAGCTCCGTAGATGTGCGTATCACGGCCTCAAACTCCACCTCCACGGTGTTGTAGCCTATGGCCGAAACAACTATTGTGTGCATGCCCTCTGGAATGTTGTTTATGTAGTAGTGTCCCGTGCCATTGGCAGCACAGCCTATTGTCGTGCCCTTGATGGCTATGGTGGCGTAGGGTAGGTGCTCGCCCGTTGCGGCATCGAGTACGTGGCCGAAAATGTTGGTGTCGGACTCCTTGATAACCTCGCGCTTGACAATCTCCACGTTAGGCATCTTGGGGCTCTCCTCCGTAGCCATCGCCACAAAGGGTAACATGAGGAGTAGTGTGGTAATATAAATTCTCATATAACTTAGGTCTCTGGTTGTAACGTTGGTATAAAATACGCAATAGCGTTGTGTGCGGCAATCACCATTATGTGGTAATTTACGTGCGCACCATCCCCATAGAGGGGAATGATGTTGGATATCTCTCTCGTGGAGGTTATGCTACGTGTGGCGGTGCTCGTAGCGAGTGGTGGGTGATGGGCGCTACGGCGACATCCTCTATGCTGAAGGTGAGGATGTCGGTAATGTAGCATACGGGCGCCTCGATGGCTATGATAACCGTAGGTGTCGCCTCAAAGTATGTCGAGCGCTCTATGCTCTCGGCACTCGACGATGTGTGGCTGTGCTCACCGATAGGTCCTGCGAAGAAGTGCGAGTGGACTATCTTGTGGCCGTCGATTATATGGCTGTGGATAAAGAGCGTAGAGCTACAGATATGGCAGAGCACTTGCAATAGAAGCACCCAGCCAATCACTATTCTACGACTCTCTCTACCCATCGCTATACCTCTGATGTGAACTTAAAACGTATATCCTTGAAGTTCTCCTGTGCCAAGGCTAAGGCGTAGCTCGTGTCCGCAAGGAATACATCGCGGCCATGCTTATCTACCGCCATATTGGTATGCTTGCGACGCTTGAAGTCGGCGAGCTGTGTCTCGTTGTCGGACTCTATCCAGCACGCCTTGTGTATCGATATAGGCTCCCAACGACACTTCGCACCATACTCGTGCTCCAGACGATACTGTATAACCTCGAACTGTAGTGCTCCCACCGTGCCTATAATCTTACGTCCGTTGAGCGACGAGGTGAAGAGCTGTGCTACGCCCTCGTCCATAAGCTGGTCTATACCCTTGGCTAACTGCTTGAACTTTAGTGGGTCGGCATTCTCGATATAGCGGAAGTGCTCGGGTGAGAACGAGGGTATACCCGTGAACTTGAGCTTCTCTCCCTCGGTGAAGGTGTCGCCAATCATAAACGTGCCCGTATCGTGTAGACCTACGATGTCGCCAGGAAAGGCCTCGTCGATTATCGACTTCTTCTCGGCCATGAAGGCTGTGGGCGAGGAGAACTTAAGTTGCTTGCCACTGCGCACATGTAGGTAGTTCTTGTTGCGCTCGAAGCGACCCGAGCATATCTTCATGAAGGCTATACGGTCGCGGTGGTTGGGGTCCATGTTGGCGTGTATCTTGAAGATGAAGCCCGTGAGCTTAGCCTCAGCAGGCTCTACCAGACGTGTCTCCGTCGTGGCGTTTCGTGGCGAGGGTGCTATGCGTACGAAACAGTCGAGGAGCTCGCGCACGCCAAAGTTGTTCACCGCCGAGCCGAAGAATACGGGGGCTAACTCACCCGCAAGATATTCCTCGCGGCTGAATGTGTCGTAGACACCCTCTACGAGGTCTATGTTCTCGCGTAGTTGCATGGCGAACTTCTCGCCAATGTAGCTGTCTATATCGCTCGACGTTAGGTCGTTGATGTCGACAGTCGAGGCGTCGGCCGTCTGTCGCTCGTCGGAGGTGAAGAGCGAGAGGTTCTTCTCGTAGATGTTGTACACGCCCTTGAACGTGTCGCCCGAAGATATAGGGAAGGCCAGGGGACGCACGCGTATCTTAAGCTCGCGCTCCACCTCGTCGAGGAGGTCGAAGGGATCCTTCGAGGGACGGTCGAGCTTGTTGACAAAGACAATAACGGGGGTCTTGCGCATGCGACATACCTCCATCAGGCGGCGTGTCTGTGTCTCAACACCCTTGGCACCGTCGATAACGATGATAACGGAGTCTACGGCTGTGAGCGTGCGGTACGTATCCTCGGCAAAGTCCTCATGACCAGGGGTGTCGAGGATGTTTATCTTCGCCCCCTTATACTCGAAGCCCATCACCGATGTGGCCACCGAGATACCACGCTGACGCTCAATCTCCATAAAGTCGGAGGTCGCGCCCTTCTTAATCTTATTACTCTTTACCGCTCCCGCTACGTGGATAGCACCACCGAAGAGTAGTAACTTCTCGGTGAGTGTCGTCTTACCAGCATCAGGGTGAGCAATTACCGCAAACGTGCGTCGTCGTGTTATCTCATCTATAAGAGCCATATTACAATATATATATACGTTTCGGGCGGCAAAGATACAATATTTTTGCATAACGCAAAAATAAATTAGTAGTGAGTAATTAGTGATGAGTAATAGTGGCGCTCTGCTTGTTAATTTAAGGGCCTGTCCAATAATTACTCATTACTCATTGTTTTTACCGCTCGCTCCCTAAAATTGCCCGTTCAGCAAAATAACCATACCACTTATTAAAAATATTTAAAATTATTTCCCTTAATTGAATAATTGTATTAACTTTGCACCGTGATATGCTATTTTCTTTCGTGAATGATAACGGACTGCGGAAGATAGTATATAACACTACTAAATTGATAGGAAATACTATTATAATAAGACGAATATGAGTAATGTAAATCTTACCCCCGACCAGCTGTTTGAGGTGAGTTGGGAGGTGTGCAACAAGGTTGGTGGCATTCATACGGTCATCGCATCGAAGGCTCCTACCGTAAAGCGAATGTTGGGCGACAAGTATATCACCATTGGCCCCGACTTCTCGCAGGATGCTGCTAACCCCGAGTTTAATGAGGACAATACGCTTATGGCGGCGTGGCGCCAGGCTCTATATAACGACCGCGGTGTGCGTGTCCGCATTGGCCGCTGGAATATCGAGTCGAGCCCTATAGCCATACTTATCGACTTTAAGTCGTTCATACGCGAGAAGGATGAGATTCTCAAGCAGTTGTGGGATTCGTATCACGTAGACTCGCTCTCAGGTCAGTGGGACTATGTCGAGCCAGTGCTCTTTGGTCACGCTGCGGGTGTGGTTATCGCCTCGTTCGTGGAGCAGATGTGTACACCGACGGATAAGGTTGTAGCGCACTTCCACGAGTGGATGGCAGCGGCAGGTTCGTTATATCTGCGCGACAATGCTCCATACGTGGCTACCGTATTCTCAACACACGCAACAGTAATGGGTCGTTGCATCGCTGGCAACCGTCTCCCTCTATATAATGATCTTCACAAGTTCAACGCCGATGAGCTTGCTCGTCAGTTCAACGTCATGGCTAAGCACTCATTGGAGAAGTCGGCAGCGACATACGCTGACGCTTTCCTTACCGTGAGCGACATCACAGCCAACGAGTGTAAGTATTTGCTTGGTCGTGAGGTTACGCGTATCACGCCTAATGGTTTCGAGAATGGCTTTGTGCCCGAGGGTAAGAAGCTCGTTGAGAAGCGCGAGGCTGCACGTAAGAAGATGATCGAGGTGGCTGAGGCTACATGGGGTTATAAGTTCCGTGGTGAGCCTCTTATCGTGGCAACAAGCGGTCGCTATGAGTATCGCAACAAGGGTATCGATGTGTTCCTCGAGTCGTTGAAGCAGCTCGCTGCCTCAAATGCTGAGCGTGACATCTTGGCCATTGTAGCTGTGCCTGCAGCTACCGTGGGTGCTCGTGTAGACCTTGCACAGCATCTCGAGAATAAGGAGTCGGCTATCGACCCCGCACAGAAGCGCTACCTCACGCACTACTTGGAGTCGGAGGCATGGGATCTTGTGTCGCAGAGCATCGAGGGTAGCATTCTCTCTACCTCGGCATCACACGTGAAGGTTCTCTTTGTGCCCACATATCTCAATGGTCACGATGGAATCTTTAACCTCCCCTACTACGATATGTTGGCAGGCGTAGACCTCACCGTATTTGCATCGTACTACGAGCCTTGGGGCTACACTCCGCTGGAGTCGGTAGCCTACGGTGTTCCTACTGTGACTACAACACTCGCGGGCTTCGGCATGTGGGTGGCTAAGCACTCGAATCACGAGGGTGTGGACATCGTACGTCGTGACGACTACAACGAGCGCGAGGTTGTGCTCCAGATTACCGACGTCATCAAGAAGTATATGGACATGAACGCTGAGGCTATGGCCGAGGCGCGCAAGTCGGCACAGGAGGTGTCATCAACGGCACTATGGAAGAAACTCTTCAACGAGTATAAGGTGGCCTACGAGGAGGCTATGGATAACTCTGTATCGCGCACCAACCGTGTGCTTATCGACGGAGGTGGCCGTGCCGAGCAGATTAACTTCGTGCGTCAGCAGCTAACCTCTAACCGCCCCTCATGGCATCGTATGATGGTCGAGAAGGGTATCCCCGAGCGTCTTAAGCCGCTGGAGGAGCTCTCACGTAACCTGTGGTGGTGCTGGACGGTGGCTGCCCGCGACCTGTTTGAGTCGGTGGATCAGGAGCTTTGGGTAAAGGTAGACCGTAACCCTATCGCACTTCTTGATAAGCTCTCAGCATCGCGCTGTGAGGAGCTTTGTGCCGATAAGGACTTCCTTAAGCGCATGGATGCTGTGTACAAGGAGTTTACCGAGTATATGAGCGAGAAACCCTCGCCCGAGCATGCTAAGGTGGCATACTTCTCTATGGAGTATGGTTTGCACTCGTCGCTGAAGATATACTCTGGAGGTCTCGGTATCTTGGCTGGTGACTACCTCAAGGAGGCATCAGACCGTAACGTGCCCATGGTCGCTGTCGGTCTCTTGTACCGCTACGGTTACTTCACACAGCGTCTTTCGGCACAGGGTGCTCAGGAGGCTACGTACGAGGCGCAGAACTTCTTCAAGCTCCCCATCGCCCCCGTGCGTGATGAGTTTGGTAACTGGATAACTACACAGGTGGCATTCCCTGGTCGTACGCTCACAGCACGTGTGTGGAAGTGCCAGGTAGGTCGTACAGACCTCTACCTCTTGGATGCCGACTATGAGGCTAACCTCGAGGAGGATCGTCAGGTGACATATCACCTCTATGGTGGTGACTGGGAGAACCGCT
>JAFUPR010000017.1 GCA_017481145.1 Alistipes sp. | reverse complement strand
TTTTCGAGCAATGCTGCTACGATACGTGGCAGTGCAAGAGACGAGCCATTTAGTGTGTGGCACAGCTGTGTTTTGCGATTATCATCGCGATAACGTAACTTTAGGCGGTTTGCCTGGAACGACTCGAAGTTAGATACAGACGACACCTCCAACCAACGCTTCTGTGCCTCAGAGTATACCTCGAAGTCGTATGTTAGTGCCGAGGTGAACGACATGTCGCCACCACAGAGGCGCAAGATACGATAGGGGAGCCCCAACGATGCTACGATGCTCTCGACGTGTGCTACCATGGCGTCAAGTGCCTCGTACGACTTGTCGGGGTGCGATACCTGCACGATCTCCACCTTGTCGAACTGGTGCAGACGGTTTAGGCCACGTACATCCTTACCATACGAGCCTGCCTCGCGACGGAAGCAGGGGGTGTAGGCGGTCATCTTCACGGGCAGCTCGTTCTGCTCCAATATCACGTCGCGGAAGATGTTCGTCACAGGCACCTCGGCCGTGGGCACGAGGTAGTAGCCGTCGGCTGTGGCATGGTACATCTGACCCTCCTTGTCGGGCAGCTGTCCTGTGCCGAAGCCCGAGGCCTCATTCACCATGATGGGGGGCTCTACCTCCTGATATCCAGCCTTTGTATTGCAGTCGAGGAAGTAGTTTATAAGGGCACGCTGAAGTCTTGCGCCCTTACCTTTATATACGGGGAAGCCCGCGCCTGTGAGCTTCACGCCGAGGTCGAAGTCGATGATGTCGTACTTCTTGGCAAGCTCCCAGTGTGGCAGTGCCTAGCCAGGAATATCGGTGTAGTTCTCCACGAGTTTCACGACGACGTTGTCCTCGGCGGTGCGACCCTCGGGGACGATGTCGGCGGGGAAGTTGGGGAGTTTTACAATCTCATTCTGGAGTTCTACGGCCACAACGTCCGACTCCTCCTTAAGCTGTTGCGAGCGCACCTTGAGTGCAGCTACCTCCTGCTTCTTAGCCTCGGCAGCCTCCTTCTCGCCCTTACCCATGAGGACGCCAATCTGCTTGGCGGCGGCATTCTGCTCGGCAAGACATCCGTCGAGCTCGTTCTGCAGAGCCTTGCGACGGTCGTCGAGCTCCTCGATGCGGTCGATTATAGGTGCGGCATCCACGCCCTTCTTTTCGAGGCGGCGTATGGCCTCCTCCTTGTTATCGCGCAATTGCTTCAGTGTAAGCATACTCTTTCGTTTAGATTCTTATTCAAAGTACAAAGATACAACTTTATTAATAATATTGTACCGCGCGGGCACGAAAAATTTTCGTACTCCCACTTTCGAGGGTGTTACTCTCTCTTACCACTTTGAACAAGGTATGGTTGCTCCTTTTATATTTTCTATTTGTCATAATGAATTGGCGCAGCCATAGAAAATATAAAATTATCGTATCAGTACCAATAGCAGATGGCTTATTACTAAATTTTTTGTACCTTTGTGCGATTATGCACTATACTGAGTCACCAGCACGTTGCGCATGTAACAATTTGATGATGACGCTAAATGTCATCCTGAGCGTAGCGCAGCGTAGTCGAAGGATCTCAAGGCGCTAACTCACAGATTCTTCGCTGCGTTCAGAATGACAGGGTAGAGACTATCACACACTACGTTACAGAGAAATGAGCACGAAAACGAGATATATAGAGCTTCTGTCGCCCGCGCGCGACTATAACGCCGCCATAGCCGCCATAGATTGTGGTGCCGATGCGTTGTATATAGGCGCTGAGGGCTTTGGCGCACGCCGTGCTGCGACAAATACCACGGCCGACATTGCTCGCGTTGTGGACTATGCCCACCTCTTTGGTGTCAAGGTCTTTGTTACGCTAAACACCATCCTCTATGAGGGCGAGTTGAAGCGTGCTGAGGCGTTGGCACGCGAGCTTATAGACGTAGGTGTCGATGCTCTCATTGTGCAGGATATGGCCTACCACGAGATGGGGCTCCCTATAGCGCTTCATGCCTCTACGCAGGTATGCAATATGACAGCGGAGGGTGCGCTCTTCTTGCAGAGGTGTGGCTTCGAGCGCGTCATCTTGGAGCGTGCGCTGTCGCTCGACGAGATTAAGGCTATACGTGGGGCTACGACCGTCGACCTCGAGTGCTTCGTGCATGGGGCTATATGTGTGGGGCATAGCGGTAGATGCTATCTCTCGCGCTCGCAGTCGCCACGCTCGGGAAATAGGGGCGAGTGCTCGCAGCCCTGTCGCCTCACCTACGACCTCGTCACGGGGCGTGGCGAAAAGCTGATAAGAGGAAAACACCTCCTCTCGGTCAAGGACTTCGACCTCTCGGAGCGTATCGGTGACCTTATAGATGCGGGCGTTATGTCGTTCAAGATTGAGGGACGACTCAAGGATGACAACTACATCAAAAATGTCGTGAGCTACTACCGCCGTAAGATTGACGAGGCCCTCACTACACGCCCAGACTGCCGACGCTCCTCTGTGGGGCGCTCGGAGGTGGAGTTCACGCCCGACCCCAAGAAGAGCTTCACGCGCGATGGTGGGGAGTATATGTTCTCGGGTAAGCGCGCGGGTGTCGCCTCGTTTAATACGCCCAAGGCCGTGGGCGAATATATAGGCTCTGTTGCTGTCGTGGGGCGTGGTGAGCTGCGCATTGTCAGCCGTGTGCCACTCTGCGCTGGCGATGGCATCTGCTTCACCTCGGGCGAGGGTATCATCGGCACAAACATAAACCGCGTTGAGGGCGACATCATCGTTCCCAACCGCATGGAGGGCATTAAGGCGGGCATGGAGGTATACCGCAACTACGACCACCGCTTTACGCTTGCGGTCGAGCGTAGCCGTACACGCCGTGCCATAGAGGTGGCATGTAGGCTGAGGCTCGCCGAGGATAGGATTGTGGCGACATATAGCGACGAGGAGGGACATACGGCCACGGCGGAGCGTGCTGTTAAGCTCGATAGCGCTAAGAGTGTGGATAAGATGCGCTCGGTTGCCGAGGAGCAGATGGCCAAAAGTGGCGATACTATCTTCCGTGTTACGAGTGTAGAGGTCGATGGTGCCGAGTGGTTTGCTACGGCAAAGCTCCTCGCGGAGCTACGCCGTGAGACGCTCTCTAAGCTCGCGGCGCTGAGGGTCACTACGCGCCATGCGGAGCACTACGTGCGTGGCGAGGATAGCGCTGCAGAGTACCCCTTGAAGCGCCTCACGCCACAACATAATGTCGTTAACTCGCTCTCGCGAGCCTTCTATAAGCGCCATGGCGTGGAGCATATTGTCGAGGGGTTGGATAGCTGGGCTACGACCGTTGGTGAGCGCGTTATGGAGTCGAGCTACTGCCTGCGCCGCGAGATTGGCGAGTGCCTCAAAAAGGGGACAAAGTTGCGCGACATGCTCTACTTGGAGCATGGTCGCCACCGCTATCGCTTAGACTTTGACTGCGCCAACTGCCGTATGTCGCTTATTGACTGCACAAATGAATAATACTAACAACGATGATAAAGCAACTTTCACCCAATATTCCCGACTATGAGCTTATAGATGCGGGCGATGGCGAGAAATTGGAGCGCTTCGGCAACTATGTCGTGCGCCGTCCCGAGCCGCAGGCCATCTGGCGCAAGAGTCTCGACGAGAGGGCGTGGCTCAAGGCCGACGCCTCGTTTCTGCGCGACACGAAGAGCGAGGAGCGTGGCGAGTGGAAATTGAAGCCCGAGATGCCATCGCGCTGGAATGTACGCTTCGACTACAAGGGGATGCACCTCAATATGCGTTTGGCGCTCACGTCGTTTAAGCACGTGGGTATCTTCCCCGAGCAGGCGGCAAATTGGGAGTTTATCTACGACAGCATCAAAGAATTACAGGCTGAGGGTATCGAGACGCCCCGTATCTTAAACCTCTTTGCCTACACTGGTGGTGCCTCGTTGGCGGCGCGTGCTGCAGGTGCGCAGGTGACACATGTAGACTCGGTAAAGCAGGTGGTGACGTGGTCGAAGGAGAATATGGAGCACTCCTCGCTCGATGGCATACGCTGGATTGTCGAGGATGCGACGAAGTTCGTGGAGCGCGAGGTGCGCCGCGGTAACAAGTATCACGGCATCATCCTTGACCCTCCAGCATACGGTCGTGGGGCTAATGGCGAGAAGTGGGTCTTGGAGGATGACATCTGCAACATGTTGGAGTGTTGCGCTAAGCTCCTCGAGGAGAGAGGCGCCTTCCTTGTCTTTAACCTCTACTCTATGGGGCTCTCGGCGATGTTGGCACGCACGGCAGTACATCAGGCCTTCGGTGTGCCTGTGACGGAGCAGATGGGTGAGTTATACTTTGAGGATAGGAGCAAGAAGCAGATACCCTTCGGCACATATTACCGTTTTAAGAGATAGCGATGCGTCTGTTGTTCGACATATTCTGGTCGTTCCTGAAGATTGGAGCCTTCACCTTTGGTGGGGGCTATGCGATGATACCCCTCATACAGCATGAGGTTATAACTCTTCGTCGCTGGCTCGGGGAGGGCGAGTTTGTCGAGCTCTTAACATTGGCACAGGCAGCCCCAGGACCTATCTCGCTTAACACGGCGGTATTTGTGGGGTACAAGATGCGCAGATATAGCGGTGCCTTAGCCGCCGTGATGGGTGTGGTGATACCCTCGTTTGTGATAATACTCATTGTCGCGATGTTCTTTGCTGACATACGCAACAATGTGTGGGTAGATGCCGCCTTTCGGGGTATGCGCCCTGCGGTCGTGGCACTCATCGTAGCCCCCATCGTGGGGTTGGCGCGAGGCATGAATGCATGGCTTATGGCTGTGGCGGTAGCCGTGGCATTGGTCGTATGGTATTTTGCTATCTCGCCAGTATGGTTTCTCCTGGTGGGAGCTGTGGGTGGCGTGCTATGGGCGGCATATCAGTGTAAAAAGTGTTAGGCTATGGGGGTGCTTGTACAGCTATTTCTGAGTTACCTGAAGATAGGATTCTTCGGCTTTGGTGGTGGCTATGCCATGCTCTCGCTCATACATAGCGAGGTGGTGGTGCGCAATGGGTGGCTTACCAGTGGCGAGTTTTCGGATATAGTGGCCATCTCGCAGATGACTCCTGGGCCTATAGCCATAAATTCGGCGACATACATAGGCTACGAGGTGGCGGGCATAGCGGGCTCGGTGGTAGCAACGGTGGCGGTATGTCTGCCAGCGCTGACGATAATGATGCTACTCACGCGCTTCTTCCTACGACTTAAGGATAATATATATGTGCGCGGTGTCGTTCAGGGTATGCGCCCCGTGGTCGTCGGCATGATTGCCTCGGCAGCGCTGCTGCTCATCTTCCCGCACAGCGACGAGGGGCGTAGCTTTATAGATGGCTGGAGCTGGGCGATATTCGCCCTCACGCTATTTGGCTCATGGCGCAAAGTAAACCCCATACTTCTTATCGTCGTGTCGGGTGTTGCAGGAGTACTTATTTATGGTTTATAACTACTTGGAAATGATGAATGAAGATATACTACACGGATTAAACGATGCTCAGCGCGAGGCTGTTGTTAACTATGATGGTCCCTCGCTTATCATCGCGGGTGCTGGCTCGGGAAAGACACGTGTGCTGACAACACGTATAGCCTACATGCTCGCGCAGGGCGTTGACCCCGCCTCCATCCTCGCCCTCACCTTTACGAACAAGGCGGCACGCGAGATGCGCGAGCGTATCGAGCGACTTGTGGGCTCTCGTGCCCGCTATATACGCATGGGCACGTTTCACTCCGTCTTTGCCCGCATCTTGAGGGAGAATGCTACGCGCATAGGCTTCCCCGAGAGCTACACTATATATGAACCTAACGATGTGAAGAACCTCGTTAAGAGCATCATCAAGGAGCATAACCTCCCCGAGGAGCGCTATAAGCCACAGGCCGTGGCTGCGCGCATATCTATGGCCAAGAACTGCCTCATAACCCCTGGTGCATATCTGGCCAATGCGGTGCTCATGGGCGAGGATCGCGAGGCTAAGATGCCCGAGGTGGGCGAGATATACAACGACTACTGCGCGCGCTGCAAGCGTAATGGCGCGATGGACTTCGACGACCTACTCTTGCAGACAAACATCCTCCTACGCGACGCTCCCGAGGTGACGGAGCGCTACCAAGAGCAGTTTAAGTATATTCTGGTGGATGAGTATCAGGATACGAACATGGCGCAGTATGTCATCGTGCGCCGTCTGGCGCTGAAGCACTCGAACGTGTGTGTCGTCGGCGACGATGCGCAGAGCATCTACGCTTTCCGTGGTGCTAAGATAGAGAATATACTCTCGTTTCAGAGGGACTATCCCACAACACGCGTGTACAAGCTCGAGCAGAACTACCGCTCGACACAGACAATCGTCGAGGCGGCCAACTCGCTCATAGCCACAACTCACGCCGCTTAGAGAAGAAGTGTTTCTCAGCAGCTGAGCGTGGCGAGAAGATACGCCTTGTGCGTGTCTTGGAGGATAGCTACGAGCCCGTTGAGGTGGCTATGGACATCAAAGATAGGGCGCGCGATGGTGCCCAGTGGAGCGACTTCGCCATACTCTATCGTACCAATAAGCAACATGGTCTCTTTGAGGCAGCCTTAGCACGTCGTGGCATACCCTACCGCGTATATAAGGGCATGTCGCTCTTGGACCATAAGGATGTGCGTAACATGATAGCCTACCTTAGCGTCATCCTCAATCCCAACGACGACGAGTCTTTCAAGCGTATTGTCAACTACCCCGCACGAGGTATCGGCGACACGACCATAGCGCGCATTGAGGAGATAGCGCGCCGCAAGGGTACGTCTATGTGGCATGCCGTCGACGAGTTGGTTGCCTCGGCAGCGACGTTAGACCCCGTGGAGAAGGTTGTGGTACGTAAGGTTGCCGACTTCGTGAAGCTCATAAACGAGCTCTCGGCGATGCGTGTGGAGATGGGCGTGTGCGACTTCGCTAAGGAGGTGATGACACGCTCGGGAATACTCCACCTGTTGGAGGCGGAGAAGAAGCCCGAGAACGACACGGCAAAGGACTACTTAGACCAGCTACTTGCGATGATGAGCTCCTACGAGGATGAGTGCAATCGCGAGATGGACGAGGGTCTTAGGGAGGTGGATATGACGCCCACCATCGACGAGTGGATGCAGAACGTGATGTTGCAGACCGACCAAGATACCGAAGATGACGGCAACAAGGTGACACTCATGACCATACACTCGGCTAAAGGTTTGGAGTACGACTATGTCTACATCGTGGGCATGGAGGAGGGACTCTTCCCGTCGAGTCGCTCGTCGGAGTCGCTCACAGAGCTTGAGGAGGAGCGCCGACTGATGTATGTGGCTATCACGCGTGCTAAGCGTGCTGCGATGCTCTCGTTTGCCGAGATGCGTCGCGTATGGGGTAAGACGGAGAATACCTCGCCGAGCCGCTTCCTCAAGGAGATAGACAAGGAGTACTTAGATGCCAACTTCGACATTGAGGAGCTTAGTGGTCGCAACCGCTGGGAGCGTAACCTCTCAGATGAGGATGAGCACCCGAGGTTAGAGTCGCTGAAGAGCCGCTATGGTGGTAGACCTCAGGGTAACTTTGGTAACCGTACCGAGCGTGTGGAGCGTCCACGCCCCGAGATAGTAAACACCCCGCCACCCCTCGACCCAGGTCGTGCAGGCATGCGCTCGGTAGGCATACGTCAGGGCGAGACCTCGGCGTCACTCGACGCATGCGCATATAGTGTTGGGGAGCGCGTCGTACACCCCAAGTTTGGTGTGGGCACGGTTGAGCGCATAGAGCCATTAGCTACCGACCACAAGGTCGTAGTGCAGTTTGCCGAGTATGGCTCGAAGACGCTGCTTGCTAAGTTCGCTAAACTAACAAAGGCATAATATGGAGGAGGTGATGCTATCGGTCATAATGACCACCTACAACCACGAGCGATATATTGCCAAGGCCATCGAGAGTGTGCTTCGACAGCAGACGACGTTCCGCGTGGAGATAGTCGTGGGCGAGGATTGCAGCACCGACCGCACGCTAAACATCGCGAGGGACTATCAGTCGATGTCCCCCGAGTGCATACGCATCATCACCTCCGAGGAGAATGTAGGCTGGCGCAGGAACTACCGTCGTACCATAGCTGCGGCACGAGGTAAGTATATCGCCATGCTCGATGGTGACGACTACTTCACCCACCGCAAGAAGTTACAAATGCAGGTAGACCTATTGGAGGCGGAACCTGAGGTGGGGATGTGTTACACACGCTCTGAGAGGGTTGACGAGGAGGGTAACACGACTCTCTACCCCGAGGGTGAGTGTCTCACGACATTCGAGGCAATGCTCAGGCGTAACCCTGCAGAGAACTGCACCGTCGTGGCTCGTCGTGACCTCGTTGAGCGCTATTATGCCGAGGTGCGTCCCGAGGAGCATCCCGAGTGGCGTACAGACGACCTGCCTATGTGGCTATGGTTTGCTGCCACCTCGAAGTACCGAGCTATAGACTGCCCCATGGCCGTACATCGTGTACTTAGGGAGAGTGTAAGCCACAGCCCAAAATATAGGGATAAGATTGCCTTCGTAGATTCGCTTTCGGATATAAGCATCTGGTATGACGAGCGTTATAATCACGGTAATCTCGGAGGCGAGCTACGTACCACCAAGCATAACACCGCGCTATGGGTGCTATCCTACAATGGTGGCATCGGCGAGTATGTCGCCCGCTGGTGGCGCGATGTGCGGGAGTATCGCCCGCTATTACGCAACATAGCCTCATACGGCCTCTTTGGGAAGAAGATATTGTGGCGTATGTGGCATAAAACTCAAAGATAGATGACAACAAAGGAACGATATAGAGGTGTTATAGAGTATTTCAGCGAGGCGATGCCTACGGCCGAGAGCGAACTAAACTTTCGCAATCCGTTTGAGTTGCTTGTTGCCGTTGTGCTCTCGGCGCAGTGTACCGATAAGCGTGTTAACCTCACCACGCCTGCCCTCTTCGAGGCATACCCTACGGCGGAGGCTATGGCTAAGGCCTCGGTTGAGGATATCTACGCCTACATCAAGAGCATATCCTATCCCAACAATAAGGCTAAGCATCTGGCCACCCTCGCGCGACAGATAGTCGAGCGATTTGGTGGCGAGGTACCCACCGACCCCGACGACCTACAGTCGTTGCAGGGCGTGGGGCGCAAGACGGCAAATGTTGTTGGCGCAGTGCTCTGGGGCAGGGAGGTTATGCCCGTTGATACGCACGTATTTCGTGTGGCAGCGCGCATAGGCCTCAGTCGCAATGCCCGCACGCCGCTGGCTACAGAGCGACAGTTAGAGCGAGGCTTCCCGAAGGAGTTGCTCCCCCTTGCCCACCACTGGCTGATACTCCATGGCCGCTATACATGCTTGGCGCGTAGACCCAAGTGCGAGGCTTGTGGGCTAACGGCCGTATGTCGATACTATGCCGATACTAACAAACTGCAAACACACTGATACCATGAATAGAATAGCCACACTACTAAGCATTGCGTTCGTCGTTGTTGGGTGCATGTCGCCCACATATCCCTCGATAGATGTACCCTCGGGTGGTACAGATGCTAGCGACCGACAGATTATAGACTACATAGATAAGCGTCTTGAGGAGGAGTATTACTGGTTAGACGAGGTCATGGAGCGCGGAGGCTCGTTCAACCGCACAGTGCAATGGGAGAAGTACCTCAACAACTCGTTGCAACGTCTCACGACAAATGCCGACGATGGCTACGTTAATGCCAAAGGTCAGCGCATATTCTACTCATACATACGTGACGTGAATGGCGACACACGCACGGCGACGTCAACCACGGGCTTCGGTTTGGGGCTATACTACACCATAATATCGCTCGAGAATAATAGGCTGGCCTTTGTCATTAACAATGTCTATGAAGGCTCACCCGCAGCAGCGGCTGACCTGCGTCGTGGCGACATGATAATCTCGGTGAATGGCGCGGAGATAGACCATAACAACTACGCCACCCTCTTCAACTCGATAGAGTATAACACGGCCACCGAGCTGCGCCTTATAGCACAGCGCCAGACGGCTGCCAATACTAACGAGGCTTCCATCGTCGCCACACTGCAAAAGGGCTCATATATGGCCTCGCCTGTGGCATATCACACCGTCATCACCGTGCCAAATAGCCAGAAGCGCATAGGCTACCTCGTGTATACAGCCTTCGATAACGACTACGACGACGATCTACTCGAAGCCTTGGCTATGCTCGCAGCCGAGGGTGTAGACAGCTTCATCCTCGACCTGCGTACCAATGGTGGCGGTCATGTGTCGTCGGCCGTGAAGCTGTGCTCGGCACTGGTGGGCGTGGAGTATGTTGGGGCCACACTCACGGAACTGAGACGTAACCCCGCAAATAAGACGTCGCTCGGAGATACGATAAACGTATTGGAGGATGTGGGCGTAGACCTCGGCCTCGACGAGCTGACGGTTATATGCTCCGACTACAGCGCCTCGGCCTCGGAGTTGGTAGTAATGGGACTCCGTGGCCTGGATATTCCCGTGACGCTGATAGGTACGACAACCGAGGGTAAGAACTGCGGTATGGATGTCACACGTCGCACCTTTGGTAACACCACCGTGGAGTATGCTCCGATAACCTTCATGTGCTACAACGCTAAGGGCTTTGGCTCATGGGGCGAGGGCATCACACCCGATATAGACCTATCTGTGGACAATAAGCTGGGCGTTAAAGATGAGTACTTCCCGATGCCACGTAGCTCGTGGGGTGACCTATCGTACGATATAGGTCTTGCCGCTGCCGTAGCATCGATTACGGGCAAGAAGGTATCGACAGCCACGCCGACAGCCACGCGTAGCGACGATGGCTATATGCCCGCAATGCGCCTGGAGCGCCCCTTTGTCGGTACGTTGTATGAGGTGCCCGAACAATAATTAGGTCGTAGTGTGCAAATGTATTAGTAAATTTATTAAATTTGCAATAATTTTCTATACATGCTCGTTAGGAGCATAGGGGTAGCGTATCACGTGGGCTTATAGTGTTGGCTATCTTAGTGGCGTTAGGAGCACAAGGGTAACGTATCACGTGGGAGAAAGGAATAAAATATAAAACAACATACAAAATGAATGAAGTAGTAAACATCAAGGAGCTCAATGCTCATATTGAGCAAGAGTCTGTTTTTGTAGACACGCTACGTAAGGAGATTTCGCGCGTGATTGTGGGTCAGCAGCACCTCATAGATACGCTGCTTATAGGCCTTCTGTCGGATGGACATATCCTCTTGGAGGGTGTGCCAGGCCTTGCTAAGACGTTGGCAATAACAACGCTATCGAAGGCTGTAGATGCTAAGTTTGCGCGCATACAGTTCACCCCCGACCTCCTGCCTGCCGACCTTATCGGTACGCTCATATACTCGCAGCGCAACGAGGAGTTCACCGTAAAGCATGGCCCCATCTTCGCCAACTTCATCCTTGCCGATGAGATCAACCGTTCGCCTGCAAAGGTGCAGTCGGCGCTACTCGAGGCAATGCAGGAGAAGCAGGTGACCATCGGTGACACTACCTTCCCGTTACCTAAGCCCTTCCTTGTGCTTGCTACGCAGAATCCATTAGAGCAGGAGGGTACATATCCGCTGCCCGAGGCACAGGTTGACCGTTTTATGCTCAAGGCTAAGATATCCTACCCGAAGCGTGCCGAGGAGCTCGACATCATACGCATGAACCTATCGGGTAAGGGTATGCCCGAGGTTGCGAAGGTTATATCGCCCGAGGATATTATGCGTGCCCGCGAGGTGGTATCTAAGGTCTACATGGACGAGAAGATCGAGCGTTACATTATAGACATCATCTTCGCCACGCGTGAGCCTGCGGAGTACCGCCTACAGCATCTGCAGCCGCTCATCGCCTATGGTGGCTCGCCACGTGCCAGCATCGCGCTGGCTAAGGCGGCACGTGCCTATGCCTTTATACAGCGCCGTGGTTATGTCATCCCCGAGGATGTGCGTGCCGTATGTCATGACGTCTTGCGCCATCGTATAGGCCTAACATACGAGGCTGAGGCTGAGAACATCACCACAGAGCAACTGATAACCGACATCCTTAACAACGTCATAGTGCCGTAATGCAGACCCACGACGAGGACATACTCAAGCGTGTACGCCGCATAGAGATAAAGACACGCGGGCTCTCGGACGAGATATTCGCTGGCAAGTACCACACGGCCTTTCGTGGTCGCGGTATGTCGTTTGCCGAGGTGCGAGAGTATCGTGTGGGTGACGACGTGCGCGACATCGACTGGAACGTGACAGCACGCTCCGACCGAGCACATGTGAAGGTGTACGAGGAGGAGCGCGAGCTTACGATGATGCTCTTGGTGGATGTCTCGCCCTCGCGTATGTTCGGCTCGAAGGAGTTTACCAAGAAGAACCTAATTACGGAGGTGGCGGCTACACTCGCCTTCTCGGCATCGAAGAACAACGACAAGGTGGGGTGCATCCTCTTCTCTGACCGTATAGAGAAGTTTATACCCCCGAAGAAGGGGCGTAGCCACATCCTTATGATCATACGCGAGCTTGTGAGCTTTCAGCCTACGGGTACGTCGACGAACATCTCCGAGGCGCTACGCTATCTGGTGGGTGTGAACAAAAAGCGCACAACATCGTTCCTACTCTCCGACCTTATCAACTCGGAGAGCGACATGCCGAAGTTGGAGGATGCCCTCAAAATAGCATCGTCAAAGCACGACATCATGGCCGTGCGCATCTACGATGAGCGCGACAGGGTGCTCCCCGATGTGGGTATCTTAGAGGTGGTAGATTCTGAGACGGGCAAGGAGGCGTGGATAGATAGCTCCTCACGCCGTGTGCGCGACTACTGGAGAGAGAGCTACGATAGTCGTCGCGACACTATTGCTAACATCCTTAAACACAATCGTGTAGACATGGCTGAGGTGGCAACCGATGGCGACTATGTCGTGGAACTGATAAAGATGTTTAAACAACGATGAAGAGCTATTTAAACATACGTCATGTGGCGTTGCTGGTTGTGGGACTCGTCATTGCCGCAACGGCCACGGCCGAGCGCCCCACGATCAAGGGTAGCTTCTCGAAGGAGAGCATCGAGGTGGGCGATCGTGTGGACTACATCATCGACATAGAGAAGGATCGTGCTACCGAGATAGGCATCCCCGACTTCGATGGTAACCCCACGCTCGAGGAGGTTAAGAGGGAGCGCGAGGCGAAGCGTAGGATGTCGTCATACGACACCTACGACGAGGATATATTCGAGCTCATTGAGGATTTCCCGTTAGATACGGTCGAGGTTGATGGCCGTCGTCTACATCTGCGCAAGCGCTACACCCTTGCTGTGATGGAGACGGGTGAGATACCCATGCGTCCATCTATTCTCTACTTCGCGAAGAACCGTGATGTGCCCGACACGCTCTATGCCGAGGATACGCTACGTCTGAGCGTGAAGAACTATGCCGAGCTGGACACTACGCTCTTCCTGAAGGCCGATCCTACGTCGGAGCAGGGCTTTGGCGTGGATAAGGATCTGGCGTCGAAGATGCTCCGCGACGAGGGCATACATACACAGAAAGATTTACCATTTATCTTTGCCGAGGTGCGCGACTATGTGACATACGGAGTTATTGTACTTATCGTCGTGTCACTCGTTATATGGCTGGTGATTAGGTATATACGTGCTGTGCTAAGCCGTAGGGTGGCGACTATGAAGCCAGGGCCTAAGATTCCGCCACACGTGGTGGCTATCAAGGCGTTCGAGGAGCTCAAGAATCGTAAGCTGTGGCAGAACGGTAAGTACAAACAATACTACACTGCCCTCACCGATATTTTGCGTAGCTATATCGCTGGTCGCTGGGGTATTGGTGCGCTGGAGATGACCACCGAGGAGATTATCATGGCGCTGAGGGAGGTGGAGCTACCGCTCGACGAGCGCTCGAACCTCGTGGCTATCATGCGCACGGCCGATATGGTTAAGTTTGCCAAGGCAGAGCCTGCCGCCGAGGAGAACGAGGAGAGCTATACCAAGGCCTACTACTTTGTCGAGAATACAAAACTTGTGGAGGAGAATAGTATCGAGGGTAAGCAGGATGTAACTATCGATACCAATATTGAGGAGTGATGAGAAGATACAGACATATATATACGATAGTTGTCGTTGTGCTCTTTGTTGTCGGTGGCAGTCTGCCTGTCTCGGCGCAGTACTACATGGAGCGCGGCCTTGTGCGTGATGGTAACGACCTCTTCGAGCGTCGTAATTTCCGCTCGAGCCTTAACCGCTATAACGAGGCCTTGGAGCACGACTCGACGAGCTATGAGGCGCTCTATAACCGAGCTAATGCCTACCATCATACGCGTAAGAGTTCACCCGAGGACTCGACACTTACGGCCGAGACAGCCTTTCGTAACTACGAGCAGATCGCTGCCGATACGTTGCTTAGCAACACTCAGCGTGCCGAGGTGCTCCGAAACCTTGGCGAGAGCCTATTTACAGAGGAGCGCTACGAGGCAGCACTCAACGCCTTCCGTGAGTCGCTAAAACTCAACCCCGCGGATCGTGAGACTAAGTACGACTATGTCCTTACGAAGCGTATCGTCGACCAGAAGCGTAACGCCCAGCAGCAACAACAGCAGAACCAGGATCAGGATCAACAGCAGAACCAGAACCAGGATCAAAATCAAAATCAGGATCAGGATCAGCAGCAGAACCAGGATAAAGAGAACAATCAGCCCAACGAGCAGCCTCAGAACGACCAGCAGAGTGGGGATAACAACCAGCAGCCCAACGAGGGTGAGAACGACGAGCAGTCTAATGAGCAACAACCCGACGCGGGAGAGACGCCTCGCCCCGAGGAGCTAACGAGCGAGAAGGAGCGCATGCTTGAGGCTATACAGGCTGAGGAGGATAAGACACAGGAGAAGATTAAGGAGGGCGAGAAGGCCATCCTTGTTCGAGGTAAGAAGAATTGGTAATTATGCACTTTCTAAATCCCTACATACTAATAACGGGCATCGTAGTGCCGCTCCTTGTGCTCTACTACATCTTTGTAGGACGTCGTGGAGCGACGCTTAAGTTCTCGGCTATAGGCACACAGCGAGTGCCACGCACGCTGCGCTATTGGTTGCGCCACCTGCCCATGGTGCTACGCATGGGTGCTCTGGCGGCCATTATTGTGGCGCTGGCACGTCCTGTGGAGGTACACTCGTCGAGCGAGACAACGACAGATGGTATCGACATAGTCCTTGCGATGGATATATCGGGTTCGATGCTCGCACGTGACTTTCAGCCCGACCGTCTTACGGCTGCCAAGCAGTTAGCCTCGGAGTTTGTCGCTGACCGTGCGGGTGACCGCCTCTCGGTTGTGGCCTTCGCAGGCGAGGCCTTCACGCAGTGTCCTCTGACATCCGACCAGGCATCTGTGGAGACGATGCTTGCGCGTCTGCGTAGTGGTGTTGTGGAGGATGGCACGGCCATAGGTAATGGTCTTGCTACGGCCGTAAACCGTCTTAGGGAGAGCGGTTCAAAATCGAAGGTCGTAGTGCTCCTAACCGACGGTGTGAACAATCGTGGACAGATATCGCCCGTGATGGCGGCAGAGATTGCCCGCGACCTTGGCATCAAGGTCTACACCATAGGTGTGGGTAGTCGTGGTAAGGCACCCTTCCCTGCGGTCGACATGTTTGGTAACACGTCGTACGTGATGGCCGACGTGGAGATAGATGAGGCACTACTACGAAAGATTGCTGCAACGACAGGAGGCGAGTATTTCCGCGCCGAGGATAATGAGGCGTTGAAGGAGATATACAGCCGCATAAATACGATGGAGAAGAGCGAGGTGCAGGTGACATCGTACACCTCATACGAGGAGCTATACGCATGGTGGGTAGTATTAGCGTTGCTGTTGCTTGCCGCAGAGTTTATCGTTGAGCGTATGGTGTTGAACCGCATACCGTAATACAAGGAGAGAGATGGCAGAAGTTAACATATTTGAGTTTGCCCAGCCTCAATGGCTATGGTTGCTTACGGCCGTGGTGCTACTACCGCTCATATATTGGGCGTTGAGACTCTATGCCCGCCATAAGCTGCGTAGGTTTGGTAACATACGTACACTTGCGGCTCTTATGCCCGACAGATCACCAGTGAGAGGGTGGGTCAAGATTATACTTCTATCGCTCGCCTTAGGCTTTATCGCTTTAGCCTTGGCTCGCCCACAGACGGGCTCGAAGCTACGTAGCACCGAGACCGAGGGTCGTGAGATAGTCCTGCTGGTCGACGTCTCTAACTCTATGCTTGCTGATGACGTCTCGCCCAGCCGTATGGAGCGTACACGCTACGCCATAACACGTCTTTTAGAGAGCATGAAGGGGGATAGAGTGGGAGTTGTGGCTTTTGCTGATGAGGCTGAGGTGTTGCTACCCATCACGGGTGACTATAAGATGGCACGCTCGATGGTCAAGCGTCTATCTCCAGAGCTTATCGCACGTCAGGGTACGAATATAGGCAACGCCCTCGATGTGGCGCTTCTATCCTTCACCACGAACACACATAATAAGAGTAGTCGCGTCGTAATACTCATCACCGATGGTGAGGCTCATGATCCTAACACCGCGGCAGCTATTGAGCGTGCCAAGGCTCAGGGTGTCATGGTGTGTGCCATAGGCATAGGCACGCCCGAGGGTGTGCCCCTAAGCATCAATGGCTCTATCATCGAGGACGAGGATGGCAAAATGGTGGTGACGAAGCTCGGTGAGGCGTTGCTACAGCAGGCAGCTGAGGCTACGGGTGGTATGTATATACGCTCGCGTAACGAAGCATTTGGTCTCGAAGAGGTGGTCGACTACCTCGACGAGCTGGAGGCTACGAGGCTATCACACGTGACCTTCGAGGAGTACGACGAGGAGTATCAATGGTTCCTCGGGGCTGCACTTCTATTGTTGGTGGTGGAGGGGCTGATTCTTCGTCGCCGCAATCCGCTACTTAAGGGTGTGACGCTCTTTGACAGGGGAGAGACTATTAACCGTAAAAAACTATAAGGCTATGACTATTAGAGATTTGGAACCCAAGCTTATTTGGGAGCAGTTTGACGACATCACACGTGTACCTCGCCCCTCGAAGAAGGAGGCAAAGATTATCGAGTGGCTCGTGGAGTTTGCCAAGAAACACAATATTGAGTATCAGACCGACGAGACGGGTAATGTAGTTATGCGTAAGGCAGCAACCAAGGGCTATGAGAATCGTCCAGCGGTGATTCTACAGTCGCACATGGATATGGTGTGCGAGAAGAACTCGAACGTGGAGTTTGACTTCGACAACGACCCCATCAAGACTAAGATTGATGGCGAGTGGGTGCGAGCTGAGGGTACGACGCTCGGCGCAGACTGCGGTATCGGTATGGCTGCAGCCTTGGCTGTATTGCTCGATGAGAGCCTTGAACACCCCGCCATTGAGGCGCTCTTCACGGTCGACGAGGAGACGGGACTCACGGGTGCCTTTGGCCTTGGCGAGGGCATGCTCACGGGTAAGTACCTCGTAAATCTCGACTCGGAGGATGAGGGAGAGATATTCATAGGCTGTGCTGGTGGCATCGACACCGTGGCTACGCTCGACTACGAGACGGAGGCTGTGCCCGATGGCTACGCCTTTGTTCGCTTGGAGATAGGCGACCTGCTTGGTGGTCACTCGGGCGACGACATCGATAAGGGTCGTGCCAACTCTAACAAGCTTATGGCTCGCTTCCTCTATAACGCCATCGATAAGTTCCAGCTTGTCCTTGCCGAGATGGATGGCGGTAACCTGCGCAATGCAATACCACGTGAGGCCTTCGCTATCGTGGGTGTCCCCGCGGCAGAGAAGGAGGACTTTGAGGAGCGCTACTTGGAGTTTGGCCAGATGATGATGGAGGAGTTTAAGCATACGGAGCCTCGCATGCGCTTCGCTGTTGAGGATGTGGAGAGTGCGCCTACAAAGGTTATGTCTAACGACGACCTGTGTTACTTGCTCCTCACCCTTGTAGGTCTTCCTAACGGTGTTCTTGGCATGTCGTTCGCCATGCCTGGCCTTGTGGAGACATCATCGAACCTCGCATCTGTTAAGTTCGACACCGAGAACGAGGAGATTAAGGTGACCACATCGCAGCGCTCGTCTGTTGAGAGTGCTAAGCTCTATGCTTCGCAGACTATCGAGTCGGTATTCTTCCTCTCGGGCTTCGACGTGGAGCACTCGGATGGCTACCCAGGATGGGCGCCCAACCCTGAGTCGAAGTTACTCACCGAGACTGTGCAGGCATACCGCGACCTCTTTGCTGCAGAGCCTAAGGTGCGTGCCATACATGCGGGCTTGGAGTGTGGTCTCTTCCTTGAGAAGTATCCCCACTTGGAGATGGTGTCGTTTGGCCCAACACTCCGCGGCGTACACTCTCCCGACGAGCGTCTGGAGATTGCTACGGTCGATAAGTTCTGGAAGTTACTCGTTGAGCTACTTAAGCGCATAGACTAATAGTCCGAATTAGCTCGTCATGAGCTTGTGACATAAGCGTAGGTATGATAAATCCCCTACATATTATCAACGCCTTACGTTCACCATACCTATACCTCGATGTCACTCCCGACATCGAGGTATTTGCTGATACCATGAACATGGGAAACAGAGCTGTCACCGTGCGCTGCCATCACCCAGACTATGGTGATGACATGCTGCTGAAGTGTTATTACCGCACTATCGGTGACGGTGCTGAGATTTATGGTGATCGTTTTCGTCGTAATGCTCTTAAGGTATATACCATAGGTGGGCATGTTGAGTTTGCTGATGTACTTATAGATAGGTGGGTTGAGGGTGAGCCCTTAGATGTGCGTGCCGAGGCTGTGGATTGTGACTTTAGGGGTCTCAGCCGTGCTTTTGACCGCATGGCGTTGCAGTTGCTGAACGAGGAGTGGGCACATGGTGATGTGAAGCCCGAGAATATCATCTGCCGTTCAGATGGCAGCATGCAACTTATCGACATGGATGCCATGTGGCATAGTGGCTTGGCCATAGAGCGCTGTCATGAGTATGGCACCATGGCATTCAACCATCCGCAGCGTAGGATGATGACTGATGGTAAGCATATTGACGACTTCGCCATAGCGCTTCTCTCGACAATATTGGCGGCATCGACGCTTGAACCCGAGTTCTTTCGTGGGGCGCTGGAGTCGCGCCGTAAGACATTCCTGCCGTCGCGCATCATAAAGGGTGAGGATGAGGCTTTCAACTATGCCATGAGGTTGCTGCGTACCTCTGGCAATGAGGCGCACTATAACATCGGTGCATCGCTCTGTACCAACGATGGCATGATACCCCATCTTAAAGGGCTGCTACAGCAGACACTCTGCACGCAGTATGTCGATCTTGAAGCCTCGGTGGATGGGTCACTGGCGGCAGATGTTACCATTGCAGCTCACGGTCGATGATGTCGATACGCTTCTGAATGACCTCCTTCATGCGGTCTACGGCAGCATCGAAGTCGAGCCTCTCGTCGCCATTGGTATTTGTGGTGATATCCCAGAAGTCGAAGTTGACACTCCATGAGCGACGTATATACTCCCGCTCGCGGTCGATAAAGTCGAACACCTCGATAAATTGGGGACGTAGTACCTGCCAGCGCTCCGAGGCCAAGGCCTTGAAGCTGTCGTCGCTGAAGAGACGCCCGTACCACCATGCGTGTGTCATAAAGAGCCGCGATTGTGCTGCGGGTGATGCCTGGAACGAGAATGTGCCCCAGTCGAAATCCCATATAGGTCCAGCGGTGAGCTTGCCATTGCGATCCTTCGTTAGATACACGCTGCCTGGGTTGGCGAGTTCGTGGTTCACGCATAGCTCGTATATAAGCCAGTAGTCGACAAACGACTGTGTGTCGATGTAGCTCTCATAGCCACTATCCCTGTCGGTGTAGTTGCTGCCGTAGAGCACTGCCTCTACGTCGTTGATGTGACCCTTGATCCAGTTGAACTGCTCGGTAGTGAGGTCCTCCTCGTCGGGGTATTTCACGGCGAAGGGTATATTATGGCTCGAGTGCCACTGCCACTGGTTGTCGAAGTGAAAGTCGAGTTCGAGAAGGTAGCCACCCGTGATGGCCTCGCCAGCATTATCTGCTGCAGTCATCTCGGTGATGTCGATGCGGTCGTTGTCGACACGTACCTGCTCTGTGAGTAGATATTGACCGAGGTGTAAGCCATTGAGTATCAACTCTACATACTCGCATCGCGGTGTCCATTGTAGCGACGTCTTGTCGGCGAGGAAGTGTGCTACGCGGTTACGTAGTAGCGTGCGATCCATATAGTTGGCCAGCAACACCCAACGTTTATGCTTAGGCATACCCATAACCTCACACTTCTGGTCGAAACGTATGGTATAGGGCCTCTTAGGATAGCCCCATGTGGAGTTGCCACGACCACGTATGGAGATGGTCGTTGTCTCTATGTCGTCGAAGTGTCCCATGCCATCGAGTCTCAGTGTGGCACCCTCTACCCACTTGTCGCGCGAGTTTATGCTCACTCGACCAGGAGTATTGATGTGGAGTACGGGTATGGTGGTGAAGCACTCGAAGTGGAGCGTGTAGCATATAGCACTCTCGCCCACGTATGCGATGGCCGTGACGTCGCGACTGAGGTCTATGGGTGTGCCCGCCTTATCGATGGTGCGGCCGTTAACCTCAATCCTATCAACACCCTCGCTCGTAAACTCAGGTATAAACACTCGCTCGGAGATATAGTCGTCGACATACGTGCTGAAGGTCATGGTCGCGGCGTCGTAGTCGAATATCACATCCTCGCTAAGCCCTGGGTTGCTACTCTTTCGTAGTGCTACAGCTGTGATGCTCCCCGTGGGCTCTACGCTGCTGAGAGATATATGTATGGCGTTTGACGATACTACGCCATCGGCTGTGGTGATGGCGATGGATACCTCGACGTCATACTCCGTGGCCGTAGTGTTGTCGGCAATCTTGGCGTGGTACCTACCTTGGCCGTTGTCGTCGGCTCGGATCTCTATGATGTCGAGCTCTGTGGCTGTTGTCGTCTGGTTGGCATAGCATAACGCTACGTCACAACTCTCCGATGTACAGTCGTAGTCGAACTGAGCGTCAGCCTCTTCAACCGTGAAGGTAACCTCGATGCTACCTCCAGCAGTTATCGTGTAGCGCTCAGTGGCACACACGATCGATGTAAGGCGTGGCGCTGTCGGCTGCTCGGGTTGCTCGTCAATAGGTCTGTTATCAGGGTTGCACGCTGAGAGGAGCAGTGCGACAAGTAAGACGATATGTCGTATTAGGGTTATCATTCTAATGGCAAAGGTACGAAGAAAGTCGGTATAAAATAGGGCTCTGCATGGTGAGATAAAAAAATGTAGATAGGCTCAATATAAACATATTGTTAATCAAGAAGTTGTTGGTTTACAAAAGTGGTGGGATGTTGTATGTTAAAAATAAAAAGATTATCTTTGTGGCTATGAAGAGAACTACCACTATATTACTAACTGCGTTATATGCAGTACTTTCCGCGGGTGTTGTTCCAGCGCACGCACAGCGCGAGGCTATACTACACGAACTTGACCATGTGATGGATGTGTCGGAGAGCTATGTCGATGCACACCGTACTCATATCAAGGATATTGAGGATATGCTTCTTGTAGACCATCTTACGCCCAAGCAGCGCTACGACTATTACAGTAGGCTATACCACGAGTATTTTTCATTTCAGTTTGATAAGGCTGTGGAGATGCTCGATAAGCGCCATGACTTGGCTGTAAAACTTGGCGACAAGACCCTTATCTCAGACGTACATATCGACCGTGCTACGCTCTATGCCACCTCGGGTATGTTCTTCGAGGCGGGTGATGTTCTTGAGAATAACATCGATACGCTACACCTGAACCACTCGCAGATGGTACGTTACTATAGCGCCCAGCAGCGTTTTCACTCCGACTTCAGCATCTATACGCGTGACCATGAGGCGCGCACTCATTCCGAGCGTATGTCCGTATACTACCGCGACCGTCTGCTCGACATCACAGCTGAGGATGAGCCTCTACATGTACAGACATCGGTACGTAATCTCTTCGAGGCGCACAAGTGGAATGAGGCATACAACTTGAACCTATCGTTGTTGGACGATTATGCCAACGATAGCCACGAGTATGCCATGTATGCCTACGACCAGGCGCGTATATGTGAGGCTATGGGTCTACAGGAGGAGATGATAGAATGGTTCGCCCGCTCAGCAATTGCCGACATACGCACTGCTACGAAGGATAACGCCTCGTTGTGTTGTCTGGCGCAGATACTCATTCGCCACAACGATGTAGATCGCGCCTTTAGGTATGTCAACTTCTCGCTTAACGATGCTCTCTTCTACAATGCTAAGCTGCGCCCATGGCAGATATCGGGTGTTATGCCCGAGATAGAGAAGGCATATCAGGCTAAGCAGCAGGCTCAGAGTGTAGAGCTCCGTCGCCAGGAGGAGCACTCGCGGGGCTTGGCCATAGTAATCTCGGTACTTGCCATCGTGCTCTTTGCTATATGCTGCTATATATCTATGTTGCTCATGCGCCTACGTCGCGATAAGCATAAGATCGAGGAGATGAATGCTCATATTGCAGGGGCCAATGCAGAGCTTAAGGTGCTCAACGACAAGTTGGCAAGCATCAACCTCGACCTCCGTGAGGCAAATGCCGTGAAGGAGGAGTATATCGCGCTGTTCCTGTCGATGTGCTCGGACTATATCGAGAAGCTGACGCTACTGCAGCGCACCACGCGCCGTAAGCTGTCGCAGGGTAAGATTGCCGAGCTCGAGAGCGAGTTGTCGTCGACAAAGCTCGTAGACCAGGAGCTTAACAACTTCTACGATATGTTCGACAATGCCTTCCTCAACCTCTATCCCAACTTCGTTGACGAGTTCAATGCGTTGCTCAGGGAGGATGCGCATATCGAGCCTAAGCGTGGCGAGAAGCTAAATACGGAGCTTCGTATTTTTGCCCTCATACGCTTGGGTATCAGCGACTCATCGCGCATTGCAGCACTCCTACGCTACTCGGTAAATACGATATACAACTATCGAGCACGCACGAAGAACAACGCTCTTGGTAATCGCGACAACTTCGAGGAGCGCATAAAGACCATAGGCAAGTAGCTAATATCTATCGCCCCAGCGGTGCATGACTCTTGTCGTATACGTATTGTCATGGCGACGACTTCTTAGCGAAAAAAGTCGGAACATTGGTCGAATCTTTGGAAAAAATTACATACCTTTGAACGTCGTATGTGTGACTATAGGTTATGATATAGACAATAAGTAGGTTAAGATAGAGATAATAAAACATAAAGGCTATGACAAGCAAGTATCAACTACCTAAGGATGGCGGACTTATCAAGGAGTCGGCGCCAAAAGATATCGTCCATCGTTACGAGCGTATGCCGACGCGTGTCTTTGACAGCGAGTACCATGGTGTGCAGTATGTTGCCGACATCATCTGTCGTCTTGTGCGTAACCACTCCGACAATGCCTCGGCGCGCGACATATACGAGGAGCTACCACCCTTTGTCCTCGGACTAACTACGGGACGCACCCCCTTGGGTCTATATCGCGAGCTTGTACGCCGACATAAGGATGGTGAGATATCGTTCAAAAATGTAGCCGTCTACTCGCTCGACGAGTTTTATCCTATACGTAGCACAGAGCATCAGAGCCGCAACTATCGTATTCACGACGAGTTCCTCAAGCATATAGACATTGAGCCCGAGAATGTACATATTCCCGATGGCACAATCTCTGCTAAGGATGTGTCGGAGTATTGTGCCGAGTATGACAAGGCGATACGTAAGATCGACCTTATGATCATAGGCTTTGGCGAGCAGGGACAGGTGGGCTTCAACGAGCCAGGCTCGTATGCTAAGTCGCCCACACGTCTGGTGGAGCTCACGCACAACTCGCGTAAGGTGCAGTCGAGCCTCTTCTTCGGCATGGAGAATACGCCCAAGATGGCCATAACGATGGGTATAGGCACGATAATGCGTGCCGACCGCATAATACTCATGGCATGGGGCGAGGATAAGGCCTCGGCGGTGCATCAGATTGTCGAGGGTGACATCACCGACCGTGTGCCTGCGAGTCACCTTCAGGAGCATGCCAACATAGAGCTTGTCATCGACGAGAATGCTGCCGAGCAGCTCACCCGCGAGCAGACGCCATGGCTTGTAGGCCCCTGCGACTGGACACCCAAGTTTGTGCGCAAGGCTGTGGTGTGGCTCTGTGGCATCGTTAACAAACCCATCCTAAAGCTCACGTATAAGGATTATATCGAGAACTCGCTCGGCGAGCTACTGGAGAAGTGTGGTACGTACGATAAGATTAACATCCGCGTGTTCAACGACCTGCAGCATACCATCACAGGATGGCCTGGTGGTAAGCCCAATGCCGATGACTCTACGCGCCCAGCGCCATCGCTGCCCTATCCCAAGCGTGCGTTGATATTCTCGCCACACCCCGACGACGATGTGATATCTATGGGTGGTACGTTCATACGTCTTGTGGAGCAGAATCACGACGTACACGTAGCATACCAGACGTCGGGAAATGTTGCGGTGCATGACGATGTGGTATTGCAGAATGTAGATACTGCCCGCGAGTTGGGTCTCGGCAACGACTACGACGAGGTGTCGAAGATTATCAACTCTAAGCGTCGCGGTAAGCCCGAGCCACGCAAGCTCCTCGACATCAAGGGTGCTATACGTCGTGCAGAGGCACGTGCAGCAGTACGTTCGTTTGGTCTTAACCCCGACACCAACGCCCACTTCTTGAATATGCCCTTCTATGAGACGGGAGGTATTAAGAAGGGAGCTCTCACGGAGAAGGATATAGACATCATCGTCAAACTCCTCCGCGAGATACGCCCTCACCAGATATATGCTGCGGGCGACCTGGCCGACCCACATGGCACACACCGCACATGTATGGAGGCTATCCTCGAGGCATTGGAGGTGACGCGCGACGACGACTGGCGTAAGGAGTGCCACCTGTGGCTGTACCGCGGTGCATGGATGGAGTGGAACCTCGGCCTTGTGGATATGGCCGTGCCCCTCTCGCCCGACGAGATGCTCAAGAAGCGTCATGCCATCTATCGTCACCTGTCGCAGAAGGATATTGTCCCCTTCCCTGGTAGCGATACACGCGAGTTCTGGCAGCGCGCCGAGGAGCGAACACAGAACACGGCAAAACTATACGACAAGCTCGGCATGGCTGAGTACCAGGCTATCGAGGTCTTCGTCAAAATGTTTTAGATTACGAGGAGGTGAGTGCTAACCTTTAGGTAGATGTACTTCCCGATTGTATACCGCTGAGGTGACGTCTACATTAGATTGCGGGGAGGTGAGTGCTAACCTTTAGGTGGATGTACTTCCCGAAACGGATACAGCAAAAAAAGAATATTAAGTATGAGAGTAATCATCAAGGATACCACCCCTGAGGTGGCACAGTGGGCAGCACGATATATCGTTGATGCCATCAATCAGAAGGCCGCAAAGAGCGACGCCCCCTTCGTATTGGGTCTTCCTACTGGCTCAACGCCGCTGGAGACGTATAAGGAGCTTATCCGTCTGCATAAGGCTGGCGAGGTATCGTTCCAGAATGTCGTGACGTTCAATATGGACGAGTATATAGGTTTAGCGGAGGATCACCCCGAGAGCTACCACTCGTTTATGTGGACAAACTTCTTCTCGCATATTGACATCAAGCGCGAGAATGTGCATATCCTCAATGGTAATGCCTCTAATCTCGAGGCCGAATGTGAGGCATACGAGGCGGCCATCGTTGCAGCTGGCGGCATAGACCTCTTTATGGGTGGTGTAGGTGAGGATGGACATATAGCCTTCAACGAGCCCTTCTCGTCGCTTCAGTCGCGCACACGCATAAAGACACTCACACCCGACACCATCGCCGTGAACTCGCGCTTCTTCGGTGGCGACATCTCTAAGGTCCCCACACAGGCGCTCACCGTGGGTGTAGCGACCATACTCTCGGCACATACGGTGCTTATCCTTGCCACGGGAGCTAAGAAGGCACGCGCCTTGCGCCACGCCATCGAGGGTGGCTATAACCACCAGTGGACACTATCTGCCCTGCAGACCCACCCCCACGGCATCATCGTCTGCGACGACCGCGCCGCCGAGGAGCTTAAGGTCTCGACCTATCGCTACTTTAAGGCTATAGAGGGGTAGGAGTTGCAATATACGGTAATGATGCGATAAAAGTAGAGGGTGTTCCAGCGGAACACCCTCTAATCATAGTTAGGTTTCTACTATAGGTCGAGCTTCTTGCGGATATCCTTAGGAATAGCGTTCTTGTGAACGATGATGTTCATAGTCTTATAGCGCACGAAGGGCTTAGATACGTACCAGATACCCTTGTAGGTACCAGCCTCGCCCCACGAGTTCTTAACCATATAGTACTCAGCACCTGTCTGATCCTTAGCGATACCGTAGATCTGCATACCGTGGTCGTCGGTAGTCTCCCAGTTGTCGTAAGCGAGCTGGCGCTCCTCTTGTGTGCACCACTTCTCAGTTGCGGGCTTAGGAGCATTCTTGCGCTCTTCCTCACTCATCTTGAGCCACTTGGCCATATCTGAGCCCTGAAGGTCGTTGGCCTTCTCGTCGATGAGGACACCTGTACCCTGACGTGTAAAACCCTTCTCGCTAACGTCGCTACCCCATGCGATAGTGTAGCCCTCCATGATAGCGTTGTCGAAGACCTCCATCAACTCGTCGATAGGCAGGTTATACGACTGTGCCCAGCGCCAGTTGTCGGGAATCTCGAGAATGAAAGGCTCATAGAAGGGGTGGTGAGTATAAGATGTCAACGACACATAGTCCGAAGCGTTCAAGCCCAAAGACTCATAGAATGACTTAGGGGTATACTCCTTACCCTCGTATGTGAAGGTCTCGGGGCGCTCGCCGAGGTAGATGTCGTGGATAGCCTCGATACTCTTCTTCCAGAGGGGCTCACCCTCGGGGCTTAGCTGTAGGCTACGGTGGTTGCCCTTAGCAATAGCAGCAACAACAGCATCGCTAACAGCTGAGAGCTCGTTGTGTACGCTGAGTTCCATGCCGTACATTACGCCAGGACGCATCTCTGCCTCGGGAACGAGACCAAAGGCCTCCATGCCGTAGATGACGTCGTAGAACGAGCCACCCTGAGCAAACGACACGTCGCCATGTGTGCGTACTGCCTTATCTGCGCGGTCGAGGTAGGTGTTGTGAACGATGAACATCTCCGAGAAGTCATACTCGCCCTTGCCCATACGCAAAAGCTCTGACTCGATGAATGCCAATGACGAGTAGCACCAGCAGGTACCTGCGCGGTTCTGATTCTTAATGCTTGTGATAGGGTTCTCCTTAACCACCGTGAACTCAGGCGTGAACTCTGCCGTAGCAGCCTCCTGAGCCATTGCACCCGTAGCCATCATAAGGCCGAGTGCCAAACCAAAGATTTTCTTCATAGTCTATAAATAGTTTTAGTGTTGTTATATCATCTCTCCATCTACTTCTTGCTCTTGGCAATGATACGCTGGCAGTCGGTGTAGCTCAGCGTCTCCACCTTCGTGCCCTTGGGTAGGCGGTAGTTCTTGCCGTTGTAGGCGATATAGGGGCCATACTGACCACTCTTAACCACCATGGCAGCATCCTCAGTGAAGGTGCGCAATGGCTCAGAGGCGGCGCGCTGCTTAGCTGCGTTCTCCTCCAAGAGTGCTATGGCACGCTCGCGCGTGATAGTATAGGGGTCATCGCTCTTGGTGAGCGAGGCGAAGGTCTTACCATGACGTACGTATGGGCCGAACTTACCCACGCCGACCATTATGTCCTCACCATCCTTATCGCCGAGGTTGCGTGGTAGGGCAAAGAGCTCAAGCGCCTCCTCCAGCGTTATTGACTCGATAAGTTGTCCCTTCTTCAGCGAGGCGAAGTGACCCTTGCCACCCTCCTCCTTAGCCTCGAGCTCTACCATGGGGCCATAGCGACCGATGCGAGCCTTCACCGTAAGTCCCGTCTTGGGATCCACGCCGAGGACACGTACCGACTGTAGACTGCGGTCGCCCTGCGTGCCTATGGCGCTGTCTACAAGGCGGTGGAAGGGGGCATAAAAGTCGCGAATCATATCGCTCCAGGTAATCTCGCCCTCGGCCACACGGTCGAACTCCTTCTCTACGTTTGCCGTGAAGTTGTAGTCGACAATCGAGGCGAACTGCGACTCTAAGTAGTCGTTGACAATCATACCTATATCTGTGGGTGCAAGTCTATTCTTCTCCTTGCCATAGCTCTCGGTGACCATCTTCTCGGTGAGCTTGTCGCCTAAGAGTGTGAGCTGTAGCGTCTGGCGCTTCTGGCCGTCGCGGTTCTGCTTGACGACATAACCGCGGTTGATGATGGTCGTTATTGTCGGTGCGTACGTCGAGGGGCGACCGATACCCAGCTCCTCAAGACGCTTTACCAGCGCCGCCTCGTTATAGCGTGGTGGTGCTACGGTGTAACGCTCCGACGCCGTTATTGTCGTAGCCTCAACCCTGTCACCTACCGACATCTTCGGCAGGATGCCACCCTCGCCCTCGTTCTGCTGATCCTCGTCGACAGTCTCCGAGTATAGGCGCATGAAGCCATCGAAGCGCACAACCTCTCCCGTAGCTACAAACTGCTCCGAGCGGCGGCCCAGGTCGATGACAATCTGCGTGCGGTCGAGCTCCGCAGGCACCATTTGCGATGCCACCGTACGCTTCCATATAAGGTCGTAGAGACGCTTCTCTGCTGCCGTGCCATCAATCTCGTGGCGCTCGATATATGAGGGACGTATTGCCTCGTGTGCCTCCTGAGCTCCCTTAGCCTTAGTCTTGAAGTTGTGAGGGTATGAGTACTTAGCACCAAAGAGGCGTGTAATCTCATTTTTGCACTGCGTGATGGCCATATCCGAGAGGTTCACCGAGTCGGTACGCATATAGGTGATAAGACCCTGCTCATAGAGCCTCTGTGCCACCGACATAGTCTGCGACACGCTCATGCCGAGTCGACGTCCAGCCTCCTGCTGGAGTGTCGAGGTCGTAAAGGGCGGTGCTGCATAGCGCTGCACAGGCTTCTCCTCGGCCTTAGACACGGTAAACTGCTCACCTACGCAGCTGTGCAGGAACTGCTCTGCCTCTTGGCGCGTAGCAAAGGGCTGCGAGAGTGACGCCTTGAAGAGCGTCTTATTCACATCGTCAGCAGCATAGAACTGAGCCACAACACGGAATAGTGCTTGCGACTTGAAGGCTATGATGTCGCGCTCGCGCTCTACGATAAGTCGTACGGCGACACTCTGAACACGACCTGCCGAGAGTGCTGGACGCACCTTCTTCCACAAGACGGGTGAGAGCTCGAAGCCTACCAATCTATCCAACACGCGACGTGCCTGCTGTGCATTAACAAGATTGAGGTCGATGGTTCGTGGGTTATCGATGGCCGTGAGGATGGCACGCTGCGTAATCTCGTGAAAGACAATACGCTTGGTGCGGTCGATAGGGAGGTCTAACACCTTGGCCAGATGCCAAGCGATAGCCTCACCCTCGCGGTCTTCATCGGATGCCAGCCATACGGTCTTGGCGGCACGCGAGAGGCGTGCAAGCTCGTCGACAACCTTACGTTTATCCTCTGGTATCTCGTATATAGGCTCAAACTCATTATCGAGATTGATGCCGAGTCCCTTTTTTGCCAGGTCACGAATATGACCAAAGCTCGATTTGACCATATAATCCTTGCCGAGGAATCTCTCGATGGTCTTCGCCTTGGCTGGAGACTCTACAATAACTAAATTTTCCTGCATCCTTATATATCGTTTCTTTACACAGCAAAACCTAAGCTATAGACTTAGGTTTGCTAAAATGCTCTGTATTATCAATTTATAACCGTGTAGGTCAGCTCCAGTCTTATTGGTGCTGCCTTCATCGTTTCCGCGGCATCGCCCTTGATGCCCTCGATTGTTTGGCGTCGGAAGTCGAACATCGAGTAAGCCTCGGGGCCGAGGTAGAAGCGGCGAAGCTTAACCAGCGAGCTACCCTCGGTGTACCCCTCCGTGAAGCGGGCGAGGTCTACGACGCCCTCCTCGTTGGCGCTCTTGGCGGCCTCAATCATGAGCGTCTGCACGTATGTCGACACATCCATCGTATAGCTTGCCAACGAACGGTTTACATAACCATCGTACGAGAGCGTATATTGCGACTCTAAGGCGTAGCTATAGTCCGAGATAGCAATCTTACCCTCATAGTCTACATACATACCCATGCGCACCATGGCCTCGTCCAGCAGTGGCGCTAGGGTCACAGGGTTGAGTTGTAGGTAGTCGTACTCAGAGTTAGCGGGATATACACCATCGAGATAGAAGTGTACGAGAGCCTGATTTACCGACACCGTAGCATCACCTGCCTTGAGGATGATGTCGGCAAGCGACTGTATGCACTCATCCGTGAACGACACCTCTGTGACAACACCGCCCATGCCCTCGACGTAGCATACGTCAACATCAAGACCGTCGGCTATGGCTGTGTTAATATCCGTACCCTCATAGTTGTGGCGTACGGTGTTTATCGACACATTGCCTGCAGTAACTCCATATTGAGCGGGGTCGAGATATAGGTTGTATATCATATAGGTGGTGTCGCGGATGATGGCGGGATCCTCCTCATAGCGACTTCGCGAGTAGAGTAGGAGTGCCGTATTCTCAAGGTCGGTAGCAAACATAGCACCCTCACCCTCAAACGTCTCATCCACGGGCGCAATATAGATGCCGCGCACAGCCTCCACAAAGCGCTCCTCGTTGCCACTGACATAGAGGCTGTCGCTATCCAGCGCATAGCCACCGTTATCCTCCAAGTCGGTCATCAGCATTAGACGCTTGATGTACTCTCTTGTTGCGGGCGTCTCCTCCAACAATACCTCGCAGTTCGAGGGGTTTAGTACATCGCCCACATAGACGCCCTTATCCTGGTTAGGATAGTAGAACTCGAAGATGGGTTCGTTGGAGATGTAGGGCGTAGGGTCGAAGTTGGTATAGAAGGTGGTATCGCTGCTAAGCTTGAGATAGTCGTTCGACGTAACCTCGTAGACCGCAAAACGGTGCTTGCGTGTGGTGTCGCCGTGATAATCTTTCACGTAGAGCGATAGCTGCATGGAGTCGAATATGGGACGGTAACCCCAGCCACGGCCCTCGGGGAGCGTGAGGCTGAAGATCATCTGCGAGAGGAATCCTGCACGGCGCTGGCCATAGACATCGCTCTTCTCGAGGCCGAAGAAGCCGAGAGTTACGTTCGAGGAGGTGATTGAGTCGCTCTTATATAGGCGTGTGGTAAAGAGCGAACAGTCGTTCGCTTCTCCACCCTCCTTCACCGTGCCGAGTTCATAGACTCTACGGCGTAGCTCCATATTTTGATTTGTCGGCACAAACTCCGAACCCATAGTATAGTCCACCTCGGTAGTACACCCCACAATGGTGAGCACCATGCAGATGGTTGCTACCGCCAGGACTATAACCCTTCTACAACTCGTCATAGAACTTTTTATAATTATCGAATACCTCCTTTGCTTCGGCATCGATATAGTCAAGCACCTTCTTACCACGGCTGCGAGCATACTCCACAACCTCGCTATCAGCATCTGGCGATGTGACAATGACACCATCGGCATAATCTATAACGAAGCGATAGAGGTTTTGGTATGAGGGCTCTTCCAAAATCTTCATATTGCTATCCATGATACCCTCGCCCTCGAGCTTCTGCTTGAAGTCGGCAGCGAGAGTCTCGTCGAACTTATCGTTCGAGAGCGACAATACGATCTTCACATCGCGGAAAAGAGGGTCATCATAGAAGACCTTCTTAAGGTACATGGGCACGATAGCCGAGAACCATCCGTGGCAGTGAACAATCGTTGGTGACCAGCGTAACTTCTTGACAGTCTCCAACATGCCGCGAGCGAAGAAGATTGCGCGGTCGTCGTTATCCTCAAACATCTTGCCATCGGCATCGTGCAGGATGGCGCGACGTGAGAAGTAGTCGTCGTTGTCGATGAAGTATATCTGTATGCGGGCAGCAGGCACCGAGGCTACCTTGATGATAAGCTGGTGGTCGTTGTCGTTGATGATGAGGTTCATGCCCGAAAGGCGTATGACCTCGTGTAGCTGATTTCTACGCTCGTTGATACAGCCGTAGCGAGGCATAAACGTGCGAACCTCAGCACCACGCTCCTGCATCTGGCGTGCCATTTCGAGACTTAGCTTCGAAAACTCGTTCTCGGGGAGATAGGGAGATATCTCCTGACAAACGTACAATATCTTGTTTGTTGCCATAATAATATACGTTTATTACTATGCAAAAATAGTAAAAATTTTCTACAAAATCAACATAGCGTCACCATAAGTGCCAAAACGATAGCCCTCCTGACGTGCTATGTCGTAGGCATTCATCACCATATCGTAGCCACCAAAGGCCGCTACCATCATCAACTGCGTAGAGTAGGGCAGGTGGAAGTTCGACACGAAGGCATCGGCAGCAGTAAACTGGTAGGGGTGGAAGATGAACTTGTTTGTCCAGCCATCCATGGGCTTGAGCATGCCTCCAACCGATACGGCTGTCTCCATCGCTCGCATAACGGTAGTGCCGATAGCCACAACCTTATGTCCTGCACGCTTCGTAGCATTTATCGACTCGACCGTCTCGGGTGTGACAACAAACTGCTCCGAGTCCATCTTATGCTTCGACAGATCTTCGACATCCACCGTACGGAAGTTGCCAAGTCCTACGTGCAATGTGAGGAAGGCGCGCTCGATACCCTTGATCTCCATCCTCTTCATCAGGTGCTTAGAGAAGTGAAGACCCGCCGTGGGGGCTGCCACAGCACCCTCCTTCTCGGCGTATATCGTCTGATACCACTCTGCATCCTCGGGCTCGACTTTCTCTCTCACCCAGCGGGGTAGTGGTGTCTCTCCAAGGTTGTATAGCGCCTCCTTGAACTCTTCGTACGAGCCATCGAACAAGAAGCGCAACGTACGGCCACGCGAGGTGGTGTTGTCGATAACCTCGGCACCCATGAGCTCGTCGTCACCGAAGTATAGCTTGTTGCCGATACGTATCTTACGTGCGGGGTCAACAAGGACATCCCACAAGCGCAGCTCGCTATTGAGCTCTCGGAGAAGAAATATCTCTATGTCTGCACCCGTCTTCTCCTTGCATCCCTGTAGACGTGCTGGAAAGACCTTCGTGTCGTTGAACACGAACATATCCTTCTCGTCAAAGTATTCGATAATATCCTTGAAGATGCGATGCTCGATCTCTCCCGTCTGACGGTGCAACACCATAAGACGAGCATCATCACGATTTACCGTAGGATATTTTGCGATCATATCCTCGGTAAACTCATAACCATACTGCGATAACTTCATATATGGGATGTTCTATAAATTAGTAAATATATTGTTCAAAAAACGTGTAACTATCAAACACTATACGCAAAAACTGCTATTTTGTTTCACACTCGCGCAGCTTTTCCATAAAAAGGTCGAGCGTATGAGCCTCCTCAACCCTAAAGTCGCCACTCTTGGTACGACGCAATGAGCTGAGGTAGGCACCGCTACCCAGCGCTTCGCCTATCTCGAATGCCAAGGAGCGGATATATGTGCCCTTGCTACACTCTACGCGTATCTTTATCCTTGGCATATCGTACTCTACGAGCTCCATGGCGTAGATGTTGATAAGAGCCTTTTTAAGCTCTACCTCTTCGCCTGCACGTGCGAACTCGTATGCACGCACACCCTGAACCTTCTTTGCCGAGTAGAGCGGTGGCAGCTGCTCACGCTCGCCAGTGAGCGATTTGAGAGCCTGCTCCACAGCCTCACGCGTGATATGCTCCGTGGGGTAGGTGGCATCCACTTCGTGCTCCATGTCACCACTCGGCGTGGTAGCACCGAGCATGAGCTCCGCGACATACTCCTTACTCTCGGCCTGTAGGCTGTCGACACGTTTCGTAGCACGACCTATACATACTAGTAATATGCCCGTAGCCAGCGGGTCGAGCGTTCCAGCGTGGCCAATCTTTATCTTCGGGTAGCCACACTTGCGAAGCTGAAACTTTATCTTACGAACAACATCGGCCGATGTCCACTCATAAGGCTTATCTATAACGGCAACATACCCTTCGGGAAAGTCGATGCCTTGCAACGTAAAATTATCCATTACTACCTAATTAATAGAATCTACCTATAATATATATGAGCCAATGGCCACACAGCCGACGATGGCGCAATAGATGGCAAACCATACTAGCTTGCCACGCTTGACGATGTCTATCATAAAGCGGCATGCTAAGCATCCCACCACGAAGGCTGTGACAAAGCCTGCAACGAGGGGCACTATGCCGATACTCGTGAGCGTTATGCCTCCGTCTATTACGTCAAGCAACGACTGGCCGATGATGGGTGCCAAGACCATGAGGAATGAGAAGGTGGCAACAGATGCTTTGTTGTTGCCAAGGAGTATGCCCGTAGCGATGGTTGTGCCTGAGCGTGAGAGTCCTGGCATTGAGGCAACAGCCTGGCTGAGGCCTATGATGAAGGCATCGCGATAGGATAGCGTCTCCTTCTGTCGCGGGCGAGCATAGTAGGCAAACGTCAGAAGCATGGCCGTGAGTAGTAGCATGCAGCCAACGACCACCATGATATAGTCTGCACCAAGCATGGCGTCAATCTCATCCTTAAAGATAAGTCCCACGATACCGATTGGTATCATCGATATTATCAGCTTGATAAATAGCGCCTTCTCGTCGTTCATGCCACGAGAGAAGAGTCCCTTAACGAGACCCCATATCTCAGCCCATAGCACGACAATGGTGCTTAGCACGGTGGCGGCATGCAACATGACATCGAACGTGAGGTTCTCCTCTATCTCGACGCCTAATAGCTCCTTGGCCAGCTGTAGATGGCCACTGCTCGACACGGGGAGGAACTCCGTGAGTCCCTGCACCGCTCCTAAGATTATAGCCTCAATCGTCTCCATCGACTACTCATTGTTATCGTTAGACTTGAAGCGCTTCATTATGCCCACGCCCACAAGCACGAAGCCTATGATGACAACGATGGGGGCAATGGTTATGCGGCGTGCCGAAAATATTGACTCGTCGAACTCTGTGGCGGTGTGCTCTGCGCCTCCCGACATGAGTACAAAGCCGAGGATGATGACTACCACACCCGCAAGCATGAGGGCGTAATTACGACGTGTGAAGGGCATACGACCCTTATTGTCGTTAGATATATTCTGCTTATTGTCCATCTTTCTAATAAAGGTATATCTTGTTTGACTTCATGTTCACGAACTTATTAACCGCTATGGCGCTGAAACATACTGTGATGATAACGCCAATGGCTATGAGCCCGCCAAGTATGATTCCCACCTCGCGGAGGGCGAGCATGGTGATACCCTCGGGCGTGAATATCTCGGCGCCATAGACTATGCCCGAGAGCATAGCTCCCGCGATGATGCCTGCGATGATGCCCTGCTTTAAGGCGCTTGCCAGGAGTGGACGCATGATATACCACTTCGTGGCACCCACCAGCTTCATCGTGTTGATAAGGTAACGCTTGGAGTATATTGCCAGGCGTATGGTGTTGTTAAGCAGCACCATAGAGATGAAGAGTAGCACGCCGACGAAGATCACTAAGGCGATGCTTACGCGTGTAATCGTCGTGTGCATCTTTTCGATAATATCCACAGGAGGTACGGCAACATACTCGACGCCCTCCATCATCTCCACCTCCTCGACGAAGGCGGTCACCTCCTCGCTCGTCGATAGGCTATTGCTGAGCGTCACCTCGTAGCTGTCGTAGAGCGGATTCTCCTCGAGCAACAGGTCGAGGTCTACCTCAAACTGACGACGGAAAGCCTCGTCGTGAAGCTTCTCGTGCTTCGACATGAAGGCCACGCCCTCGCACCCCTCCATGCGCTCTATCGTACGTCGCAGTTCGCCATGGCGCTCTTGACTTAGTGAGTCGGCCACCTCCACCGAGAGAACCACGCTATCGCGCAATGTTGAGGCTGCCGTGACGGCCGAGAGAGCAACATAGCTCACTGCTCCCAACATAAACAATACCAGTGCGATGCTTATTGTCGATATAACATACGAGCGGCGTACCTTGCGCCTCACTCGCTTATCTCTACCCTCTGACATAAGAGCTCTTTTTTCTGTTGTTATACATAGCTATGGCAGCCACGGCGATGCACCCTATGAGGATGACCATCGAGGCGATGCCCATTATTAACGATGTTGCGCGCCATGCTGGGGCGCGGAAGTGCCACTCTACAGTATGCTCACCTGCGGGGAGCTCCATGCCGCGGAGGATGTAGTCTGCGGCGAAGTAGTCTGCCTCCTTGCCGTCGATGGTCACACTCCACCCCTCGGGGAAGTATATCTCGGAGAAAACACATAGCCTCGGCTCGGGTGCCGAGTACTCATACCTCAGATGGTTGGGGGCATACTCCGTGAGATGTATCTCTCCCGAGGTGTCATACTCGTCACTTAGACCCTTGACACTCGTAGATACCACGGCGACATCTTTGAGGTCTTCCGTGCCTATGGCCGTGAGCTCTTCGCCTGCTGTGGGCTGCGGCGATATGCTCGACACAAACCATGCAGCACCGTATGGCTCAACGCCCACGATGCTCTCTAAGCTCCTTGCCTCCCCACCATATATCACATATCGTGTGTTTAGAGCAGCGAGAACCTCGGGGTCGAACTGCGACAGATGCCTGTCGATGACCTCCTGATAGCGGCCGAGCTTGGCACCATGATAACCACCTACGGAGCGGTGGAAGAAGGATGCACGGGCGCTATTGAAGGGGTCGGTTGAGAGGTCAAGAACACGGAAGCCAAGCTCCTTGTCCTCCAATATAGCTCTATCGGCTGCTGTAGGGCTCTGCTCCGTGGGCTCTTTGTCGACCCACTTATCTGCATACATATAGCGGCCATCAACGCCTGCAATGTCCATCACGATGATGATTCCAATGATGGCTACGAAGCTCGTCGTGAGCAACACGCTATGCTCATGCCACATCCTCCATCTGTTGCGCATGATGATGTACCCACCCACAGCCACGGCTGCGAGCATCACATATCCTATCGTGCGCCACATGTCACCCACAAAGGCTGCATGGCGCGAGTTGTATGCTGCCGCCTTGAGTTGCTCAACCCATAGAGCGTCGCCATATTTAGCGTATATATCTTGAAGACCATAGTCGGCCATGAGCACCATGGCACCCACAAGGAGTAGTATCACGCCAAAAGCTATGCCTGTACGTATGAGTAGCGCGCGCATGGATAGCTCCGAGCGTATAAGCTGCCATAGTGCTACGGCTGCCAATAGAGGGGCACTCCACTGCACGACAACGAGAGCCATGGATACGGTGCGGAAGCTCTTATATCCAGGTAATATGTCGTACATAAGTTCGTAGAAGCCCATGATGTTACCGCCCCAGGCTAATAGTAGCGCAAAGATGCTTACGGCTAAGAGCCACCATCGCATCCTCGCTGTGGCGAGCATAAAGCCCATGATGGCGAGGAATATGACAGCAGCACCTAAATATGTTGGGCCTGCGGTGTAGGGCTGTGTGCCCCAGTAGTTCGAGGCATACTGCGCCACATCGCCACTTACATCTTCATACACATATTGAAGCTCTGCAGCTAAGTTCTCATCGCCCGCATCAAGGAAGTATTCCACGTCGCTACGGCGTAGCTCGGGCATATCTCTCTGCAACATCTTCGTCAGCTCGTCGAGCGACACATCAATAAGGGCATTCTGAACGCCAGGACTCTGTAATACCTCTACAACCTCGTCGCTCACATCACCCGACCATGCACCCATATACGAGGGTACCAACATGTTGAAGCTCTCCTTGCATCCATAGCTCCATGCCGTATTGTATGCTATCTTCTCGGCACGTGCCTCATCCTCGGCTATGGCCTCCTGTACACCTCGCGTGGTGTACTTCTGATGCTCGAGGGTGTACCATAGCGGCGAGAGGTTAGAGCCGAGGGCCAAGAGCGCCGCGACAGCCAGTAGTAACGTGCGATAGCCGAAGGCTGCAAGCACCCTCTCCTTGATGGCAAACACCAGCTCGCTAATCCATATAGCAAGAGATACGAGTAGGAAGTAGTATGTTATCTGCGGATGGTTGGCTCCCAACTCCAACGAGCCGAAGAGCGCTGCGAGTATCGCTCCGACCCACATGTTGCGCCTCAAGGCATACCATACCGAGGCGACCATCGGTGGGGCGTATACCAACGCCCACATCTTGGTGATGTGCCCCGCATCGATTATCAGGAAGAAGTATGTCGATAGGCCGTATGCCAAGCCCGCGATGATGCCTATCCATGGATTTATGCCCATCATCACCACCGCCACCATCATCAACACCATGGCACATAGTGTCATGTTCATGGGGCTCTCCACCGCCTTGACAAGGCCGCCGACCCACCTCTTGACATACTGCGTGGGATACTCTACGTCAATGAGATACGCTGGCATGCCCGAGAACATATTACCCGTCCACTGTGGGTCCTCGCCCGTAGCCTCGCGATGCGTGCGTATATCTTCCGACATGCCAGCATACTGAGCTATGTCGCCCTGCGATAGCGACTTACCATCAAACTGGGGCGCATAGAAATGGTGGCTCACGAACCAAAATATCATCAACCCCACAAACCACGGAGCTGCTGCCATTACGCAGCGATACCACCCCTTCTCGCATATATTGTTGTTGCTGTTTGCCAACGCCATACCTTATATAATAAGAATTAATCGGACAAAGTTACGAAAAAAATATGAAAGGAAAAACGCTCGCCCCTATATCTTTGTGCCAAAAGAGCCGAAAAATACAAGACAACGTCACGGGGAGATAAAAAGATAAAATCATAATACCGACATATAGTCCTGATTATCAATGTTGTGTAAAGATGTGGGTAGTTGGGGGCTAAAAATATTTACAAAAATATTTGGCAGAATGGAATTAATGTCATACCTTTGTCCGTTGGAGAGGTGGCAGAGTGGTCGATTGCGGCGGTCTTGAAAACCGTTGAGCTGCGAGGCTCCGGGGGTTCGAATCCCTCCCTCTCCGCTGAGACCAAACGAGGCAAGAAGATGTCGAAAGACATCTTTTTGTTTTTTTATACTACTTTCGTAGAGTGAAGTCAAACCTTAGACCGCCACTTGGTCGGTTTGTGACGCTGATTGTGCCACCGTGAAACAGAACAGCGTGTTTCACTATGGCAAGCCCAAGTCCTGTGCCACCTTTTTGACGTGAGCGACCTTTATCCACGCGATAGAATCGCTCGAAAAGATGTGGTAGTTGCTCTTTGCTCACCCCCTTGCCGTCATCCTCAAAGCGTATG
>JAFUPR010000016.1 GCA_017481145.1 Alistipes sp. | reverse complement strand
CACCTAATTTTACGCTTTTTTGCCATAAAAATAGAGATTAGTAGAAACCGATTTCTACTAATCTCTAAAATATCGCTGTAATTTGCAAATATATAAGCACTTATCTTTTTACCAAAGCGCCGCTTTTTGCATCATTACCATATAACACTACCACACCACTCTGACAAGAAATTTGGTATTACAACTCAGTAGGTTGTGATTAGTGAGTTTAGTGAATTTAGGGAGATCGTGTAGTCATTCCCAGTTTATCCCCCCCCTAATTATTGTTATCCGCTAAAACAGTGACTGCTCCTCCGCAGAGCCGTAGGCGTAGCCTAAGTGGCGATAGGCCAACTCCGTAGCCTCGCGACCGCGTGGCGTGCGCTTCAAGAATCCCTCCTTTATGAGGAATGGCTCGTAGACCTCCTCCACGGTTCCCGCCTCCTCGCCGACGGCCGTAGCCACGGTGTTAAGACCCACGGGGCCACCGTTGAACTTTTCTATTATGGTGGCAAGAATCTTGTTGTCCATCTGATCAAGGCCACGGGCATCAATGTTCAGTGCCGCAAGACCTACACGTGTGATATCCACGTCAATATGTCCCTCGCCCTCGACCATCGCGAAGTCGCGCACACGGCGTAGTAGGGCGTTGGCTATACGTGGCGTGCCGCGCGAACGTAACGCTATCTCAAGGGCTGCGTCGTCATCAATCGAGATGTCGAGGATTGAGGCTGAGCGCTTCACGATGCCAGCCAATATAGGGGCATCGTAATACTCTAAGTGACACTGTATGCCGAAGCGAGCGCGTAGCGGTGATGTCAGAAGACCGCTGCGTGTTGTCGCACCCACAAGGGTAAATGGAGCTAACTCAATCTGTATTGAGCGAGCTGCAGGGCCCTTGTCTAAGACGATGTCTATTTTATAGTCCTCCATTGCCGAGTAGAGATACTCCTCGACGATGGGACTTAGGCGGTGTATCTCGTCGATGAAGAGCACGTCGCCAGGTGTGAGGTTTGTGAGTAACCCTGCGAGGTCGCCAGGCTTGTCGAGCACGGGGCCCGATGTCACACGTAGCTGCGCGCCCATCTCGTTGGCGATGATGTTGGCAAGTGTCGTCTTGCCGAGTCCTGGAGGACCATGCAAGAGCACATGGTCGAGCGAGTCGCCACGCATGAGTGCCGCTTTGATGAATATCTTGAGGTTGGCGACAATCTTATCCTGGCCAGCGAAGTGTTGCAATGCTTGAGGACGTATGCGACCCTCAAACTCCTTGTCGCTCTCAATATTTCGCATATTTCTATCTACTCCCATAGTGGAACGAATTATATTCTTTGCAAATATACTCTTTTATGCCGAAATATACAAATTCATTTTCTTTGAGACTACAGCAATCTCAAATTATCACGTAGTGATAACGTGGCAGACATATTGATGAGTGCGATGATAAACTAAAATTACAAAAAATAATGCTTTATATTTTTTTCTTTCCGAATTAATGTCGTATCTTTGTAATTCCGATGTTGTGTATTTGTGCAATGTCGGAGCGTAATACATTGATTTACTGATGTAACTATAATTTCATACAAACAATTAAAAACAAATTGCTATGACAAACAAGATTTTTAAATCTCTCTTCGCTGTCGTGACAATGCTGGGTGTAGCACTTGGCTTTGTAGCGTGTGAGACTGAGGGTGATGGCGTTGTAGGCGATCCTATGGTGGATGTATCGGCCTCGACGTTGAACTTCGCCATGGGTGAGGGTGAGCAGATTGTTACGGTAACCTCTAATTCAGAGTGGAAGGTAGAGGTTAGTAGCGCAGACTGGGTGACCGTAACGCCTATGGTAGGCAAGGGCAAGAAGAGCATTACAGTATCTGTTGCTGAGAATACCACAGGTAATCTGCGTGAGGCAACAATCAAGGTTATCGCGCTTCATGCAACCTATGGTCCTTGGGATACAGAGAGCATTAAGGTGTCGCAGTCGGCTACAGATGCTCCTACCGTTACTGAGGAGTTGCTCTATGGCGATAACTTCGACGGCCAGGAGGCTACTAAGACCTTTGGTTCGGGCTCTTCATGGCCCTATATCGACCAGTTCCCCGAGTTTGCAAATGCCGAGGGTCCTGCTTCGGAGAATGTGACTTACACCGGTAGTGGTGTCTCTGTTCGTGCTAACTCTACATCTAATAGTAGCTATTCGGACTATGCGGGTTCGGGCTCGAACAACATATTCTTCGGTGCTAATGCCTACTTCCAGATTAACAACATTGCGCTTAACGCTGCTCAGAACAACTTGAAGCTCACTTTCGGTACGGAGAAGTACCTAAACAATGGCGATAGCACATTCCAGACTTCTGAGTTCCATGTATATGTATCGAAGAATGGTAACGGTTGGTCTGAACTCGAGTATACGTTTGCTGGTACTGAGCCTGGTCGTTGGAATGTGGCTACGGCTGAGTTTACCTTAACCGAAGTCCCCGAGTATCTCTTTATCAAGTTTACGGCAGACGTTGCGAGTGCTTATCGTATCGACGATGTTAAGCTTTTTGTAGGTAATGGCGGTCAGTCTATTACGCTTCCCGAGACTGGTGGCGGTAATGGCGGTAACGACGAGCCTGTTGTAGCTGAGGGCCCCTATGCTTCGGATGCAGCCTTTGTTTGCTCTACGGATGACTCTACGAATGCTACATATTCTCTTGGCGCTACAAAGATTGGCACGTATGCTGTTACTGGCTTTAAACTTAGCAAGAGCAAGCAGTCGGGTGTGTTTACGTCAGCAGCTGTTGGTGTAGAGGGCGATAAGTATCTTAACTTCTATGCTGCGGGCTGGAAGGGCACTGAGGTAACTATCTACTATCGTGTTGATGGTGGTGAGGTTATGTCACAGAAGCTTGCTGGTAACGACGGCGCAACGGGCAATGCTCCCTATACAGCCCTACGCTTTGCTGTAGCGGATCATTACTCAGTACTTCTTTCAGGCTTAAAGGCAACGTCAACAATCGAGTTCGCTATGGAGTCTGATTTCTCACTTAAGACGTATAGTGGTACAGCTCCTGAGATTGCACCTCGTGCTATCGTTTGCGGTGTTAAGCTTTCGGATACACCTATAGAGGGTGAAGATGTCGAGATTACTGATCCCGATCCTAGTGAGATAAAGAAGGTGACTGTTGCTGAGTTCTTGGCAGCTCCAGAAGATGCTACAATCTACGAGCTTACGGGTACTATTAAGAATGTGGTTGCAGGTAAGGAGTACTATGGTAACTTCGACCTTGAAGATTCAACAGGTTCGGTTTATATCTATGGTCTTGTTGATGATAACAATCAGTTGGGTTACTTCGAGACACTCGGTTTGAAGGAGGGTGACACTATCACTCTTAGAACTATCCGTACATCATACAATGGCTCACCACAGGGTAAGAATGCTACTTACGTATCACACACATCGGCTGGTGGTGAGACTCCTACACCCGACCCCGAGCAGCCTGCTCCTGGCGATGTGGTTAAGGCTACGGTAGCTGAGTTCTTGGTAGCTGCTGAGAGCGAGACCGTTATCTACGAGCTTACGGGTACTATTAAGAACGTAGTTGCAGGTAAGGAGTACTACGGTAACTTCGACCTTGAAGATTCAACTGGTTCGGTTTATATCTATGGTCTTGTTGATGATAACAATCAGTTTGGTTACTTCGAGACACTCGGTTTGAAGGAGGGTGACACCATCACTCTTAGAACTATCCGTACATCATACAATGGCTCACCACAGGGTAAGAATGCTACTTACGTATCACACACATCGGCTGGTGGTGAGACTCCTACACCCGACCCCGAGCAGCCTGCTCCTGGCGATGTAGTTAAGGCTACGGTAGCTGAATTTTTGGCAGCTGCTGAGAGCGAGACCGTTATCTATGAGCTTACGGGTAAAATCGATAATGTTGCTAATACAGACTATGGCAACTTTGATCTTGTAGATGCTACGGGTCGTGTATATGTATACGGTATCTACGATGAGAATGGTGAGAAGGTATTTACATCACTCGGCTTGAAGGCTGGTGATACCCTTACTATCCGTGGTGTTCGTGCTTCATACAACGATGAGCCTCAGATGGGTAGTGGTGTGTATGTTTCACATGTTGCGGGCGCAGAGGTTGAGCAGCCCGCGAATGAGGCTACTCTCTCATTTGCTGATGTTACGAACCGAACCGTGTTTACAACAGAGCAGCAGGTATGGGAACAGAATGGTATCACCTTGACAAACGATAAGGGCTCATCAACAAGTAATGTGGCAGACTACTCTGCTCCTGCTCGTTTCTATAAGAGCTCTAACTTGAAGGTTGAGACCGAGAAGACTATGACAAAGATTGTCTTTGCTTGTAATAACGCTACATATGCTACGGCATTGAAAGAATCTATAACAACTGGTACTGCTACAACAGATGGTAGTATTGTAACGGTTGTTCTTCCCAGCTCTGCAAAATCGTATTCTATTAATACATTGAGTGCTCAGGTACGTATGAATAGCTTGACTGTTACATTTGCTGAGTAACGATAACAGTCTTTCGCTATTGCCTCGGGTGGGGTAGTCCTACCCGAGGCGTGGTGAAAGATATTAAGAATAAATCGAAAATAAGTGATAAACAGGGTTTTATATATAGTTATTGCGGTTTTCGCATTGCTTGCTATTGCTGGTTGTGAGGGTGATGATGCTGGGGCAATAAAAAGCGAGGCATATTTGACAACCTCGGAGGTTGATGGTAGAAGCACGAACTGCGCTGTGGTGCTCAGGGCACAACAGGGTACTTCGTACACCGCTACTGTTGCATCGGAGGATGGATGGATAGCGTTCACGGGTAAGCAGACAACCATAACCAACACGATGACTGCCACGGAAAAGGTGGTGTATCTATACTTTAGTGCTAATGACTCGGGGCACAAGCGTATGGCAAGTGTAGCGGTAGAGTTCTCGGATGGTGTTAGCTATAGCGCCACAATAACCCAGCTGAGCTATGACTCGTCGATAGCGTTTGAGCGTAACTGGGCAGAGCTACCTATATGTCCTGCAGACAAGGGGTATATCTACCGAACACACTATGGACAGCTTGGTGCTAAGATGGATGCGCGTAACTACTCCATCTGTTTCGACCCCTCGGTGAGGGCGTCGCTATGGGTGGCCTACCCGCTCCACTCTGCGCACATGACTGGCAGTGGTGACCGTAATAATAGCTCGTTTGGTTACGAACCCACGGTGGAGAGCTCGTTGCAGGCTAACCTCTCGAAGTCGTATAACGGCTGGTATGATCGAGGCCATCAGATACCCGCGGCGGATAGAAAGTGCTCGCAGCAGATGATGGATCAGACATTCTATGCTACTAATATGACGCCTCAACATGGCAACTTTAACCAGATGAAGTGGGGCGCATTGGAGGGACGTGTACGTAATCAGGTGTGTGTGGATACGCTCTTTGTGGTGACGGGAGCATACTTCGATGGTGAGCATCACGCGTCGATACAGTCGTCTACATCCGACCGCTCGGGTAATACATGCCCTACACCCACGCACTACTATAAGGCGCTCATACGCACCAGCAAGGGAAACACGGGGCGAAGCATTGCCGATGCAACAGATGCAGCTCAGTTGCGTGCCATAGCCTTCTGGTTTGAGCATGCCAATACAGGCGATGATACATCAATAACCTCGGCTGACTGTATATCTATCGAGGAGTTGGAGCGTAGAACAGGATTCACCTTCTTCCCAATGATTGATGATGCGATAGAGTCGAAGGTTAAGGCCTCGGCAGTACCCTCATTGTGGGGAGTAAACGACTAACTGATTGAAGATAATGCAAATAAAAGCGATATTATGAGAAGAAATGTTTTAATGCTATGTGTGGCTCTATTCTCTGTTGTTGCGTTATATGCGCAGGAGAGTAAGCCCTACACTGTAGTCTTCTACAACCTCGAGAACCTCTTCGACATCTATGATGATCCAGAGACTCACGACGACGAGTTCACGCCGAGTGGCGTTAAGCAGTGGAATGAGATTAAGTATCAGAAGAAGCTGACAAACATGGAGCGTGTATTGTTCGACATAGCAGCCATACAGAGGGAGTATCCCATTGTCATTGGTGTGTCGGAGATAGAGAATCGCACGGTGTTGGAGGATCTTATCTCACAGCCTAAGCTTGCGGGTGCGAACTATCGCATCTGCCACTATGACTCGCCCGATGCTCGTGGTGTGGATGTGGCGTTCCTCTATCGCTCGGATGTATTCAAGCTCGAGGGCTCGGATAACATAAAGCTCAAGGTCGAGGAGTTGCCCAACTTCCGTACGCGTGACCTTGTGGTCATGTGGGGAACAATCGAGGGTGAGCCATTCTACTTCTTAGTGTCGCATTGGCCGTCGCGTTTAGGAGGTAAGGACGCGTCGCAGTTTAAGCGCGATGCGTGTGCCCGACAGATACGCGAGATTAAGGATTCGCTCCTAAAGGAGAATCCAGCGACAAAGGTCATTGTCATGGGTGACTTCAACGATGATGCTACGGATGATAGCATCGTTAAGACGATGGGTGCCAAAGGTAAGGTTAAGGAGCTCGTAGCGGGTGATTTCTTCAACCCCTACAACCAGATGTTACGCGCGGGTCTCGGTACACTCGCATATCAAGATGCATGGAACCTCTTTGATAATATATGTGTTACGGAGAACTTGGTTAATGCCGAGGAGGGTGAGCTACGCCTAATGAAGGGTAAGGGCATGAAGTATTGGGGCAATATCTTCACGCGCTCGTATATGCTTCAGCAGGAGGGGCAGTATAAGGGTTATCCCTTGCGTACGTTCGTGACGAACAACTTCCAGAATGGCTTTAGTGACCACTTCCCCGTATATATTTACATAGGTAAGTAATTAATTCATACTTATATGAGGAAATTTATACTAACAATCACTTGCACACTTCTATGCCTCGGCGCTTATGCGCAGACGGGAGGTATGAAGGGTGTGGTCGTATCGCGCGACGGACGTATGCCCATACAGGGTGTTCAACTCTATGTCGACGATGTGGCTGTTAACACGACAACAAACCAAGATGGTGAGTTTGTTATTGAGGGGTTAGCACCAGGACAGTATATGCTGCGCCTCGAAGCTGCCGATTTCGAGGATCTTGAGCTTATGGTGCGCGTGAAGGAGCTTGTCCACGACATGCAGAACGTAGTTATGGTACCCTCGACGATGATGACCATTGACGACTCAGCATTTGCCGAGTTGGACTCGGACGTCGAGTCGGCTGGCGACTCACAGGCGTTGCCTACGTCGCTTTCAGCATCGAAGGATGTGTTTAACAACATCGCCTCGTATCGTTTCTCGGAGATGCGCTTCAATGTGCGTGGCTACGACTCTCAGTATCAGGATGTATACCTCAACGGTATCCGATTCAACGATGCTCTGACGAGCTATGGCCCATGGTCTTTGTGGAGTGGTCTTAACGATGCCACGCGTAATCAGGAGGCAACAACAGGTCTCGAGATGTCGGACTTCGGCCTTGGTGGTGTTGCGGGTACGACCAACATCAACGCTCGTGCCTCGCAGCTGCGTAAGGGCTTCCGTGCCAGTGTTGTGAACTCTACGCAACTATATCGTTTTCGTGCGATGGTGAGCTATGCCTCAGGTGCGCTGGATAATGGTTGGTCGTATGGTTTCACGCTATCGACACGCCAGGGTGGCAATGGCTATGTCAATGGCGTGTATTACAATGCCTATGGCTACTTCTTCTCAGCTGAGAAGGTGTTTAATTCGCGCCATCGTCTCTCGGCAACCATCCTTGGCGCTCCTACCACACGCGGTGCGCAACAGGCATCGACACAGGAGGCCTACGACCTCTGGGGTGACAACTACTATAACCCAAATGTGGGCTTACAGAATGGCGAGGAGCGTAATGCTCGCGTACGTCGCATGCATGAGCCTATAGCTATGTTGAACTACAACTGGCAGATAAACGAGAATACCAATCTGTCGGTAGCGACCTCTGTACGTTTCGGCTTCAATGGCTATTCGGCGCTCACATGGTATAAGGGTGAGGATCCTCGCCCCGACTACTATCGTAAGTTACCATCATACTATGGTGACCGTCTGGAGCGTCGTATGGCACTAAATAAGTTCGCAGAGAATAAAGGTCTTCCGCTGCCATTCTCGGAGGTGGACCTTGCTACAGACCTCATGAAGGTTAAGGAGTACACTGAGAACTGGGATGGATATATCGACTTTGATGGCCTAATTCAGGATAATATGATGGGCGTGGAGGATGTTGATAAGTATGGCCCAGGTCATCGCTCGGTTGCGATGATTGAGGAGCGTCATACTGACCAGATTGACTACAACTTCGCTGCACAGCTCGGTCATATCTTCCGTGGAGGTTCGAAGCTCACCGTTGGTCTACGTGCTCGTGTTAATCGTACGGAGTATTACTCGACGGTGAAAGATCTGCTCGGTGGCGACTACTGGTTGGATATAGATAAGTTTGCTGAGCGTGACTTCGGTGACAATCAGGAGGTCTATCAAAACAATATGGCATACTATCGCGAGCATGGCCAGGCACAGACCGTACGCGAGGGCGACAAATATGGCTACGACTACTACGCACATGTTCGCGAAGGACAGCTGTGGGCTATGTATGAGATTACGGCTGGTGGCTTCTCTGCAAATGTAGGTGCTGAGGTGGGTCTGTCGAGCATCTGGCGTGAGGGCCTATGGGAGAAGGGCTTATTCCAGAATGCTAATGCTGGCGGCGATCGTGGTAAGACGTCGCTCGGCAACTCGGATAAGATTAACAGTCTAACATATAAGGTGAAGGCTAACTTGTCGTATCAGTTCTCGGGTGCTCATAGTATCGACCTTAATGCTACGGCTATGCAGAATGCTCCGATGTTCAACAATGCCTTCGTGTCGGCGCGTACGCGTAACCAGATAACTCCAGGTCTCGACACGGAGAAGATATATGGTGCCGATATTAGCTACAACCTGCGTCTGCCGTGGATACGTGCCCGCCTTTCGGCTTACTATACCGAGATGAAGGATCAGTCGAAGGTAATATCGTTCTACGACGACACGCAGAGTTCGTTCACCAACTTCGCTATGTCGGGTATAGATAAGCGTTATATGGGTGTTGAGCTTGGCCTGAACATCCCTATTGCGTGGGGTCTCTCACTTAATGGCGCTGTGAGCTATGGCGATTATACCTATACGTCGAATCCTAAGTTCACACAGATGATCGATAACTCGGCAACAGACGTTGTTAATAGCGTTGTCAACTGGAAGGGTATGAAGATCGAGAGTACGCCACAGACAGCTATAAATGTGGGTCTTAACTTCCGTGGCCCGAAGAACTGGTTTGCATCTGTAGACTTCAACTACTATGACCGTTTATACCTCTCGATGAACCCGATGTATCGTACCGAGTACCTCATGCAGGAGCTTATGCGAATCTACGACTTCCAGAACTTGGAGTCTGGACGCCAGAAAGCATACGTTATTGATGTCATCGATGGCATACGAGCACAGGAGGAGTTGGGCGACGCCTATACGCTGAGCGCAAGTATCGGTAAAAACTGGTATATAAAGTATAAGTACACACTTGGCTTTAGCCTTCAGGTGAACAACATACTCAATACGCAGACAATACGTACGGGTGGTTATGAGCAGATGCGTCTGAATAAGATATCTGATCCTATCATCTTCCCTGATGCTGAGGGTGGCGCAACAATCATCCAGAAGCCGACGACATACTCGCGTTTCGACTCAAAGTATTTCTATATGACGGGTCTTAACTACTATCTAAATATTTACTTTAGATTCTAACAGCTAAACGTATGATAACTATGAAACTAAATAGACTTTTTGCATTGATGGCCACCGTTGTTTTGGCTGTTGGCTGTTATGAAAATCATACGATGGTTGGCCCTCGTGAGTTATATACTGATAACTCGTTCGAGGAGATGTTTCCTGAGGCGGAGCGCATAACCATCGCAGAGCTTAAATATGCCTTTGGCCCCATCAGTAACACGGGTGTAAATAGCGGATGGAACAATACGATATATAAGCTTATCGGTGAGGATATATTTGAGGGTCATGACGTATATATTAAGGGTAAGGTTACGTCGGATGATGAGGCTGGTAATATTTACAAGTCGCTGTTTATCCAGGATGAGACCTCGGGTATCGAACTGAAGCTAAATAACAATGTCGGGCTTCGTTATAAGAAGGGCTCATGGGTGTATGTGCGCCTTACGGGTCTCTATCTTGGTAACTATCGTATGATGCTCTCGCTCGGTGGTGCGCCCTCAGAGTCGTACAATAAAGCTGGCAAGCATAAGTATTATGCCAACTCTAATATCGAGCTTCAGGAGGTTATCGATCGTCATGTGTTCCCTGGTCGTTTGGACGAGGAGAGCTTGAAGGTGGGAGAGTTCGAGGAGTGGCAGCGCTATGCACCTAATGTAGACATCATCACCGTCACCCCCGAGAATTATGAGCAGGTGTTCGATCCTAAGATGATAGAGATGGAGGGGCGATTCTATGGTACAGATAAGGTGGATGATAATGGCCTTACACGTCATACGTTCGAGATATCACAGCGCGAGCTAATGTTTGGTCGTATGATGTGTTTTAAGGGCTTGGAGTGCCACTATGCTGGTGTCCCTGCTCCCATATTTGACGATGAGGGTAACCTTACGTACGACGAGGATGGTAATCTTCAAACCTATACCAGCCCGCGCATCGTGCAGGGCTCGTACGATAACTTCTATCCCAGCTGGCTCTATACCGATCCGAGCAATCCTGTATCTAAGCCATGGTATCATTGGGCTTTCAAGGAGGAGGTTACGGGTCGTAGTCTCTATGGCTCGGTGCTCTTCGCTTACGACACATCTAAGACGCATAGCTCGGCTAATGGTCTCTATGTGTTGCGTTCGAGTGGCTATTCGCGCTTTGCTCGTCAGAATATATGCAAGGATGGTGAGAAGGCTACGATTACAGCCATCTATGGAATCTATGCTCAGCGCTCGGACTATGCTGGCAATACGGATGATTGGGCAACATATCAGCTAACCATCAATAGCCTCAACGATATAGTCTTCGACAATGGCGATGATGCACTTCTATCTCCCGAGCAGGTTGATGCCTTGACCACTGAGGATATGAAGACTGTGCCTTGGATTGATGAGGTAGAGGGCGAGAGCGATATGTAATTTCTTGTGATAAGGGGGCGATTGCGTCCCCTAACAAAAAAAATCCCGACAATGGGTAGTACTTGGTGTACGTCCTATTGTCGGGATTTTCGTGATAAGATGTCTACTTCGTCGCCATAGTTAAATTATGTATTTCGTTGTCAGCAACAATCGCATAGTGACATATCGTTACTGCGTTTGTGGGCTTGTGTTCTTACTCGTTGAGTTCCAACCAGCGCAGCTCTTTCTCGTCTATTGAGGCGATAATCTCTTCGATACGCTTAGAGGCCTCTGTGAGGCGGTCGTAGGGCAGTGTGCCCGAGGATAGCTCCGTCTCTAACTCATGGCGCTCATGGCTGAGCGTGGCTATGTCGGCCTCAAGCTGTTCCAACTCGCGTTGCTCCTTATATGACAGCTTGTGTTTCTCGCGTATGGTCTGGTGCTGAGGCTTGGGTGCTGCTGTGGCGCGCTGCTCGCTACGCTCCGCAGCCTCGCGCTCCTTGATATATTTGCGGTACTCGCTGTATGCTCCGACAAAATCCTTGATGCGGCCCTCGCCCTCGAAGATGAAGAGGTGGTCGGCACACTTATCTAAGAAGTAGCGGTCGTGCGATACGATGATAAGGCAGCCTTTGAACTCTTGAAGATACTCCTCTAACACGTTGAGCGTCATGATGTCGAGGTCGTTGGTAGGCTCGTCGAGGATAAGCATATTAGGACTCTGCATAAGCACCGTGAGTAGGTACAGGCGGCGCTGCTCGCCGCCACTGAGGATGTCTACGCGCTTATTAAAACTCTCATGCGGGAAGAGGAAGCGATTGAGGAACGTCGTTGCCGAGACGGCATGGCCATCGGAGGCCTTCACTACCTCGGCAATCTCCTGCACGCACTCCAGAACAGTCTGTCCAGGCTTGAAACGTATTCCACGCTGCGAGTAGTAACCTATGCGTAGTGTCTCGCCCAACTCGATGATGCCCTTATCGGGGGTTATGGTACCAGTGATAAGGTTTAGGAAGGTACTCTTACCCACGCCATTGCGGCCGACGATGCCAAGGCGCTCCCCACGGTTGAACTTATATGAGAAGCCGTCAAGCATCTTGCGTTCACCAAACCGTAGCGACACATCCGTGCAATCGATAATTTTGCGTCCGAGGCGTGAGGTGGCAACATCTATCTCCACGCTCTGTGAGGCGAGGCTCACGGAGGCCTTATCCTTGAGGTCATAGAAGGCGTTAATACGATAGCGAGCCTTGCCTGTGCGTGCCTGGGGCGTGCTACGTATCCATTCTAACTCGCGGCGCAAGAGGTTACGCGACTTGTCAATCTCGGCCTGCATATTCTGATAGCGCTCCTCGCGCTTCTCTAAGTAGTCGGTATAGTTGCCACGATAGGTATATAACTTGCCGCGATCAATCTCCATGATGGTATTGCACACACGGTCGAGGAAGTAACGGTCGTGTGTGACCATCAGGAGCGTACAACGCGAGCGTTGTAGGTAGCCCTCGAGATACTCTATTATGTCGATATCTAAGTGGTTTGTCGGCTCATCCATAATGAGGAACTCGGCATTCTGCAACATCATACATGCCAACGCCACGCGTTTAGCCTCACCACCCGACAGCTCGCCCATGGGCTGGTCTATGCGCTCGAGCTTCAACGACGAGAGTACCTGACGTATATTTTGCTCTATGCTCCATGCCCCTGAGGCATCCATCGCAGCTATGGCGCGCTCCAAGCGGTGCTCATCGCCCGATGTTAAGGCTGCCTCATACTCGCCAAGCTCGGGTGAAAGAGTCCCAATATGTGCATATACCTCCTCGAAGATGGTGCGCTTAGGGTCGAACGATGTATTCTGATCGAGGAAGGCTACGCGTATGTCCTTCATAAACTTGACCTCACCACCACGGTCAGAGTGTTCGATGCCTGCCAAAATCTTCAAGAGTGACGACTTGCCAGTGCCGTTAGGCGCAACGAGCGCTATCTTGTCACCCTCATTGATGTTGAAACTTATCTTCTCAAAGAGTGTACGGTCGCCATACGATTTTGATATGTTCTCTACTTGGAGGTAACTTGCCATAGGCCTGATTATTATATAGTTTTACTCTTATCTAAGTTTAGATCAAATGCTAAGCGTTCACCACTTGCATAGTGTATGATGCCGACGTATGCGAAGCCTAATTTCTTAAGCATGGTGAGCATGCGCACGTTGCCACGATGTGTATCGATACGGAAGGCGTGGATATTTTTGCTGCGGGCGATGGCAGTTGCATGTTGCATGAGGTGGATGGCTGCACCCATGCGTCTATGGCTGGCAGAGACGCACAGACGATGTACTACGACATACTCCGATGGTGTATGCCACATATGCTCCGCTATCTGATCGTATGCCTCCTCGCCACTAAGAACTATGGCGGCATAGCCTATGGCCTCATTACTTTCGTTACATAGTAGATATCCTATGTCATTATGGATGTCGCTCTCGATGACCTCGCGTGAGGGATAGCCATCCTGCCATTGGTCGATGCCGAGGTCGCGTAAAGCCAATTGAGCATCGCGAACGATGCTCAATATTAACTCGATGTCATGTGTTACAGCCTTACGTATCATCGTCTTTTCGATATGTCGCGTATCTTGCGGTAGATGATGAAGAAGTTGAACGCTATGATGGCGGCCGTAAGTAATAGGCCTACGACGATGGCCGTGGTGGGCATTGCCGATAGCTCATATCCTGCAATGTCTGAGAGATAACCCATATACTTACCTTGGGCAATATATACGACTACAAGGCTGATGACGAGGATTGATAGGTTGAGTGTCAACGTCATCAAATTGTATGGCATGGCAACACGTGTGGGTGTGTAGCCAATAAGTACAAGGTTCTCTAACTTTGTGATGTTCTTCTGTAATAGCAAATAGATACTTAGTGTCAGTATTATTATTGACAAAAGACTGAAAATGACGCCAATGCCCACTATTACCGCAACACACACTTTAAGTAGAAATAGCGCCTTGCTGCTTTCCGAAGGCTTATCTTCGGCAGCATAACCATGCTCTGTAAGATAGTTTGTTACCTCGGGGGCGCCAGGGTTCTCTACCTCGAGAATTAGACGCGTAGGTTTTCCATCCTTGGCATCTGCATAATAACCGTTAGCCCATGTCATAAACTCCATAGGTACAAGGATGGTATTAAGACGATCCGAGAATCCCACGACGCGGCCAACATAATCGTCGCGATGACCATTACCACTTAGACGTATGCCAAGTTCTACGCGCTTGATCATATCTTCGGTAATCTGTGGGAGCTTTTGTGTCTGGCTAAAGCCGAAATTGTAGAGATTGAGATAGTTGCGTGGTAGAATGATGGGGATGGTGCTATCTCCTGGGGTAAACTTCCAATCGGCACTCGTTACGTCAATAAAGCTATCGGGCACAGCCTCGAAGAACATCATTGTTGAAAGACGGCGACCATTGAACATAATGCTACCATCCACCTCATACTGTGAGGCGGCAAAGAGACCTAGGTTTACGACGAAGGGTTGCTCGTTGAGATCAGCAATATCCTCGGCGCTAAACGTGGGAGCACCCATGCCTACACGCTCCACTGGGCGAGTGAGGATGATATACTCATTGCCGATAAGCGATTTTTTGCCAGTAAGCATCGGCTTAATGTCGCTATAAATCTGTATGCCAGCGAGTATCACAGCCATACCTATGAGGTTGGCAATGAAGAAGACGGCAAGCTCAAATATGCTTATGTGCTTGCGTAGCAATTTCCATATAAGTGTCATAAGCATAGATGTTTATCATAGTCCATATTCATGTGCTTGCCGATAGATGTAGCAATGATAGCAGCCCCCTTTGTCTCGGCATCGCGAATGATGATATCGCGCATGATGTCGCTATTGCGATCATCGAGGTGCGAGATAGGCTCGTCCAAGAGTATAAACTCGTAGGGCTGGCATAGTGCGCGTATAAGGGCTACACGCTGTTGCTGACCATAGGACATCCTGTCGATGCGCGCATGTAGCTTGTCGGCGATACCCAATTCCCCGAACCACGACGTTATTTGGTCGAGTGTCTGCGCATGGGTGATATTGTTCTTGATGACCACATTCTCCAGTGCAGTAAGCTCGCCAAAGAGCTTCAGATCCTGAAAGAGAATGCTAATGTGGTGCTGGCGTATGTCGCTCCATCCGTTTGCCGAGAGTTGGGCAGCATCTGTATTGTCAAATAGGATAGTGCCACGGTAGTCGCCGCGCTGACCATATAGGTAGCTACATAGCGATGACTTTCCTGTGCCCGATGCCGCCTCGATAAGGTAGCGCTTGCCACGTTCGAATGTCAACTCCGTATGCCAAATGTCAGAATGGAGATCCTCGCGCGAGGCGAAGATCTCCGGTACGACATTAGATAATCTTATGGTATTCACAATATATCAGTATTCTTACATGTTACGCATAATCTCGCTCGAAAGTATCGGTATGATGATGTCAGTAATCTGCTTCAGAGCATTCGTCTGCTCATCATCGAGGGCGATGACAATCTCGGCCTCTGTTGCGCTCATCTGCGAAATATAAGCATAGTCAACAAGGTCGACAAACTGGCGATAGATGTTCTTCTCCATGGCATCCATGTCATTCATTATCATCGTATTTGCAGCCTCGATATAGCTGTAGCCGAGGAGGTTGTCTGCGTCAACAACGACATACGAGAGGCTATTCTTTACAGATGGTAGCCAGTCGGCATCGGCGACAGAATTTACCTTGCGAGTGTACGTAGAGTTGACGCCAGCGTGGAGGACGTTGTCATCTTGACCAAGTGTGATATTTAGACCCGATAATGATCCGTAGTAGTGGTTGTTATCCTTGCGACTGAGGAAACCACCAGCAAACTGACCAAGGTTTGAGATGATGTAGTTATCGTCAACATCTACCATCATAGAGGCTGATACGCTCTCCATATTGACATTGCCGTAATACTCCTCGAAGTAGCTGTCGTAGTAGCTCTCGTACTCACCCTCAAGGCCCTCCAAGGCGATTGTTATGTCGCCATTGATGCTCTTGATGGCGTCGCAAGCAATGCCTGCAATCATGTTAATCTCGTTGTTGTTGTACTCTGACTGCTTGAAGTATTCGTTGTTGAGTACAAGGTTGATAAGCTCGGCATACTTCTTACCATTGATGCCTACGTTTGCTACGATGGCTGCATCGTCACTTATATAGTGCAGATGTTTGTTGCTGGTACGCTTCATAAGTTTCTCGGCCTCAGACATGTCGAAACCGTTAGTAGTGCCCTTAAGTGTCACGCGGCCAGGCTCGAATGTGAGCGATACTACAACATTAGCATTCTTCTTGACGTATGGAGCATAGGTGTCTAACATCGTCAATACCTGCTCAATCTCCTGAACATTGTCGGCGAAGTACTCGTCTTCGAGAGCCCACTCCTCATACTCGGCCTTAGTCTGCTCGAGCATCGTGCGAGCAATGTTAATGCCCTTGTCGCAGTTTACGTAGAAGGCTAAATCGCTGTCGCCAAAGATTGTGAGGTCGCTCAATGGTCGCTTAAGCGCTGTGGTTACTACGTCTGTGTCGATGTAGCCCGATGGGTTAGAGGCAATAATAAAACGAGAGTTGTTGTAGCCGATGATAGCTTCATCATCGAGGTTGATGATGCGATTCTTGCCGTTGCGCTTAACGTGAATAGGCTCGCCACTCTCCTGCTCTGCGATATACGACAGCAGGTCAAGGGTCTTGTCTACATTTGCAGCATCCTTAACCTCGATGACAACTACGCAGTCGCCATTCTCGTTAACATAGGCGTATGCAGGCTTCGTAAAGTTCAGACCCGTAGCCTCAAAGTCGTTCGCGATATTCGAGATATGGCTTGCCAGCGACTTATCTGCAACGGCCGATGATGCCATGGTTGCAAGAAGCTTGCGATTGTTCTTGTCGAGATACTGGTCGAAAGCACCCTTAGTGACAAGTTGATTGATGTTTACGTAGCCAACAAACATGTCGTTGATATCGCTACGTAGTGCCACATTCTCCTTAGCTTTATCCTCTGTGGGGTTGCCATCGAGGATTGTAATAACGGCAAATGCCGCAACGGCAGCAACAGCAATAGCTGCCAAACATAGTAAAATACCCTTTTTCATTGTGCGTAAGTGTTTCTTATTTCGTAGCACAAATATACATATTATTTCTCAATGTTACGCATCTTTGTGTAATTTATTGTCGCTACAATGTTGCAATGTGTTCCTATAAGTTGTTAATAAATGGCTGCGAGGTGTGAATAGGTATCTCTACGTATTGTTTTTTACGGGGAAAAAGATTAAATTTGCACGATGTTAACGCGACAATAATTAAGAAACAATAATATAAACTTAAGATATGGAGAATTTCAAGCCTACAAAGTACACGTTGCAGTGCGTTGCAACAAACCGAGAGTTTGAGGATTGCGGTTGGATATTGGATGATGCGGAGTGCAAGTCGCCGTCGCTCGTTCGTGCCATCTATGATAAGAAGCAGATAGAGGTTAAGGGTGATGAGTACGGCCTCTACAAGTTTGCTGATTGGTTGCCTGTGCGTCGCATGCTAACTGGCTCGTCTGCTCCTGTGACTTATAAGAGTGAGGCGCTGGCTAAGCACTTAGGCTTGGAGAATCTATGGATTACGCTTAGTGGCTATGCTCCTAAGCATGGTGTCAAGATGACAACCTGCTCGTTCAAGGAGACCGAGGCATATAGCGTATGCGCACGAGTGGATGAGCGCGAGGAGCGTGTGCTTGTCGTGGCTTCGGCGGGTAATACGGCACGTGCTTTTGCACGCGTGTGCTCGGATAACAATATCAAGCTATTGCTCGCAGTTCCCTCGGACAACCTCGATGCGTTATGGTTTACGGAGCCCATAAACGACTGCGTAAAACTTATCGCATGTGATAAGGGTGGCGACTATTTCGATGCAATAAATCTTAGTAATATTGCACTTAAGTCGTCGAAGTTCTATGCTGAGGGTGGCGCAAAGAATATTGCTCGTCGTGATGGTATGTCAACAACGATGCTCTCGGCAGTAACTACCATCGGTCGTATTCCCGACTACTACTTCCAGGCTGTAGGTAGTGGTACTGGTGCTATTGCTGCATGGGAGGCAAATATGCGCCTTGTGGAGGATGGTCGTTTTGGCACGAACCTCGCCCGACTCATAGTATCACAGAATGCTCCATTTGTGCCTATGTATGACGCTTGGCGTGCTGACTCGCGCGACATGCTCGACTATGACACGAAGAAGGCGCGTCGCGATGCGGAGCTTATAGATGCTAAGGTGCTCTCTAATCGTAAGCCTCCATACGGTATTGCGGGTGGTCTGTACGACGCTTTGAAGGCTACAGGTGGTGATATAATGGTTGCAACAAATGCTCAGTCGCGCCGTGCATGCAAGCTATTTAAGGAGCTTGAGGGTATCGATATCTATCCCGCTCCAGGTGTAGCGTTGGCATCGCTTATTAAGATGGTCGAGGCTGGTACTATAGATAAGAGCGCGTGCATCATGCTTAATATCACTGGTGCTGGTGAGGAGGCTGCAAAGAAGAATCGTGAGATTTTCTACCTCAAACCAAACAAGGTGTTCTCGTTGAATCCAGATGTTGATGAGGTTGTAAATTATGTTGAAACATTATTTTAGGACGATTATATAAAGTTATGCTATATCCTATAAAGTTTAAGCCCCGTATCAAGGAGCGCATCTGGGGTGGTCAGGCGATACTTAAGAAGAAGGCTCAGGCTACGGCACGCCTATCGAAGGATAAATTATATGGCGAGAGTTGGGATCTGTCGTCGGTGAAGGGTGATGTCTCGGTCGTTGCCAATGGTTTTCTTAAGGGCAACAACCTCAATGAGATAATTGAGGTATATATGGGAGAACTCGTCGGCGAGGATAACTTCGAGCGCTACGGCTTAGAGTTCCCGCTGCTTGTTAAGTATCTCGACTGCAACGATAGACTCTCAGTGCAGGTACACCCCGACGACGCATTGGCTGCAGAACGTCACGATAGCTTTGGTAAGACCGAGGCGTGGTATGTCGTTGATTGTAAGCCTGGTGCTGCGATATATTTGGGTTTCAAAGACCTAGAACTCACACGCGAGGAGTATATAGCTGCTGTGGCTGAGTCGCGCCTTGAGGAGTTGCTAAATAGGGTAGAGGTCAAGCCTGGCGATGTATTCTTTATACCTGCAGGTACGGTGCACGCCTTGGGTGCAGGGTTGGAGGTTGTCGAAGTTCAGCAGACCTCTGATGTCACCTATCGCATATACGACTGGGATAGGGTAGATGCCTCGGGCAAGGGACGCGAACTACATACTGCTTTGGCTGTCGACGCTATCGACTTTGAGGCCGATGCAGAACTTCTACACCGTAAGTATGACCTTCAGAGGGGCGGTGCTGCAACTGTAATAGAGTCGTCGTACTTCACCATGACATTGCACGATGTTGCCGAGCATAAGGTGTTAGACCGTGCGGCACTTGACTCGTTTATCATCTACATTGCGTTGAATGGCTCTGTTCGTATCAAGGCTGATGGTGTGGAGGAGAGCCTCGAGGAGGGTGAAGTTATCCTTATCCCTGCTGAAGTGTCGGAGGTGGAGATTGAGGGTAGCGCTAAGATAATGGAGGTATATATTGCTAAGTAGTACAGTGCAACCACAGATGAGCATAATATGCAAGAATACGCTGAGCGGCATGGCTCTGCGTAGCTTGCTATATGATTTAGCGCCTAGCATAGACGTGGTATGCTACGGCAGCGTGGAGGAGTTAATCCGTTCAAATGCTCATGTGGCTCACTACTTCGTATCGGCAGATATACTATTTCATAATGCTGAATATTTCCAACCATATATGCGTCGTACGATTGTTCTTGTCGAGGGTGAGGCGTCGCCCTTCGTGCAGTCGGGCTATCGTACTATAGATATCACTGCGTCGGAGCAACATATCGTACGCGCTATTATGGAGATTCATCGTGTGGGACACCCTATGGGACAGCATCCACATGTATCACCCGCAGCTGAGCACTCTTCGCATGAGCAAGCCCAGCTATCGTCACGTGAGAGGGATGTGCTAAGGTTGGTGGTCAAGGGTTATATTAATAAAGAGATTGCTGACAAACTGAACATATCGCTCGCAACCGTAATATTTCACCGAAACAACATTTCGGAGAAGCTACAGACGCGCTCCATTGGCCGTCTTACGATCTATGCAGTGCTAAATAATATAGTGCAATTGTCGGATATATAGAGCCTAATACTCACGTGCGCCGAAGATGGCTGTGCCTATGCGCACCATCGTAGAGCCATATTCCAAGGCAATAGGGTAGTCATCTGACATGCCTATTGATAGTGTGTCAAATGCCTCGCCGAAGCGTGGTTTCAACTCGTTAAATATAGAGCGTATCTTATCGAAGTCGCGACGGATGATGGCCTCGTCGTTGGTGTTTGTGGCTATGGTCATCACACCACGTACACGGATGTGTGGCATTGCCTCAAATGCACCTGAGTCTATATAAGAGCGCAGTTCCGTAATATCCCATCCCGACTTAGTCTCCTCCTCGGCCACGTGTACTTCGAGGAGTATATCAATGACTCTATCATATTTTGCCGCCTGCTTCTCCACTTCTGCGATGAGACGGTCGGAGTCGGCAGAGGCTATCATCGATACAAACGGAGCTATCATCTTCACCTTGTTGGTCTGTAGATGGCCTATCATAGACCACTCTATATCCTTGGGTAGCACGGCAGCCTTTGCGGCCATCTCCTGGGGACGGCTCTCGCCAAAGATGCGCTGCCCAGCATCGTATGCCTCCTGTATGCGCTCTACAGGGTGGAATTTCGATACAGCAACAAGTTGTACGCCCTCGGGCAACGTTGCCCATATTCTATGTAGTCTCTCCGCGATATTCATGATGTAAGAGTTTTAGCAATGCAAAAGTACAAATAAATATCCAACAGTGAAATTTATGTAGTATAAAAATCCGCCCAACACAATAGTCAGGCGGATTGTTATATCGTTTAATCGTTGATTTATATGTAGCTGATGCCTGTCATGTCAATCAAAGAGTAATCTCCCTTGTAAACAACGACATGATTCTGCTCGATGCCATCAATTGTCATCGTAACATCGAGCGTAACCTTGCCCTCCTCAACGATAAGCTTGCCCTCGTCAAACTTAGTCTGTGAGCTACTAAAGCCTTCAGCATCGTTATACTGCAACCAGCTGTACACGTGGCCAAACATATTAGGCCAACCCTGCGAGGCCTTGTCTAGATCATACGTTCCAATTGGCACCTTGAAAGGATTGTTCGCATCATGCGTACTCTCATCAATATACAAGTCTACTAGATAATAATAAGCATTAGGCATATTGGCATAGACGTGCTCCTTGATAGCCTCACACGAGCTAAAACCCTTATCCGAGAAAGCAAGGTATAAGTTATAGAGACCATTCCAATATGGGCTTGAGCCATAGTAATGTCCAGTAAGTATCGGAGCATCAATAAAAATATTTGTAGGCTCGGGGTTGCCCTCCTGAGTGATGGTAACAGTTGCTGATGATTCGCCGTATGTTAGGGTGATAACGCCTACGCGAGACTCGGCCATGGGATTGAACTCAGCCTTAAATTTAACCTTACCCATATCCTTGTAATCAAATTCGCTAATCCAATCAACATCTGCTGTTGCCACGAGGGTCATGCCTTCCGTAGGATTGATAAGCTCGTACGTTACATAGCTCATGACACTACCGCTTCCGATTGTCATCTCGGTCTTATTGACTTTAACGCCTGGCATGATACCATTTGTATTGTCGCCGCCCTCCTGATTATCAACGGGCTCGCATGCTGCAAATGCTAATAGAGCAATGGTAAAAAATGTAAAAATTCTCTTCATCGTTATAATAGTATTTTGGTTGTTCCTATCCTTCAATCTATGAATCCATAGACGGCTGTGCAAAGATAGTGGATTTTTTTGATTTTAAACACTATATATCCATATTTTTAAAATATATATTTGTACATTTGCCATCATAATGATGGCTCAATATGAATAGAGATTTTATGATATGCTGTGTGGTGACGCTCGTATTACTTCCAATTGTTGCAACGGCACAGAGTGTTAGTAATATTGATAATAAGATGATTGAGTATGGCTTAGTCGATGTGCAAACACTCGATGATAGCATCCTTGTCGACTTGAAATATTCTACCGAGGATAACTTTGTGGGAGCTGATATGTATGGAGACTTAGAACGTGCATATCTTGTCCCCGATTTTGCCCAGCGTATAGTTGTGGCTCAGCGGTTACTTCGTGAGCGTAATCCAGAACTTACGCTTCTTGTTTACGATGCCGCACGCCCCATAAGCGTGCAACGAAGGATGCGCACCATTGTCGAAGGTACGGAACTTGAGGGCTTTGTGGCAGATGGTACGCGTGGTGGACGACATAATTATGGTGTGGCCGTAGACCTTACCATAGCTACCATTGATGGTGTGCCGCTCGATATGGGCGCTGGTTTTGATGAGTTTAGCCCTGCATCGGCCGTGAAGGGTACTCCCGATACGTCGGACGCCGCAACACGTACCATCGATGTCTACATTGATTATGTTAACATGCTGGTGGATAGTGGGGTAGTCTCTGTCGATGCTGCTTGTAACCGAATACTCCTTTTGGAGGTCATGTGCGAGGCGGGGCTTGTCCCTTATCGCCGTGAGTGGTGGCACTTCGAAGAGTTAATGTCAATATCTGAGACACGCCATAAATATAGACTCCTCGACTTTTAGCCGTTATAACATCGAGGTAAAGATGACAATTACATCCTTTATGATGTAGAACATAAGTATAGCGCCAACGACAAGCTTTAGACCTGAGCCCACGATGAATGATATCATCGAGCCAAAGCCTACCTTTAGCGCTTGCTCAGTTGTGAGTTTCCCGTTTATCTTCTCGCCAACAACCGCTCCAACGAATGGGCCAAGCAGAATACCTGGTACGCCGAAAAATATTCCCACGATCGTACCAATCGTTGCTCCCCATACTCCCGCTTTTGTAGCGCCAAACTTTTGGCTAAAATAGCCTGGTAGTATATAGTCCAATACCATGACGATCACAGATATTGCGCCCCAAATGATTAGCTCTGTGATGGTTATCGTTGTTGAAGTCGTGAAATATAAACACACAAGACCCGCATACGAAAGTATCGTTCCAGGTAATACGGGGACGATAACTCCAATCAAACCAATTATTCCAGCTACTACAGCAATTATCGCGAGTGTTATATCCATATCATTTGTTGTTTCTACCCTAATACTATAATTTGGCGTAATATTTACATTATGTTAAATTATGCTGCCTTACCTTAACTCTTGGTAGTCGTTAATTTGCATTAAATAGAGGTTACTTGGTGTGGTATATAAATACATAACTCTATCTTCTAAATGTGTAAAACTTTGCGGCGAGGAAGCTGTAGACGACCGAAATAATCGTCGTTATCATCTTCGAAGGTGTCGGCCAAATGTGCAATGACTCGACAAAGAGCTTCATACACACATAATTAATGACAATGGAGCCAACAACGGTAAGCGTATAACGAATAAGTTGTATGCGTGAAGCGATATGTGTGACACGGAACGCAACATTGCGGTTAAGCCAAAAACCCGTGAAGAATGTTATCGGAAAGACGACAATTAGTGAGGCTATATGCGGCGATACGACAACAGCGCCTAAGTTAATAAAACGCTCAACAACAATAAAATGGTAGATCACAAAATACCACACGGTATCGAGTGCCATATTTGTGCCGCCACAGAGCGCATATCCAAACATATCACGCGAAACAAGGCGCTCCACGGGACGTACGTAGAGTTTGTCGATGATGGATATAAGTATACTTTGTAGCGACATGTGGCGTCTTATCTATAGCGTTTAGGCGTATGTATCCATATTTGTGAGAAATGCTTGCGATAATTGCGCATAAACTCCACACATTCATCATTTTGCGAGCTTCCGAAGATGGCCACGGCATACATCGAGCCGAGCTCATATACCGAGCACTTCAGCTCGGGCATGCGGCGCTCAATATCATTGATGGCACGCTCGGCATTCTCACGCGTTGAGTAGCTGCCTACAATTACGCGGTGGCGAATATCCGTTGCCGTTGTCCAGTCGTTGATCTCGCTCTCAGAGGCAATACTATCCTTACTCTCCTCATCAACATTAACGGGGAGTTCATCCTCAATATTGTCCTCAATGATGATAATATCCTCCACTTCAGGCGCTGGAACTTCACTGGGAGCTATCTCGACGCTCTCTTTCGTTGTAGGCTTCGATGTGGTATGGTGTCCAGTATTAAATAGGTAAAGTCCGCCAATGGCAAGGAGCATTACGACAAAAAGAGCGACCGCACACCTTAGTCCACCGCCTCGTTTACGTGATGTCCTAAGGCCCTGGAATTGAGTGTTATTCAGGGCGTTAATAAGCGTAGCGTCAGCGATAAATGTCTTATCTCTCAACGCTCCTACCCCACTGATTTGCAATATTTTCTCTTGTCTGCTCTTGGCCATCCAGCGCTCATAAATATCGTTTGCCGTGGCGTTGTCAACGTTGGCGGCACTGCCTATAACGTCAACAATGGATATTGCCGTGCGGTGTGACGAAAATGCGATATTAAAGCGCGGAGCAGTGATGGTGTCACCCTCGGTCATAGCACCTGTGCGCTCAATGTAGAGCGTGCCAAAAGTCGGGAGATGGATGGCGCGCTCAGTAATGAGCGTGTTGTAAATAAGTGAGTTAACAGCCTCAACCATACTATCGTCTCTTATTCTTTTCCTTATCCTCTTTTGCGTACATCTTATTTGCGTATGCTACGACGGCGTTTACATCGCTCACCGCGGGGCGACGCATAGCACGGATAATCATATATACGCCTATAAGTATGAATGGTATGCTTAGGAGCTGGCCCATATCGAGAGCCATGCCTGCCTCGAAGTCTACTTGTCGCTCCTTAAGAAACTCGAGGAAGAAGCGTGTGAGGAAGATACCAATCATCGCGATACCGAAGAGTATGCCAGGGCGTCGGCGACCTAAATCTTTACGATAGTAGAGCGCTATTATCACTGCGAATGTCAGGAAGTAACATAGAGCCTCATATAGCTGTGCAGGGTGGCGAGCAGGGATCATGTCGATAATCTCGGCAGGCACATCGCCCTGAAATTGTAGCCATGCTTGGCGTGCGTCGTGGTAGACAAATTTAAAGCCCCAGGGCACGTCTGTAGTGTAGCCTACAATCTCGGAGTTGAAGAGGTTGCCGAGGCGGATGATGGCGCCACTAAGAGGGGCAACGATGGCGATGCGGTCGAGACCCCAAATGAAGGGTAGATGGTTGCGCTTGACGAAGAACCAAATACCTAAGATGATACCGATGGTAGCTCCATGACTCGCCATGCCTCCGTCGCGGATGTCGGTAATTATACGCCAAGGCTCGGGAAGGTATGTCTCGGGCTCGTAGAATAGGCAGTGGCCAACGCGAGCTCCGATAAATGTGCCGAGGACAATCCACATAAATGCCGACTCAAGCGTACGAGGTGGTAGTCCTTCGTGCTTGAAGGTGTAGTGGCATACGCGTTCAGCTGCAAGGATGGCTAAAGCCCACATAAGTCCATACCAGCGTATATCAAGGTCGCCCAGCATGAAACATGTGGGATCCCAATTCCAGACGATTGAAAGAATATTCATCATTGATTTATAGGTTATTGTGTTGATTATATTATTCGTTGGTTTAGCTTTCGAGGATGGCTATGCGTGCCACTACGCGCCAGGCTCGTGTGACCTCTTTGCGGTCGATGAAGATGTCGGCATACTCGTCGCGGTTGCGGGCTACAAGACGCCACTTGCTGTTGTTGCGAGCAACATAACGTACCCTGCGCCACACTACCCTATCGCCACAGATAAGCACATATTCATTGCCTTGGATAACGTCGTCGACCTCGACCTCGCGTAGGATAAGGTCGGTGGCGGCAGATAGTGTCTCGTTCATGGCGCGTGATGATGAACGCACGACAATATGGCTCTCGGTGATATATGGAAGAACCACATCGCCAAACTTGTCGATAGTGTCAATAACGGGCATTATGTCGGTGATGTCCATATTATAATATGGCAAGGGCTCATGCTGCGCGGGTGTAGAGGTGAGCATATTGCCAATACCTGAGAGTAGCCATGAGCGGTCTATCTCGGGAAAGTGCGCAACTATACGGTCAGCAAGCTCTACCGATATGCCGTAGTTTCCCCTCTTTATGTGGTAGAGATTCTCGGCACGTAATAGTCCTATGTGTCGTGCGAATGAGTTGATGTTCATATTTGCCCATCCTATGACCATCATTAGGCGCTCCCAGTTGGCGTGTCTGTTTGTCATATATATGGTGGTGCTATATTTGTTGTTTTTTCACGTTTCAAAAAAATATTATAACTTTGCAGCGCGGCTCCGTAGTTCAATGGATAGAATTTAAGATTCCGGTTCTTACGATGAAGGTTCGAATCCTTTCGGAGTCACACCGAGGATGGCGTGTCGTCATCCTCATTTGTTTTTCCTGCACTATATCACCCTATCACCCTTCTCTACTTCACACTGCAAAGTTACAATATTTTTTTTCGAATACAACCTAATATTACTATTTTATTGCAATTGGACGATTGCCGACTATGGGCAATATTTGGGAGTGTTTGCTCTCGTGGTGCGGGTCCTACTCGCTATTAGCTAAGTTGGGCTTAATGGTCAAAAAGAGACCTGCGAGAGGGGGTAAAATTGTTTAATGGTCAAAAATGAGACCTAAACAGACTGTCGAGAGATTATTTCGACAGTTTTTTTATGGGTTTATGAACTCAATTTTAAATATATTTTGTACT
>JAFUPR010000001.1 GCA_017481145.1 Alistipes sp. | reverse complement strand
TGTAAGATTTATGTTGTACCTTTGCCATAGCGTTGTGTTTTAGAGTTTTATATGTTTTTGTTTGGTACCATAAATATACAAAAACTTTTTAACACAACAAAGGCTATTCCAATGTTTTTCAACGGAATAGCCTATTTTTTTTACAAATATATGTTCATTAGATACAACAAAGGCTGACTAATAGCCCTTGGGACTTTTTAGTCAGCCTCATGTTCGTTTATGCTGAGAAGTTTACTCGTGGTCGTCGTGAACGACTATAACACCGTACTCGTTGGTATTCGTAAGTTTCACGCCGTTATACTCGCCCGTGAGGGTGCGAAGGAAGGCGACGATATCCATTACCTCGCCATCGGTAAGCTCCACATCCGACTGATAGAGGGCCATGTCGCGCACAGCATCATCCATAGTTAGGCGTGTGCCATCGTGGTAGTAGGGCCATGTGAGCTCCACGTTACGCAGGCTCGGCACCTTGAAGCGGTGGCGGTCGCGCTCCTCCTTGGTCTCCTTATAGCGGCCGTTATCCTCCTCCGTGAGCTCCATGCCACGCTCCTCGAAGTAGTGGCGACGTAGACCCATAAGCTCGTATGACTCGCCACCGAGGTTTACGCCAACGTGGCACGTAGCGCAGTTGTGCTCCTTGAAGAGGGCATAGCCGTTAAGCTCCTGCTTGCTAAGAGCGCCGTTGTCGCCCAGCAACCACTTGTCGAACTGCGAGTTGGGGGTAGTGAGCGTACGCTCGAACTCCTCGATAGCATTGGTGATGCTCGCCTCGGTGATACCCTCAGGATAGAGGGCTGCGAAGCGCTCAACATAATCCTTATCCTCCGCGAGCTTAGCTATAATCTCGTCGAACGATGTTGAGGCCATCTCCACGGGGTTGAGTGGTGGGCCTGCAGCCTGCTCGGCGAGGGTCTTAGCGCGACCATCCCAGAATTGCACGAAATTATATACGGCATTATATACCGTGGGGGCGTTTACACCTCCGAGGAGGTCGTTGACACCATGCGAGTATTGATGGTTGTCTACACCACCCGTCTTAAGGTCGTGGCACGAGGCACACGATATGGTGTTGTCTACCGATAGGCGTGTGTCGTGGTAAAGGTCGAAGCCGAGGCGTGCCTTGGCATCGTCAATATCCGTGGGAGGAATGATAGGACGTATAGGCTCACCTGCACGGTCACCCACGAGGCCATCGTTGTAGTATGCCGTGCGATAATCGCGTGCCCACTCTACGAAGATGTCTGCCTTAGCCTCGGTCATCTGGCTGCCCCAGTGCATAAGGTAGTACTTAGCCTCGGGCATGCGGCGATCGATGGCCACCTTCTCTACCTTTGCCACATCCACAGGGTTGGGCGTAGAGCCACTCTTCAGTGCCTCATAGAGTGGTGCTATGTCGTAGGCGCGGTAGCCCTCCTTAGCATCTTTCTGCACCAGGTCGCCAGCCACAGGCCATGTGGCATAGAAGGGTAGGTCGGGATTTGCCGTGTGGCAGCTGAGGCAGCCACCATCCTCGAGCATCTGTGTGACACGTGCCTCAGCGGGGAGGTCGTCCGATGGCGGACAGAGCGTTATGCGGTAGACTACTGCCAGCACAACGACGATAGCCAAGAGGGCTATCAATAACTTCTGACGTCTCTTTAGATTTTTCATAGGTTTATAATTTGGGGTTAAGATTTATTACTTGCTTAGCTGTTGTACGTATGTATGCTCTCTGCAGCTGAGGGTAGGTAGTTTACACCGTACCAGCACATCTGTAGGGCGAGGAATCCGAGGATGACGATAATATGGTATGCCACGCTGCGCCCCTTAGTCGTGGGTGCGAGGTGCAGTGCCAAGAGGTATAGCCCCCATGTCACGGCAGCCCACGCCTCCTTAGCATCCCAACTCCAGTAGGCGCCCCATGCCTCCTTTGCCCACAGCGCGCCCGTGAGCATGCCGATGCTTAAGAATGAAATGCCTCCATACAATAGACGCTCAATGGCGCTGTTGAGGTCGCAACGACGGCGTACGAGAGCTACGATTGAGAGAAGCGTAGCGCAGCCCAATAGGGCGTAGGAGAACATATATACCGAGACATGCGGAATAAACCAGATGCTCTCGAGCGCGGGCATGAGCGACTGGTCGTGAATCTCGGGTTTTAATATATTAATAAGGATGAATACCCCAGCAAGTAGCGTTGAGAAACTCATTATCCAACGGTAGTGCCAGCGCATATAGGTGAAGAGTCCCGCCATGAGTAGGAATAGCGAGTACCATAGTCGTGTTTCGCCCATGGTGCGTAGCGGTGGACGCTCGAGTGTGAGCCATAGCATGACGACGAAGGTGAGCATCGCAGCTACAGATGCACCCATGCACCATACGGCAAGGGTGCTACGCTCCCTGCGTATGAGCGCCACGACAGCACCCGCCACGGCCAGAAGCAACACGACAGCAGCAATAATGGGAAATATGTTCCACCCGAGCATCATGGTCTACATGTAGTTTTATCGTTAACACCTCGGCGTGGCCCGCGGAGGAACATGCCTAAAGCACCCGCAATGAGCATCACGATGCCTGCTGTCGATAGCCACTGCCACGGCTCGCGGACAATCTCAAGGATGCAGTATACATCGCCCGAACTGCTGCGGCCGAAGTTTATGAGGTATATCTTCTCCTGCCATGAACGATTGTATGGGTGGTTGACACGTATGCTCTCTCGGCGACCGTCGACGTCGACTATCGCCTCGTAGTGCTGTGGTACGCCACTATCATCGTACCTAACATCGTAATCCTCAAGCCGTAGTGTGTAATCTAAGAGACGCATCTTACCCTCCATTGTGTAAGCCTCGTCGCTTGGCTTGGTGTCGACGGCTATGCGCAGTTGCTCTCTGTCGGGCGCGCCCCAAAATCCCGCACCAAGGGCGAGGATAAGGCCGAGGTGCAGAAGCACAAAGCGCCAACGTACACCTTGAGCATTACTCCAGCCACGGAGTGTGATAAGCACAAGGTGGCTGAGAATGAAGAGTATGGCAGCCACTACAGGCCACGAGTCGCTCGAGGGCTCGCGCTCAAGACCGAGGAAGATGCCCACGATGGCAACAAGGGCAAAGGATAGCCATACGGCATGCGACGAGAGCATGAAACGTGCGACGTACGATGTCGTGCGCTGCTTATATACAATGCCGAGGAGTGCAAGCCATAGCGCTATGCAGAGGATGTTGATGGGAAAGCGGAAGATGTCTGTCGGGAAGCTGCCCACCAGTAGCTCCATAACAACCATAGCCACAGCAATTAGCGCGATGACGGTGATGGTTAGTATGTTCTGTCGCTTTAGCATATACCCTCTGTTTACACCTCTAAAAGTGCGATAAAGGTAGCATAATTTCTCCAATAATCAAAGAAAATGGGTTAAATTTCGTGTCGGTGGGGCAAAAATTATGAGCTTCATATCTGTTATCAGCTACGTTGGGTGCGGGTTTTATACCATTGTGTAGGTTGATATGTGGTACATACTTGGTAAATTAACCGACAAAGGTTTGGTGATTAAGACTATCTTGGTTATCTTTGCAATGTTGTAAAAGGTTCAGCAACGGTGCTGACCCGAAAACAGAGACTACAAATACATACATACTTAATAATTTAAAATGCTTATGAAGAGACTTTTACTTCTGATGTTAGGTCTGAGCATTGGCCTTATGGCTTCGGCGCAGACTATCGTCATGGGTACGGTTGTTGATGAGAACGATCAGCCTCTGATCGGAGCTTCGATTGTCGTGCCTGAGACGACGCTCGGTACTACTACCGACGTGTCGGGTAGCTTTGAGTTGATGCTGCGTGCCGATTCGCGCCAGCTGCAAATTAGCTATCTGAACTACAAGACTCAGCTTATCGACGTTGTATCTGCTGGTAAGCGTACAAACCTTGGCACTATAAAGATGGAACTTGATGCCATCGCCATGGAGGATGTTGTCATTACTCAGTCGGTTGCCGTACAGCGTCGTACGCCCGTAGCTGTGTCAACGGTGTCAGCATCGGAGATAGAGTTTAAACTCGGTGGTCAGGAGTTCCCCGAGATTTTGAAGTCTACGCCTGGTGTATACGTGACGAAGGATGGTGGTGGCTATGGCGACTCGAAGATCAACATGCGAGGCTTCAAGTCGGCAAATGTCGCTGTGATGATTAATGGTGTCCCCGTCAACGATATGGAGTGGGGTGGTGTCTACTGGTCGAACTGGGCTGGTCTGTCGGACGTGACGCGCTCGATGCAGACACAGCGTGGTATGGGTGCATCGAAGATATCGTCACCCTCGGTAGGTGGTACTATCAACATCGTAACAAATACTATCGACGCTAAGCGTGGAGGTACGGTGTCATACGGTATCGGTAACGACGGAGCTAACAATATGGCAATCAGCCTCTCAACAGGCCTTATGGATAACGGTTGGGCTATGAGTGTATTGTTTGCTAAGCGCTGGGGTGATGGTTACATTCAGGGTACGGGCTATGATGCCTACAACTGGTTTGTGAACATCTCGAAGCGTATCAACGACCGCCATCAGCTCTCGCTCACAGCCTTTGGTGCGCCACAGACACACAACCAGCGTAAGCCCCTCTATGCGGGTCTCTCGATAAAGGAGTGGAATAAGGTTGCGCAGTGGACAGGTGAGGAGAACAAATACCGCTATAATGCTGTCTACGGTTTTGATAACAATGGTAAGGAGCGTTCGTCGATGGTTAACCACTATCACAAGCCCCAGATATCGCTGAACCACCAGTGGCAGATTGACTACAAATCATCGCTCTCTACGGCGCTCTACATGTCTATTGGCCGTGGTTATGGTTACTCGGGTCAGGGTCGTACCTCTGCCGACCGTGCAATGTGGAATGGCTCAAATAATGGCGTGCTTCGAACCGACTTCCGTAAGACGGATGGTACGTTTGACTATGGCGCTATTCAGGATATGAATGCTGCGAGCGAGGATGGCTCAAAGATGGTGATGTCTAAGTCGTCGAACAACCACATGTGGTATGGTCTGTTGTCTACCTATACCAACGAGCTCGCTCCAGGCTTGGAGCTCTCGGCGGGTGTCGATGTGCGCTACTATATCGGTGAGCACAAGAACGAGATTATCGACCTCTACGACGGTGCCTACTTTATCGACGATGCTGACCGTAAAAATGTGAAGGCGGAGAACAATGCTGCCGCTGCCGATCCTAACTGGAAGTATGAGAAGTTGGGCGTGGGTGATGTCGTATATCGTGACTACGATGGCCACGTACACCAGGAAGGTATCTTCGCACAGTTGGAGTGGACGAAGGATAAGTTTAACACCTTTGTCTCTGGTTCGGTGTCGAATACGGGCTATTGGCGTGTTGACCGCTTCTACTACGATGCGGCACATCAGCGCTCTGAGACCATGAACTTCGTGGGCTTCACCGCGAAGGCTGGTGCTAACTGGAACTTCACACGCTCGTCGAACATCTTCCTCAATGTAGGTTATATCTCGCGTGCCCCCTTCTTCTCGGGTGGTGCCTTCTTGCAGTCGACAACGAGCCACATGACTAACCCCGACGCTGTTAACGAGAAGGTATTCTCGGTTGAGGGTGGCTACGGCTTGCGTCTCGAGAAGTTCGCGTTGAACCTCAATGCTTATTACACTTTGTGGATGGATAAGGCCGATGTACGTTCGAAGCTTATGTCTAATGGCGACTATGCACGTGTGAACCTTACGGGTATTGACGCTCGCCACATGGGTATTGAGCTCGACCTGCGCTATAAGCCTGCACGTTGGGTAAATCTTACGGGTATGGTGTCGTTGGGCGACTGGATATGGTCAAGCAACGCTAAGGGTTACTACTACGACTCACAGGGTCAGCCTATGACTAAGAATATGGATGGTACGGTTGCTTCGGGCATCATGGCTGAGGATCACGCATGGATTGAGCTCGACCAGAAGGGTGTTCACGTGGCTGGCTCGGCGCAGACAACAGCGGCTATCGGTGCCGACTTCTATCCCTTCAAGGGCTTGCGTCTTAGCGCCAACTTCAACCTCTATGCCAACAACTATGCCGACTTCTACCTTGGCTCTACAGCCATCGTTAATGATACGGCAAAGGTGAACGATCCTTGGAAGATTCCCGTAGGTCATCAGCTCGACCTCTCGGCAAGCTACTCGTTCAAGATTGGTAAGGTGAATGCCACAATCTACGGTAACGTGAACAACCTCTACGACTATAACTACGTGATGGATGCGCAGTGTGCCACCGACGCTACGAGCTGGGAGGACTGCTACGCTGTAATGTACTCGTTTGGTCGCACATATACGCTTCGCCTAAAGATTAACTTCTAAGAACTACCACTACTATGAATAAGAAAACAATTATCAGACTATTCTCTGTCGTAGCCGTAGCTCTTATGGGTATCGGCTGCCAGGCAGACTATTTTAACGAGACATATCTCCCAGGTTACGAGAATGATGGTACTATTACCAATGTTCGCGATTTGGAGTTTACGCTCACGGGTGATGACTATGCTGCTATTGCTAAGAATGCGATGAACAAGTCTCTTGCTGAGGCTGAGGGCGAGGCTGCTGTTGAGGCTCTCGCAGCTATTGGCAAGAATAAATACTTCGCCGCAGCTGACGAGGCTGCACTCTATGTGCCCGCATACATCAATGCACTCTATCCTACGCTCGATAGTAACTCTACGGCGCTGGTTACCTACACCATGGCTGTCGACGTGCCTACGGATGTAGTCTTTATGAACAATGCTACGGAGTACACCCTTACGGAGGATGACTACAAAGTAATCTGGGGCTCGGAGGAGGACTATGCTAATGCTTTAACGCCCAAGACTATGAATAAGTTGGCAGGTGCATTGCCCGTTAGCGACGATGCGCGCGTGGGTGAGTATATGGTTGTTACGTACAACTACTCTTCGGAGGAGCCTGTAGTCGAGGTGCCTGAGACTCCCGAGAACCCCGATACACCCGACACGCCCGAGCAGCCTACGTATACGTCGGTGCTTGGCAGTGCTGCTGTAGACGATGTTGTTGAGGTTAATGGTTATATCTCGGCCGTATCTACCCAGGGCCCGATTCTTACGGATGCTTCGGGCTCAGTACTTCTCTATAGAACTCAGGATCTCGCTGTTGGCGATGAGGTGACCGTATCGGGAACTATTGACGTATATAATAATGGTTTGCAGATTGGTACTGATGGTATCTCTATTGAGAAGACTGGTACTACTACCGTCACATACCCCGAGCCAATGGTTATCGATGGCGCTAAGGCTGACGAGTTGCTCACCTCGCACACAGGTGAGGGCTTTACCTTCTGCGCTCAGTATGCAAAGATGGCAGGCAATGTCTCTGTGTCGACATCGTCGGATGGCACAAAGACCTATTACAACGTGGCAATCCCTGGCGCAACAGCAGCTACGGGTAGCATCTATGGTATTACCGAGGAGCTTGCAGCACAGCTTGAGGATGGTAAGGACTGTACCCTTTATGGTTACTTCATCTCGATCTCTCGCTCGGGTGGTAATCCTAAGTTTGTGAACATCGTTGTTGTGAGCATCAACGAGGCTCCTGCTTCGGATGTTACGAATAACTACACCTCGGTGCTTGGCAATGCCGCTGTAGACGATGTTGTTGAGGTTAATGGTTACATTTCGGCCGTATCTACCCAGGGCCCGATTCTTACGGATGCTTCGGGCTCAGTACTTCTCTATAGAACTCAGGATCTCGCTGTTGGCGATGAGGTGACCGTATCGGGAACTATTGACGTATA
>JAFUPR010000004.1 GCA_017481145.1 Alistipes sp. | reverse complement strand
GATTTGTTGTCCGATATGTATCATCGTTCGGGCTACCGGTATGCGTTCCGGTATACGTTCCTTGGCCGACTCCAAGCAAAAGGAAAAATGGGGTAATAAAAAAAGTGTGGAGTCGAATTTCGTCTATCAAATGAAGGTTGTGGAAAGACCTTTGAGAGAATATACGATACAATGCCCCACACTTGGATAGTATGGGGTATACGCAAGATAGTGCGTAGCCACATAGCTATACAAGAAATGAGTGCTGTTCGTTTGTCCTCCCTCTTGAAAACTTCCACATTTTCTAACAAGGACTGCGAAAAACACTTTCAATATGTCTGCTATCTCTACAATAGCACTACAAAATTAAACATTATTTTCCAAACGGACAACACCCTATGGAGCATTGTTCGTATAGAATATAAAAAATGGGAGTGACTAAAAAGTGATTTAGTCGCTCCCAGTTCTCTGAGAGGTTGAATAAAAGTTATTTCTCTACCACAAGGCGTATCTCATACGTCTTGCCTGGCTCAAATGCAGGGTCGTAGACCAAGACAAAGTTCTCGTCGACAACAGCATTCCAAGCCTGCTCCTCGGCCAAGCGCGGGTTATTCAAACGCTCGGGAAGGAAGTAGCTAAAGGGCAAGTCGAGAACATGCTCCTGCTTAAACTTGTCGCCCTGCATGCGCTCGAGGTTGAAATCCTCGTCGGTGGTGATGGTGATGACATACTCGCCATCGCGCATTGCTGACGTAACCGTATAATCGCACTCCGCAGCAACGGGTTGCAGTCTTACATCCCACTTAGGGTCGCCATAATATGCCAGCACATCGCGGTCATGCCAGAAGCCTATCATATCCCAATACTCGGCATCGTTGAAGTCCACCTTGCGGCCAAGCACCTCGCTAAGGCGCTCGCCTGCCGACGTTAGCTCACCCCAGAAGTCATCGTTAGAGAAATCGTATCTCTCGGTGAGAAGCTCAGGTGTCCACTCGTTGTGCTGATGCAAGAAGTCCTGCTGGTTCATAAAGACGGCCTCGGCGAGGTTATAACGCTCGGGGTTGGCAACCCAATACTTGAGCGCACCCCAGCCACTGCGACCGTGCCATGTCGTAACGACGTAGCCGATCATCGTCGTAACATTCGAGCCATTCATCCATGCAATAGCCATGCTCTCCTTCGTATTGTTCACATCGCCAATTAGGCAGTTACCCACGGCAGTATATACGCGACGCTTGCCACTCTCGACGATATCGCTCTCCTCACCCGTGAAGATATTCTCGGCATAGAGCTTACCATCGCGTGGCTTAAAGTTACCGAGCGAGTAGGGCATCTCGAGATTCTTCTGCGTGGCATGTGCTGCAGTGACAACGAGATCAGGGTCGTAGGTCTCGTATAGCGACTTAAACTTATTGAGCACCTCCTCGGGGGCAACCGTATCGGTAACAATCTCACTGTCACGGCCACGCTTCTCACCCCACAGCCCCTTGGTATGGTCATCAACCCATGCGTAGTTATCGAACCACTTAGCCGAGTTAAGCTCCATAATCGAGGCAACAGCATCGCGGATAACAAGAGGCTCAGTGCTACGGGTCACCATCTTCATAGCAGCCTCGGCGTCGTAGCCAGTGATAATACCCCACAGAAAATCAGCGTAGATGTCGTCATCCATATCACGGCAGAGGTTATGCAGATCGATAACAAAATCTCTACCTATATTCTCTGGTTTGTCAACGATGGCAACATAGCGCGGATATGCCTCGCATATAGCCTCAAAGGCATCACGTGGTGCCGAGGTGTAGGTAACTATCTCGGCATTGTGCTTGTTGGCCAGTGCCTCAGCGACAGCCGCCCACTCGCCATCAGCCATAACAGCCTCTGACGCCACGACAAGGTAGTCGTAGTCTCTCTGTGCAGCGCTCTCCTTAGAACATGCGGTCACCATCATAGCAACCACGAGAATCGCAAAAATATATACTCTCTTCATACTATTTATTGTCTATAAGTGAACGGATATTCTGTATAAGCATGCCCACAGCCACCGAGTTAAAGCCTCCCTCGGGTATAATCACGTCGGCATGGCGCTTCGAGGGCTCGACAAACTCCTCATGCATAGGCTTCACGGTCGTGGTGTATTGGTCTATCACAGACTGCATAGTACGTCCTCGCTCGCACACATCTCTAAGGATGCGACGTGCAAGGCGTATGTCTGCATCAGTATCGACAAAAACCTTGATATCCATCAACTCGCGAAGTTCCTTATTTTCAAATATTAGTATGCCATCAACTATGATAACCCTTGAGGGCTTGACCAACACCTTCTCGTCGGTACGGTTATGCTCGACAAACGAGTAGACAGGGTGCTCGATGGGTACGTTAGACTTGAGCGTGCGGATATGCTCTACGAGAATGTCCGTGTCGAAAGCAGCGGGGTGGTCGTAATTGAGTTTAGTGCGCTCCTCGTACGTAAGCTCGGGGTGCGCTTTATAGTAGAAGTCGTGACACAGCGTTGCCACATCATCATTACAGAAGGCCTCCTGCAGGCGCTTTACGAGTGTCGACTTACCCGAACCTGTGCCGCCAGCGACACCAATAACTGTTACATTCATAGTGTAGTAGTTTATGATTGAGGGTCACACCGTTGGCGCAACCCTCTATTTAACAATCTCTATGCATCAATATTTGCGTAGTGAGCATTCTTCTCGATAAACTCACGACGTGGTGGCACCTCGTCGCCCATGAGCATCGAGAATATACGGTCTGCCTCAGCAGCATTCTCCACCGTCACCTGACGCAGGATGCGCGTATCGGGATTCATCGTCGTATCCCACAGCTGCTGCGCGTTCATCTCACCAAGACCTTTGTATCGCTGAATGTGGATGCCCTTCGAGCCAAACTCTGCCGATATATCGTCACGCTCCTTGTCTGTCCAGCAGTAGCGCTCCTGCTTACCCTTCTTAACAAGATAGAGGGGTGGCGTAGCTATATATATATGTCCATTCTCGATGAGCGCCTTCATCTTACGGAAGAAGAATGTCAACATAAGCGTCGCAATGTGCGAGCCGTCGACATCGGCATCGGTCATGATGATAATCTTATCATAACGGAGCTTCTCAAGGTTCAGCGCCTTGCTATCCTCAGCTGTGCCTATAGATACACCCAAGGCGGTAAACATATTCTTAATCTCCTCATTCTCCCACATGCGGTGCTCCTGCGCCTTCTCCACGTTCAGAATCTTACCGCGCAGAGGCATGATGGCCTGGAAGTTACGGTCACGGCCCTGCTTTGCCGTACCACCTGCCGAGTCACCCTCGACGAAGAAGATCTCAGCTATAGAGCGGTCGCGACTGGTACAGTCGGCCAACTTACCAGGTAGGCCAGCACCCGACAACACGGTCTTACGCTGCACAGCCTCGCGCGCATTACGTGCAGCATGGCGCGCCTGAGCAGCGAGGATCACCTTCTGAACGATAGCCTTAGCATCCTTTGGATTCTCCTCGAGATAGTGACCGAGGGCTGCCGACATGGCGCGGTTTACAGCACCTGCCACCTCGTCGTTACCGAGCTTCGTCTTAGTCTGACCCTCAAACTGAGGCTCAGCGACCTTCACTGAGATAACCGCAGTAAGACCCTCGCGGAAGTCATCACCCGAGATGTCGAACTTAAGCTTCGCGAGCATGCCGCTATCCTCGGCGTACTTCTTCAGCGTGCGCGTGAGAGCATGACGGAAGCCTGTGAGGTGAGTACCACCCTCGATGGTATTGATATTGTTGACATACGAGTGTACGTTCTCAGAGTATGAGTCGTTATACTGCATGGCCACCTCCACGGGAACGCCGCCCTCCTCGGTATCGAGGTAGATGATATTCTCGATAATCTTCTGACCACGCGTAGCATCGAGATACTCGACAAACTCCGAAAGACCATACTCCGAGTAGAAGTGATCCGATAGGGGATTACCCTCCTCATCCTTCACACGCTTATCGGTGAGCGTAAGGTGAATACCCTTATTCAAGAAGGCTAACTCGCGAAGACGGTTTGCCAATATCTCATATTTATACTCCTGTGTGAGCGTGAATATCTCCGCATCGGGCTTAAAGGTGATTGTCGTACCACGATCGTCGCAGTCGCCAACAATCTCCACCTTAGACATAGGAGCGCCCTTAGAGTATGTCTGCTTATATATCTTTCCGCCACGGTGTATCTCTGCAACAAGGAGCGTTGAGAGCGCATTCACACACGATACACCCACACCGTGAAGACCGCCCGACACCTTGTAACTACCCTTGTCGAACTTACCACCAGCATGCAACACCGTGAGTACAACCTCCAATGCCGACTTACCCTCCTTCTCGTGCCAGTCGGTAGGGATACCACGACCGTTATCCTTCACCGAGATAGAGTTATCCTCGTTGATCGTAACGTATATGTCGTTACAATAACCCGCCAAGGCCTCGTCGATAGAGTTATCTACAACCTCATAGACAAGGTGGTGTAGACCTTTCTCGCCGATATCACCAATGTACATTGCTGGACGCTTACGCACAGCCTCCAAACCCTCGAGAACCTGAATATTCGACGCCGAATACTCCTCCTCGTGTTTCATCACTTTTTCCTGTTCGGTACTCATATATCTGTGTTTGTTTATATTTTCAATATAAAGTCATCGTATAAAACGCACAAAGATACAAATAATAAACGAGAAAACAAAGCACCTAATCGAAAAAAATCCATGGGTAGTTTCAAAGACTAAGTGCAAAATTAAGATAAAAATTTAAAGAACATCTTTTTAGGGGATTCAAAATTTAATTTTTGTCTTGGTCTGCGGTTTAGTTTATACTGAGTGTTCAGGATGTATTCATCTGATAACTCGT